>CAZMSN010000115.1:0-1541 GCA_964569015.1 uncultured Acidimicrobiaceae bacterium | reverse complement strand
TACCGGCACCGAGTCATTGCGGAACCTCGCCCGCATCGTCACCGGACGCGTCGAAGAGGTGGAGACGAGCAACGTGACCTGCCGGTGAGGCCATCCTGAGCCCCTGCCGGATAGGCCCCTCTCGGCCGTATCCCGTATGATCCTTCGCATGAAACCCACCGTTGCCATCCTCGGAGCCGGGTCCATGGGCGAGATCCTCGCCGAAGGGCTGCTGCGGGCCGGCTGGACCGTCGACAGCCTGGTGCTCGCCGCCCGCCGGGAGGACCGCGCCCGCGACGCGGAGCGCCGCACTGGCGTCACCACGGTGCTCGATCCGGCGGCTGCCGCTGCCGGCCGTGACGTCGTCGTCGTCGCCGTCAAGCCCAAGGACGTCGACCACCTCATCGACCAGATCCGGGACACCATCACCCCCGACCAGGTCGTCATCTCCCTCGCTGCCGGGGTGCCCCTTCAGGTCTACGAGTCCGCCCTTCCCGACGTGGCGGTGGTGCGCTCGATGCCCAACACCCCGGCCGCCGTCGACGAGGCCATGACGGCCTACTGCGGCGGCTCCCATGCCGGCGCCGACGCCCTCGCCAAGGCGGACGAGATCCTCTCGGCCGTGGGCTCCACCATCCAGCTCTCCGAGGACCTGCTCGACGCGGTCACGGCCGTCTCCGGCACCGGCCCCGCCTACGTGTTCCTGCTCTCGGAGGCGCTCACCGAGGCCGCCATCCGCGAGGGGCTTCCCCATCACGCCGCCGAGAAGCTGGTGCTCCAGACGTTGCGCGGCGCCGGCATCCTGCTCTCGACGACCGACAAGAGCGCCTTCCGGCTGCGGGCCGAGGTCACCTCACCGGGCGGCACCACCGCGGCGGCCATGCATGTGCTCGAGGAGGGCGGGTTCCGGGCGCTCATGGAGGAAGCCGTCCGAGCTGCCGCGCAGCGCTCTCGTGAGCTGGGAGCAGCCGCTGTAGAGAACTCCAAGGCCTGAGGCGAGGCCCGAAGCCGGTCGAGACGTGGTGAGCCGGGCGCCTACCATTGCCGCCATGAAACGTTCCCTGGCATTCCCCCTCGCCCTTCTGTTCCTCCTCGCCTCGGCGGCTCCCGTTCTGGCAGCGGCCGATCCCGGTCAGGTCGCCGACGAGATCCGCGACGACGGGGTCTACGTTGAGCCTGGATCGGACCTGTCCGAAGCGGAGGCGGGCCGGCTGGTGGCCGAGGCACGCAACCAGGGTGAGCGGCTCTCGGTGGTCGTGCTCACCGACGACCCGGTGTCGGGAGCGGTGGCGTTCGGTGACGCCGTGGCCGACCGGCTCACCGAGCACAACCTGCTGTTCGTGCTCACACCGAGCGACGTCGGGGTGGCGGGCGAAGGCGACGTGTACACCGCCTCCGAGATCGAGGCTGCCCTCGACGCGGCCGACGCAGCCGGCGGCTCGGACACCGACTACGTCACCAACTTCGTGGCGACGCTCACCGGGACCGACATGGCCGGCGAGCCGGTGCCCGCCGAGACGGCGACCACCCAGGCTGCCGAGACGGCGGCGTCCGGAAGCTCG
>CAZMSN010000114.1:0-1706 GCA_964569015.1 uncultured Acidimicrobiaceae bacterium | reverse complement strand
ACAAGATCGAGGTCCGCAAGGCCGAGGCGATGGCGAAGGCCGAGCTGCGCGATGCAACCCCCGAAGGGGCCGAGGCGGAGCTGAAAGAAGCCATCAACGTCGTCCAGGCCGACGCCAAGTTGGAGGAGCTCAAGGCGGAGTTGGGACTCACCACCTGACCTCGAAGGGAATCGACTGGGAGGAAGACCCTCGGATCATTCCGGGGGTCTTCCGCGTCACGAGACGTAGTGGGTCGGCGGCACGGCCGCGAGCGCTTGGAGCGTTGTCGAGGGAGAGGACCTGTGTGACCGAGGCCGATTCAAGCAATTCGGCCCTATTGCCGATACCTGTTCGGGTAACCGAGAGTAGGGCGGGGAATGATCTGTGCACGCTGTAGAGAAGAGCCCGCGGTCGACGGGTCGGAATCCGGGCTCTGCAAGACGTGCGAGCTGTCGAGCGAATGGCGCGAGATGATCCAGATCCTGCAAGGGTCTGAGAGTGACTCGTCGTGCTCGGGCGCAGCGAGCGGCGATTCTGCGGCGCCCGGCACCGAGGCGCCTCTCCCCGCCGATCCGTTCGGGCAGCCGAAGACCGTTGCCGTCTGACGTCTCGGGTCCAGCGGGGCGGGTCACCGGTGTTGCCTGCGATGCATCGTCGTTGAGCTCCGGTTGATCGTCGCCTACGCCCTGGAGCACGTGATGCCCGGTCTCGGGGCATGCTCAACGATGGCGGCCGAAACCCCCTGAGAGCCCAGGTTCTCCGATTCGATCGAGGATCCCGGTTTCCGGTGCCGGGTGTTTCCCGACCCGGCCACGTGCGGGGACTCAGCGCAGGCTGGACTGGAGGCGCTCGTTGCCACGTCGCCGATGATCGCCATCGAGTTCGAACAGGACGAGTCTCAGGCGTCGAGAAAGGTCACTCTGGGCGGTACCGTGACCGGCGACTGATTCTGCCTCCGAGACGGGTAGCCTGTGGCGGGTCAACCTGAAGGTATATGAAGCTCCTCGTTGCCACGCCCGAGTTCGCCCCTCTCGCTTCCACCGGCGGCCTCGGATACGCCGTTGCCGGCCTGTCACGGGCTCTGGCCGCGCGTGGGCACGAGGTCACGGTGGCCCTACCCCGCTACGCCTCTATCGACGTCCCTCTCTCGCCGGCCCACGGGCGCTGGTGGACGACCGAGGCAGAGGGCGTCCCGGTGATGCTCTTCGACGATGGCGAGGCGTTCGGGAGGCCGAAACTGTACGGGCCGAGCCCCGGGATCGCCTACGACGACAACTGGCGGCGCTTCGGCCGCTTCTCCCTGGCGGTCGCCGCGCTGGCCGGCGACTACGACCTCGTGCACCTCAACGACGGCCACGTCGGAGCAGTGGCGCTGCTCACGACCACTCCGACCGTGCTCACCCTCCACAACGCCGCCTATTCCGTGTTGGGGCCACTGGCGGAAGTCATCGAGCTCCTCGGGGTCGACCCGAGCCTGGCCGAGCCGGGCGCCGCCCTCGAGTGGTACGGCGAGGCCAACTACCTCAAGGCGGGCATCGTCAGCGCCACCCAGGTGACCACGGTGAGCCCCACCCACGCCAAGGAGCTGGCCGACGATGCCACGTCTTTCGGGCTCGGCGGCATCGTCCGGGCGCTGCGGCGCCCCATCGTCGGCATCCTCAACGGCATCTCTGCTTCCCGCTGGGATCCCGCCACCGACACCACGCTGCCCCAGACCTACTCCGCCG
>CAZMSN010000113.1:0-1729 GCA_964569015.1 uncultured Acidimicrobiaceae bacterium | reverse complement strand
TCTCCAGCACTGAGTTCTTCGGGAGCCTCGATGGGTGTGCCTTCAGCCCCGACACGCGCCTGGTGGTGGTGGCTCGCTAGGGCCGGGCGAGAACGCCCTTCAGTCGGGTGCCATGGAGCAGCCGCCGCTCGGCCGAGATGGCCGTCTCTACGCCGCGGCACGCCGAGGTGTTCGTGGCGGGGCAGGGGTCTGTTTCGTGTCGGCGACACCTGGTATGATCGAACACATGTTCGATAGGTATGCGGGTATTCCGCGAGGGCTGGACGAGATGGAGCCGGGTCCTGTCCTGGCTGCGTTCTTGTCGTCGATCGATGTTGACGACCTATCTGGTCATGATCGGGTCGTGGTGTTGCGGGCTCATCAGCGTTTGGCGTCGCATTACGCGGCGCAGGTGTTGGGAGACATGGTGGCGGTGGCCGATTCCATGGTCGATCTCGGTGAGGATCCCGGATTCGCGGAGGAGGCGGCCGCGGCGGAGATTCGGGTGGCGTTGCGCCTGACACGGCGTGCCGCCGACAACGAGCTCGCCCTCGCCTTCGATCTGCGGCGGCGGCTGCCCCGAGTGTGGGACCTGCTCGTCTCAGGTGAGATCGACGTGCGGCGCGCCCGGGTGTTCGCAGCCGGGACGCTGCACCTCCCCGACGTCAACGCCCGCGTCGTGGTCGACGAGGTGGCCCCGGTGGCCGCCCGGCTGACGACCAGTCAGCTGGCAGCTCGTATCCGGCGGCTGTGCATCGAGGTTGATCCTGAGGATGCCGAGCGCCGCTACGCGGAGGCCGTTGCCGATCGCAGGGTCGTGTGTGAGCCGACCGAAGCCGGTACTGCCAACCTCTTGGGCCTGGACCTTGCGCCGGATCGAGTCGCGGCGGCGGCTCGCCACATCAACTCTCTGGCCCGTGGCCTGAAGGTCGATGGCGAGTTGCGGACCATGGACCAGATCCGCGCCGATGTCATGTTGGACCTGCTCGGAGGCGCCGGCGCCGCCGGTGGGACGGGTGGCGATCGAGGCATGGTCGACATTCGGGCCGATCTCGAGACCTTGGCTCGGCTTTCGGAATCTCCCGGCGAGTTGGCCGGGTACGGGCCGGTTGTTGCCGATGTCGCCCGTCAGGTGGCCGAATCGCAGTCTGGGGCCGAGTGGCGATACACGGTCACCGATCCCGAGAGTGGCCAGGTTGTGGTGAACGGCACTACCCGTCGTCGGCCCTCCACCGGCCAGCGGCGGCAGGTGGAGGCTCGCAACCCGATGTGTGTTTTCCCCGGCTGCCGTATGCCTGCGGCTCAATGTGATCTCGACCATCGGGTCCCGTGGTCGGAGCACGGCCCTACCTCGGTCGACAATCTGGTGCCGTTGTGCCGGCATGATCATCGGATCCGGCATCAGGCCGGATGGGCCCACGAATCCCTGGATGATGGTGACCACCGCTGGACGAGTGGCCTCGGTCATGTCTACACCACCAGCGGCCGCTCACCCTGATCGCTGGCGGTCGGGCACCTCGCCACCGGCGTTGACTCACGCCGGCCGCCGCGGCTCCTTGGTCCCGAGTGGGTCGCTGCCATGCTCACAGTCGCGCCTGCGGCGGTGGCGGCGCGTAGCGGGGCTATGCGCTGGCGCACCGCGATGTTGGGTCCTTGGTTTCGATCGCCATTGGTGGGTGACGCGGGTATCGTTCTGATCACGCCGAATCCGGCTCGAACGAGCCGGGGCGGGGGACCCGAATCATTGGGG
>CAZMSN010000112.1:0-1779 GCA_964569015.1 uncultured Acidimicrobiaceae bacterium | reverse complement strand
GGCACTCCCCACCCTTGTCGCAGACCGGGCAGTCCAGCGGATGGTTGATGAGCAGGAACTCGAGAACGCCTTCTCGCGCCTTCTCGACAACCGCCGACTTGGTGCTCACCACCATCCCGTCTTCGACCGGCGTCGTGCACGAGGCGGTGAGCATCGGGCCGTGGGGACCCTCCACTTCGACGAGACACATCCGGCACATGCCGACTGGTTCCATGCGCGAGTGCCAGCAGAAGCGCGGGATGTAGATCCCGCCTTCTTCGGCTGCCTCGATGAGCATCTTCCCGGGACGGGCCTGGATCTCTGTGCCGTCGATTGTGATCGTGACCATGTCGGGTTGCTCGTCAGCCAACGGGCACCCCCTCGGTGATCATCGCTTCGACCTCGTCGCGGAAATGCGCCATGATCGACACAACCGGCGACACCGCCGAGGGCCCGAGCGGGCAGATCGTCGTCATCACCGGAGGCCACCGCAGGCCCGGACTGATCCCATCGCAGACATCGAGCAGGAGGTCGACGTCGGTGGGCCTCCCCTTGCCGTCGAGGATCCTCTTCAGGATGTGCTCCAACCACGTCGTGCCCTCCCGGCACGGCGTGCACACGCCGCAGGATTCGTGGGCGAAAAAGCGCACGATGCGATGGGCGGCGGCTACGACGTTGGTGGTCTCGTCCATCACGATGACGCCGCCGGACCCGAGCATCGAGCCGTTCTCGGCGACGTCGTCGATGCTGACCGCCGTGTCGAGGTGCTTCGGAACGAACCACGGCGCCGATGCCCCGCCGGGGATCCACGCCTTGAGGCCGCGGCCACCGGGAATGCCGCCGCCGATGTCGTAGATGAGCTCACGCCACGACAGTCCCATCACGATCTCGTAGTTGCCGGGACGCTCGATGTGTCCCGAGAGCGAGATGAGCCTCGTTCCGGCGGAGGTCTTGGGACCGATCTTGGCGTAGCGGGCTCCCCCGTTGAGCACGATCCACGGCAGGTTGGAGATCGTCTCTACGTTGTTGATGATCGTCGGCTTGCCGTAGAGGCCTTCCACCGCGGGGAATGGCGGCTTGATGCGGGGCTCGCCGCGTCGGCCCTCCAGGCTGTTGAGCAGTGCCGTCTCCTCGCCACAGATGTAGGCGCCGGCACCGAGATGCACGGTGATGTCCAGATCGAAGCCGATCCCGAGGATGTCCTTCCCCAGGTAGCCGCGGGTGTAGGCCTCGTCCACCGCGGCCTGAACCCGGCGGGCCGCCTTCGGATACTCGCCACGAACATAGATGAAGGCATGGTTCACCTCGAGGGCGTAGGCGGCGAGGATCGTGCCCTCGATGAGCTGGTGAGGATCCCGCTCCAGCAGCTGCCGGTCCTTGAAGGTTCCCGGCTCGGATTCATCGCCGTTGACGACCAGGTAGCGCGGCTTGGTCTGTGCCAGGAATCCCCACTTGGCTCCGACGGGGAAGTTGGCTCCGCCGCGGCCCCTCAGATTGGAGGACTCGACCTCGGCAGCGACGGCCTCGGGCGTCATCTCCTCGAAGCCCTTGCGGAGCGCGGCATAGCCGCCGGTTGCTTCGTAGCGGACGATGGTGTGACTGTCGGAGGGATGGGCCACCATGCGCTTGGTGAGAATCAGGCGAGGGCGTTTCACAGGCCCTCCTTCACCGAGCCGTGGCGATCGAAGGCGGGGACGGGCGCCACTGCCCCTTCCCTCTCGGCGATGCCACAGTCGAAGGAGCGTCGGCCGCCGAAGAGCTGCTGCATCTCGTCAGCGAGAACCACCTCGGGCCTGCCGT
>CAZMSN010000111.1:0-1795 GCA_964569015.1 uncultured Acidimicrobiaceae bacterium | reverse complement strand
TCGGCGGCCTTCTTGGCCTCCTGCAGGGCAGACTCGGCGAGCTTCTTCGTCGTGATGTCCTGGGTGATACCGAACATCCCAACGATCTCGCCACTGGGCGCACGCAGAGGGAGCTTGGTGCTTCCCGCCCACGTCACCAAACCGTCGGGCCACACCTCCTTCTCCTCCTGGAGAAGGACCTGCTGCTCTTCGTTGATCAGGATCAGCTCCATCGCACGCATCCGCGAGGCAGCCTCCTCCGCGAAGAAGTCGAAGTCCGACTTGCCGATGGCGCCTTCGGTGTCGGCGAGCCCGAACTTGCGGGCGAGATCCTTGCTGACCCGCATGAAGCGGGACTCGGTGTCCTTGAAGTAGATGCTCGCCGGGAGATTCTCGAGAAGAGCGTCGAGGAGGAACCGCTCATGATCCAGATCGGCGATCAGCCCGTGCCACTTGCAGACGTAGCAGATCACACGGTGGAGCCGCGCCGCGTCGAACTCCCCCTTGACCAGGAAATCGGCGGCGCCGGCCTCCAGAGCGGCGCCGGCCTGGCCTGCGTCACCGGCCTCGGCCAGCACGATCGCCGGTGCAGTCAATTCGCTCTCCGCCACGGCGTGCAGCACATCGAGAGCCGTCTGCTCCCCGAGTCGGTAGTTGACGAGCAGAACGTCGTGCTCGTTGCGTTTGATTGCATCCAGCGCATCCTCGTATGAGGTGACCCACTCGACCTCATGGCATGGCACGCCGAGATCCTCTCGAGCTGCCACGACCAGATCGAAGGCGTCCCGCTCGCCGTCGACCAGCAGAACGCGAACAGGGCCGCTCGATCTGTCCCGCGTCCGCAGGAAGCCTGGATACACCACTATCGCGCCCACCGCCGGGCGCCAAAGCACAATTCTGCTCGTTGAGGCACGGCGATTCCTTCGATGAGAACCATCACCACCATGTCGACATGTTGAACACGAAACTGAAGGTGACTACATGGCCCGTTCGCACCGTTGTGTCGGGTTGCCAGCGCGCCGCGACATCCATGATCGAGTCGCCCTACAGACAGCCGGCTCGATGGCCGATGACTCCACCCAAGTGCAGGTCTCTTCCCGCAAACCGGCGGGAATCTCTGTTCGAACACCGATTCGGCTCCCGGTAGGCTCTTACACCGGTGGCGACGAAGGAAACCAGCGTGGTGAGACGAGGCCGCCTGACCATCCGGCTCGGCGCCCTGGCCGTACTCATGGTGGCTTCGACGGCTCCTGCAACCTTCGCCGCCGAGACGCCGCCCGAGTTGCCTCCCGGCGGAACCTTCGTAGACGACGACGGACTGAGCGAAGAGGGCTTCATCGAGGCAAGCGTCGCCGCCGGACTCACCAAGGGCTGCAATCCCCCTGCCAACGACCGCTTCTGCCCCGACCGCACCTTGAGCCGGGCCGAGATGGCCACCATCCTGGTGCGGGCTCTCGACCTCCCCGCTGCCGGCGAGGACCACTTCGTCGATGACGAGGACAGCATCCACGAGTCCTCGATCAACGCTCTCGCCGCGTCCGGCATCACGAAGGGGTGCAATCCGCCCGACAACACGGAGTTCTGTCCCGACGAGGCCGCGAGCCGGGGAGAGATCGCAGCGTTCCTGGTGCGGGCCTTCGGCTACACGGCAGAAGCCGAGACCGATCGCTTCACCGACGACGACGGCTCGGTCTTCGAGGACGATATCAACCGCCTCGCCGCGGCCGGGCTGACCTCTGGATGCGGCGACACCGCGTACTGCCCGCATGTGCCCAACAACGTGTGGAAGGAGAAGGTCGACAGCTCGCTCGAGTCG
>CAZMSN010000110.1:0-1910 GCA_964569015.1 uncultured Acidimicrobiaceae bacterium | reverse complement strand
CTTCGGCGGCGATCGCCTCGATGTTGCTCTGATGGATGCTGGTGTCGTCGTCGAGGAAAGTGCCGCCCGGCGGAAGGTCGGCGGCGGCGGCGGGTGCCAGTGTCGCGACGGCGAGGAGCAGGGCGAGGGCGAGGCATTTTGCCATGACGTCGATGCTAGGGCCCTGGACAGGGCCCTAGGGCTCCCAGCACGGCTGCCGGGAGGCGTCGAGATCGTGTGACTTGGCCATGGAACTGAAGGCGAGGGCGGTGGTCGCTTCACAGAACTCGGAGGGCGGGACCTCGTACTCAACGTGGAACACGGCCTTGCCGGCGGCGATGAACGGCAGGAACGCCTCGCATTCTCCGTAGCGATGACACTGCTCGGTGAGCGCCCAATCGAAGTCGGCGACGAGGTCGGGGACCTGCTCCGGATCGTTCTTGAGCCCGACGGACAGGCCCCGGGCGTGAGCGGCCTCGGCGACAAAGCGATTGAAGGCGAGCTGGTCGGCGGCGGTGAGGGGGAAGCCGGTGTCATTCTGGAAGCCGTCGACGTTGTCGGGTTCGACGGCGTCGAATCCCTTGTCATGGCACAGGTCGAGGCGTGCCTCGATCAGTGGTCTCAGCACGTCGATGCGGCGGATGTCGAACCACCGTTCTCCCGGCCAGCCGTTGGCCTCGCCGATCACCGACGCCGGGAAGTCGGCGGCGTCGGGGCGCCAGTCTTCCCAGGCGCCGACGCTCACGTAGCAGATCGCCTTGGCGCCGGCGGCGTGGATGCGCTCGACCACCGATGGGTCGGTGTCGAAGCCGTCGACGTCGAAGACCTCCGCCTCCACGGTGAGGTCGACGGTGCCGGTGAGCTGCCACTGCCAGGTCGTCCCCGGCGCCGGAGTCCAGACCGATGGGATGGCCGCGCTGCCCGTCGTCGAGGGGCCCGAGTCACTTTCACCGGTGCAGCAGCACGCGCCGAGGAGCAGCGCGGCCGTCAGGAGCGAGCTGAGGCAACAACGAGTCACCTGCTGATTGTCGTCCGCTGCCACCGCGAGGAGAAGCCGGCCCGCCTCTGCTAGAGCCCGACCTTGTCGTTGAATTGGTCGATGAGGGTGTCGATGGGATCGACCATCGCCTGGATCGACGTCCAGTAGTCGGGGTCGTACCACTGGGCCTGGATCTCCTCGTAGGTCTTTCCTTGCTGCTCGACCCAGGTGTAGTACTTGAGGTTGTGGATGCGTTTGCGGTCGTGGTAGCCCAGCTCCTGGACGTGGTCGATGCTGGTTCCCATCAGGTATCGGTGGTAGGCGCCGGCGGCGTCGAGCGTGGTGAATCCGCCGCGCTCCTCATTGAGCTCCACGAGGCGTGAGCCGTACATCTCCATCGAGTCGGTGCCGAGAGTCATGATCACGTCGTTGCCGGTCAGCTCGTAGTACTTGGCGAACTTGACGGCCATCAGCAGGTTGCCGACCCCGGAAATCCCGAGCAGGGGGAGCTTGTCGATGAGATTCGCCGCGACGCCCTGATTGGCGAGGTACTCCCGTCCAGCGGGCTCGTTGAAGAGGCGGATGAGGCTGATGGTGGCTTCGTCGTCGATGCCCATCACCATGTCGGTGTTCTTCATGTTGTGGATCCACGGGATGTGCTTGTCGCCGATTCCCTCGATGCGGTGCTCGCCGAAGCCGTTGCACAGCATGGTGGGGCACTGCAGGGCCTCGCCGGCGGCGATCTTCGCCGTCGGGTACACCTGCTTGAGGTAGTCGCCCGAGGCGAGGGTGCCCGCCGATCCGGTGGTGAGGGTGACCCCGAAGAACTGGTCCCGGGGCCCCATGACCGCTTCGAGCACCTCGACCATGGCGGGGCCGGTCACGGTGTAGTGCCACAGGTAGTTCCCGAACTCGTCGAACTGGT
Organism: uncultured Acidimicrobiaceae bacterium; assembly: GCA_964569015.1. Classification (GTDB taxonomy): domain Bacteria; phylum Actinomycetota; class Acidimicrobiia; order Spongiisociales; family UBA5794; genus CAYQEC01. The sequence continues at coordinate 27 of CAZMSN010000110.1, read as the reverse complement.
TGAAGATCACCAGATCCTCACCCGAGC
>CAZMSN010000109.1:0-1944 GCA_964569015.1 uncultured Acidimicrobiaceae bacterium | reverse complement strand
GCCGATCATGTTCGTCATGACCCGCAAGATGATGCTCGGTATCAAGGAGTTGGCGCAAGCATCACGGGCGAGCTCCTCGAGCGCCCCGGATCCGCAGTAACGCTCGCGGCCACCGGCGCCGACTTTCCGGCGCAGCGGCTCAGAATCCCGGTTCGCCGTCGGCAGGCTCACAAAGCGTCACGACACCGCCGGTCACCGACCATGTAACGGTCGCCCCCGGACCGGCCTGATACTGCAGCTCCATGGCCGACCGCGGCCCGTCCTCGCGCCGACTCGGCCCCCACTGGTCGAGCCAGTCCGTGACGAGCGTCGGCTCGCCGCTCTCCGGGGTGACGATCACCCTCCCCTTGCCAACGATCTCTCTCACCTCGATGTCGCCCTCGGCCAGCGTCACGCAAGGAGGCACGCCATCGACGCCAGCAGGACGGGGCATAGTGCGGATCCTGATCCGCGCCGCGTCCAGCTCCTCCTGATCCTGGACCGGATGCCAGTCCCAGCCCTCCCGATCCATGCGCAACAACCCTTTGGGCACGGCCCACCCACCGGACATGACGAGCCGTCCCGAAGGGTGATACGGTTCACCGGCGTCGAGCAGCGTCATCGCCGCCTCCGCCCGGATTCGATTCCTCGCGCCGTCCTCGGCCGCGTCGCGCATCTCGTTCACCCAGACCGGCACGTTCAACCACAATGCCGCCGTCAGCGCCACGACTGCGATCAGGGCATCGAGCCGCACACGGAGTCGGGGCAGGGCCGGCATGATCGCCAGGTAGAGCAGCACCGATGGCCACAAGCCGTAGCGAAGCGTCGACACTCGGGCGTGTCCGGAGGCGATCCGCACCGCCCACGCCAGCGCGAAGTACGCCACGACGGTGAGCACCCAGGCAGTCGTCACCACCCGGAGGTCGGGCCGGCGCATCGCCGCGACAACCCCCACCACCACGAGGGCCACAGTGAGCCAGTCCCATCCCCAGCCCAACGACCGAGGCAGGTGGAAGGCAAGCAACCGGAGTACTCCGATCGGGGCAGTCGTCACGTCGTGGAGGCTGACGGAGTTGTAGGCGTTGTGCATCCGCAGGTACCAGGCCACGTAGAAAAGACCCGCCGGCGCCAGACCGAAGAACACCACGGCGCGTCGCCGGTAGATGAGGGCGGTCGCCCAGAGACTTGCGTAGAAGGCTGCGCCGATCTCCCCGGTCGTCAAGGTCATGAAGGCCGCAAAACCGAACGCCCACGATCGCCAGCCTTTCCACCGATCTGCAACGAGCATCTCGACCGCCACCACTCCCGCCGTGACCGAGGCGAGATGGCCGACCGTGCCGTCGTAGAGGAAGCCCGAAGCCCCGAGGAACATCAGCACAACGGCGCCGGCGCCCGCGATCGTGCGCGGCGCCCCGCGACGTAGCACAACCAGCCAGACGCCGATGACGACGAGGGGGTACCCAATCGCACGGGGAAGCACGTACCAGGGCCAGTAGTCGAACGCGACGATCTTGATCATGCCGCGGTAGAACACGACGGCGAACCACTGGAGGCTGCCGGCATGTTGGCCGAGGAGACCGCGGATCGTCCTGGCGGATCGGGATTGGACGTAGTCCCAGGCATCCCAGCGGAACCAGCCATCCCGCATGAGCCACAAGGCGACGGTTGCCGCCACGACGGCGGCGATTGAGATGAGCCCCCATTCGGCGGGCGATGGCATCCAGGAACGGCGCGGTGTCGCCTCGCCTGGCGCTTCAGTCATCCGACCTCGGTTCCCGCGGAGAGCAGCCAGGCTACCGGCCTCCACCCCACATCGTGGCTGCCGGTCGCGCCGGGCGGCGAATTGCGCACGCCGGCGCCGGCCCGATCCTCACCGAATCCCGCATCCCTCGTCGCCCTCGTCGCCGCCGTCGCCCCGGCCTGACCCCTCCCCGAGGGCACCCTGATCGTGCAGGGGTCAATCCA
>CAZMSN010000108.1:0-2025 GCA_964569015.1 uncultured Acidimicrobiaceae bacterium | reverse complement strand
TCGTCGATGAACGTTCCCCCGGGTGGCAGCACCGCCAAGGCAATCCCAGCGAAGAGCACGAACAGCGCGATGAGCGAGATGCCGACCACCGCAGTGCGGTGGGTACGAAGACTGAGCATTGCAGCTCCCCCCTTCTTGGTAGATCGTGTCACAACCGTAGGCACGATTCGCGTTTATGCAAGAGGGGAGAAGGTCACTCGACGGATGCGTCCGGTCTCCCCGCTAGCCACCCGGCGGCTGTCCCGCCGAAACTCGGCGGAGACGCACCACGGCAGCGGCCAGCGTCACGCAGGCAACGGCGTGCAGCACCGTGTCGGCACCGTTGAGGGTGAGGCGATTGACGTCGGGACGCCCCGCCAGGATCAACCCTGCGATCACCAGCGTCACCAGGCCGGCGCCGCACCAGACGGCGGCCCGGCGTACCACCCTCGCCTCCCGCGCCGCCGCCAGCACCAGCACCGTTCCCAGACCGAGGTGAATGATGGAGAGCGCCGGATTGATGCGGAACACCACCACTTCCACGCCGGTGAGCGAGAAGAGCTGGTGCATCCCTCCCATGGCGAAGCCGAGCACGCCCAGCGTCACCAGGGCGACACCCGCCGTGGAGGTGAGCGCCGACCCGGGCGCCGGCGGCGACGCCGGCGTGGTGAAGCGGGTGCGCTGCTCAACCCTCCCGAAGATCGCCACCAGTCCCGCCAGCAACACCGCGAGCACCACGATCCACACTGGACGCAGCGCCCACCACAGGCCGGTACCTGCTGCCGGCTGCGGGAACCCGAGCGGGTACAGGATCCCGACCCCGAGCAGCATCGCCGTCAGGTGCCACAGGAACACGGTCATGATCACCGAGTTGACGAGGATGACCACGGCCCACACCCGCACCGCGGCGAGGCGATGAGTGATCGACTCCCGCAGGATCATCGCCAGGCCCACCTGCCACAACGTGAGGGCAACGATGGCGATCGTCGGAGGATCCATGTTGGAGAACTCGTCGGTGGCGAGCCCCACCATCGACCCCGGATACGGGCCCGCGGTCGTTGCCACCACCATCCCCGCCAGCCCCACCCCGGTCAGCACCCACCGCCGCCGGTCGAGCACGGAGCCGTCGCCGTAGAAGAAGCCCAACTGGTGGGCGAGCAGCCACACCACCGGGTAGTTGACGTAACCGACGGCGGAGAGGTCGAAACCGAACCGCAAGAGGTCGACGACGCCGGCCGTCATCACCAGGGCGAGGGGGACGGCCCACCCGAACCTCTCGTGCAGCGCGAGCATCAGCGGCGCCAACGCCACCACGATCAGGTACACACCCAGGAACCACAAGGGGCGGGTGATGAGCGTCGAGGCCGGGAACACCACGTTGTCGGCGACATTGGCGGCATCGAGCGCTACCACGACCAGCGACCCGACCCCAAGGAACGCCACGGTCGGCCGCAGCATCCGCACGATCCGGCGGGCGAGGTAGGCGGAGTACCCGTCGCCACGGCGGCGAACCGCCCGCAGCGCCGCCGCATTGCCGAAGCCGCCGACGAAGAAGAACAGCGGCATCACCTGCAACACCCAAGTGAGGATCCACAACCCGTTGATCAGCTCGAGGGCGTTTGCCCCCTCGACTTGGCCGCCGCTCCAGGTGACCACCGCGATCAGCCAATGGCCGAGCATCACCACCAGGATGCTGAACCCACGGAGGAAGTCGACGTAGCGGTCCCGGTCGGGCGGGGTGGCGGCGGCGAGGGCGAGAAGGCCGTGAGGACGATCTGGCGACGTCATGCACGGAGAATAGGGACCCGGCGTACCGCGCCTCCGACTCCCTCCGCTCCATGGTCGCGGCGACCGCAGCACCACCAGCGGTCTCCGAAACGCCCGGCGCCTCCCTCAGATCAGCTTGCGGTCCACTGCCCATCGAGTGAGGGCGTTGCGGTTCGAGAGCTGCAGCTTGTGGAGCACCGACGACACGTGGCTCTCGACGGTCCTCACCGAGATGAACAGCTCCTCGCCCACCTCCCGGTAGGTGTAGCCGCGGGCGAT
>CAZMSN010000107.1:0-2209 GCA_964569015.1 uncultured Acidimicrobiaceae bacterium | reverse complement strand
CACGGGCGAACGCTACCTGCCGAATGCACTTCCCGCCGGACCGCCGAGGAGTCGAACAATCGCCGTGTCATCGACCTGGGCGGTCACGAAGCCGCCCCGGTCAGGATGTCACGGAGCTCGGGGAGTGCGGGGACCCGGCCGGTGAGGACCACTCGGTCGTCGATGACGAGGGCCGGGGTGGACATGACCCCGTAGGAGGCGATCTCGTGGTAGTCGGTGACCTTGTCGATGGACGAGTCGACGCCGAGTTCGGTGACGGCCTCGAGGACGCGGGCTTCGAGAGTCTTGCAGTTGGTGCACCCCGGTCCGAGCACTTTGATGTCCATGGTGTCGTCTCCTTTCACAGAACTACGTTGAACAGGAACCCAACGGCGAGGATGCCGGTTCCGACCACGGCCACGAAGGCCGCGAGCAGGCGAGGCTTGAGGACCCGTCGCAGCAGGATCATCTCGGGAAGTGACAGCGCCACCACCGACATCATGAAGGCGAGCACGGTGCCGATGGCGAGGCCTTTGGCGTGGAGCGCTTCGACCAGAGGCAGGATCCCGGCGGCATTCGAGTAGAGCGGGATGCCCAGCACCACCGCGGCCGGCACCGCCAGCGGGTTGCCGGAACCGGCGATCCGTGCGAAGAAGTCCTCGGGGACCCAGCCGTGGATCACCGCCCCGACTCCGATACCGACGAGGAGGTACGGCCAGATCTTCACGATGATGCTGCGGACCTCTTCGCGGCCCATCGTGAACCGGTCCGACCAACTCAGCCCAGCCGACGAGTCGATCGGTTGGCCCCGCAGCGTGGTCTCGAACACGAACGGTTCGACCCATCGTTCGAGGCGCAGCCGCCCGATCACCCAGCCGGCCACGATCGCGACGAACAGCCCGGCGGTGACGTAGAGGGCGGCGACTTTCCAGCCGAACAGGCCGAAGAGCAGCACGATGGCGACCTCGTTGACCATCGGGCTGGCGATGAGGAAGCTCATCGTCACTCCCAACGGCACCCCGGCGGCGACGAACCCGATGAACCCGGGAACGGCACTGCACGAACAGAACGGTGTCACCACCCCCAGGCCTGCCGCGGCCACGTTGCCGACTCCTTCCCGGCGGCCGCCGAGCAACGCTCGGGTGCGCTCCACGCTCATGAAGCTGCGCAGCACCGTCACCACGAAGATGATCCCGGCCAACAGCAGCGCGATCTTGATGGTGTCGTAGACGAAGAACTCGACCGACGACCCGACCCGGCTCTCCAGGTCGACACCGGCGACGTTACCGATGAGCCATTCCCAGAAGGGGCGATTCATGGCGTATGCGGCGATCCAGAGGACGGCGGCGACACCAACACCGATCCACGGCGACCGGAGCCGCTCCCTCGCCGGTGCCGTATCCACCGGCGCCGGAGCGGTCATGCGGTTTGCGGCGCGGTCACCGCACTCGGCAGCGCACCGGTGATCAACCCGGCGGCGTCGGATGCGATCTCGTAGTCGACCCAGCGGCCCCGGCGAGTCGTCTCCACCAGGCCCGCATCTCGCAGCACCCGCAGGTGATAGGACAACAGGTTCGGTGCGACGGCCACCGACTCTTGGATCTCGCACACGCACTGCTTGCAGGAGGCGAGCCGGTCGAGGATCCGGAGCCGGATCGGGTCACTCATCGCGGCGAACACCTGCGCCCTCGATTCAGCCGATGTTGCTTCAAGAATGGTTGAACTCATGAGCCATAGCATAGCGGCGACGGGCCAGTCGAGGAGCAGGGCCTACGTGGGGCTCTTCAACGGTGTCGTCCGGGAGACGAAGGAGATGCTCCACGAGTTCGAGGAGCCCGTCGTGGTCGACTCCAGCAGGTTCGAGCAGACATTCTGCTGGCACGCCACCCCGCTCAGCGAGTCGATTCCTGCCACGGTGGAGTGGTTCCGCGCCCACCCGAAGGAGTAGGGGCGAGAGCGGCGCCCCTGCCGGCGGGGCTCAATGGCGTCGGCATGTCATAGCGCCGCAGTACCTTCGACGGCATGTCCACGAGAGAAGACGACTCTCCCGGTGCCGAGGAGCGGTTGCTCGAGTGGCCCTGGCCAGGAGGACGCTGACGTGGCGAAGAACACAGGGAACGGACACCGGCAGGGGGCTGTGGCCGGTCGGAGTCAGGTCAGGAACTCGAGTACCGGCCAGTGGGTGAAGCGAGATTCCTACTCGGGTCGTTTCATCGCGGCCAAGAAATCG
>CAZMSN010000106.1:0-2246 GCA_964569015.1 uncultured Acidimicrobiaceae bacterium | reverse complement strand
GTCTCCGCATCGTGGGCTCGGTCGACGACGGGGTGATCGTGAACGGGGAGCCGGCTCGCACCACAGCCCGGACCGACCTGCGAGGGGCGGTGGTGCTGGCCTCCCGCAGCGAGGTGAAACGGGGGGAGTGGGAACGCTTCTTCGCCACCCCGATCTCGGTGCGGACGATGGGCTCGGCCGCCTTCAAGCTGGCATGCGTCGCCGCCGGGTGGGCCGACGCCACCTGGACGTTGGTCCCCAAGCACGAGTGGGACGTCGCGGGTGGTGCGGCGCTGGTGCTCGCCGGCGGGGGCGCCGTGTTCGGTCCCGACGGTGAGGAGGTCGCCTTCAACCAGCCGAGTCCCAAGCTCACCGGTTTCGTGGCGGTCGCCGGCGGCCTCGAGCAGCCCGTCAGAGAGTTCCTCGCCGACTTCCGGTGAGGCGGGCTTCTGCTCCGTGCCCCCTCAGTTGAGGTTGGACCGACGAAGCGCCACCGCAGGTAGCGCTCGAGCCGAGGGGACGCAGAGTGCAAAGTCCCGACGGGCGTATTCTCCCCGGCCCATTCTCTAACCGTCGGCATGGGGACCGCGCCACATTGCCGTTTCTGCCCTCTGCGCCCAGAATGGCCGGATGGGCGGATACGAGGGGCCGCGCGACAAGGAGGAAGAGAGGGACGCGATCCGGGTGCTGCCGCCCCGCGAGCGACGGCCCGGCGAGTTGGTGCGCATCGAGCAGCGCCGTTCTTCCTTGCGATGGCTGGGACCGGGCGCCCTCGTGGTCGCGACCGTGATCGCGCTCGCGGCGCTGAGTAGTGGCGGTGGCGCCGAGGAGAGTTCGCCTTCGCCGACCGAGGCTTCACTCGACGACCATGCCGCCAACCTCGTGGTGGATATCGGACCGGACTCCGCAGGCGAGCCACACGTCCTATGGGCGAACGCGATATCCGGTTCGGCTTCGTCGATCTCGATGAACGACCTCGACGTGGTGGCTTCGACAATGGTCGCCGTCGGGAGCCGGGAAGGCGCCGCCGCCGTATGGCTCGAGATCGGGACCGAGTGGCGGCTGGTGCCGGACGTCGAGGCACCGCAAGGGGTCGATTCCGAGCTGTTCGTCGTGATCCCGGATGAGCCGGGGGCGCTGGCGATGGGGAGTGTCGGAGAGGGCGACATCGGGATCTGGGAGGCGTCCGCACCCACCGAGTGGAGGTACCTCGGGATTCAGGATGCGCTCTCGGGATGGTCTCTGGTGGACGCGGCCGCCGGTCCTGCCGGCGTGGTCGTGATCGTGCAGCGGCCAGACACCGGCGAGGTCAAGATGGTCACCTGGGCGCAGGGCATCAGTGGCGGTTGGAACGACGTTTCCTACGCCGGTGACCAGGACGATCGTGTACAGCTCAATGCGGTCGTCGCCACCGGTGAGCGGTACTACGTTGTCGGGTCGATCGCCGGGAGCCAGAGACAAGATCCGTGGCGCCCCTTGGTGATGACCTCGACACACGGTGTGGAGTGGGACGCCATCGGGGGCTACTCGTCGACGCTGCTACCTGCCGGCGTTTCGGGTGTGCTGTACGACATCACCGAGACAGCGAGCGGACTGAGGGCAGTGGGGACGATCCGGGGCGAGGATGGGGTCTTGCCGGCCGTGTGGCGGAGCGCGGACGGCTTCGACTGGGCCCGGGTGGCCGAGGACGATCCGGTGTTGGCGTTGCCGCCGATCGAGGTGCAGCTGCGCGAGGTCGTCGGGGAGGATTCTCCGGAGGCGATCTTCACGATCGACGGAGAGGAGCATCGCCTCTCGGCCGGGAGCGTGATCGAAACGGTCGGGGTTCGGTTCGAGGTGACCGGAATCTCTCCGCCGTTCGTCGAGATGGAGGGCTCCACGGGATCTGTGAGCGTCGTCCCCGGGTGGTTCACGACACTTCCCCGACAGGGCGCCATGAGGGCTCTCGCCGGGCTTGGCGATCACCTCGTCGTGGCGGGCTCGGTCAACGACGAGCCGGCAGTGTGGTCGTCGATCGACGGCGGCGCCACCTGGCAGTTGTCGCGTCTCCCCGGGTATGGGGACGACGGCAGCGGATTCGGCGTCGCGGCACTGGAGACCGGGCTCGCCGTCATCGGGCCCGAGACGGCAGGTCAGACGGTGGCGCTGAACGGGATCTGGACGACTCCGGTTCCGGCCGCATACACGCTGGACACCACGTTGGTGGCGCAAATGATGGGAGTGCTGCTGGCTGGTGACACGGACCTCGTTGCCGGTCTCCTGACGCC
>CAZMSN010000105.1:0-2400 GCA_964569015.1 uncultured Acidimicrobiaceae bacterium | reverse complement strand
TGGAGGAGGTCATGGTCCTTGCCGACGGACCGGGATGATCGCGTGAAGCCGAAGCGCCGAGGACGCAGGCCCGGCGACGCCTCCGTGACCCGCGCGGCCATCCTCGACGCCGCTCGGGCCACTTTCGGAGAGGTGGGGTACGAGCGTGCCACGATCCGGGCCATCGCCGCCAGGGCGAGTGTCGACCCGGCGCTGGTGCACCATTACTTCGGGCCCAAGCATTCCCTCTTCGTCGCCGCCCACGAGATCCCCGCCGATCCCGTGGATGTCCTTACCAGAGAACTGGCCTCCAGTGACCTGGAGCACATGGGCGAAGCGACGGCTCGCTTCTACGTCTCCACCCTCATGACCGCCAAGGGCCCGGTGCCTTCGCTGTTGCGGGCTGCGGCCACGAATCCCCGGGCCGCCTCGATGCTGCGGGAGTTCATCGAGCAGGCAATCATCTCCCGCTTCGAGGCGGTGCACCCGGTACCGGACATCCGGCTCCGCGTCGCGCTCATCGGATCGCATCTGGTGGGGCTGTTCGTGGCCCGTCACCTCATCGGGGTCAGAGACCTGGCCAAGATCGACGACGAGGAGCTCATCCGATTGATCAGCCCCACGATCCAGCGGTACCTCACCGAGCCGCTTGGAAGCTGACCCGGGGAGGGCGGGTTGCAGCCGGGGAGGCTCCACCGTACGCTCGGCCCGGCGCACCATGTGCATGGGGAGGCCGTAGAGGCGGGGCCGTTGGGAGCCGGCGAGGGACGGTGTGGCATGGACACGAGCCAACTCGAAGCGGTGCTGGTGGAGTGTGAGCGGCAACTCGACGGTGAGGGGCCGGTCGAGCTGGGATCGCTTGGGTTCTGGCGGGTGATCGCCGCCGTCAAGCGTGATCCGGCGCTGGTGGCTCGCTACGCCGATCGCATCGCCGTCATCGATCGGGTTGCCTTCGAACGCTGGGCCTGGCTGTCCGTGCCGGTCGTGATCGGTGCCGGGCTCATGATGGCGCTGGCGGTCGCCGGTTTGGTGGCCGTGGCGGCCGGCTTCTTCGTCGACGGGGCGTTGAGCGGCTTCTGCCTGCTCGCCGGCGCGGGGGCACTCTTGGTATCGACGCACACCCTGGCCCATCTGGTGGTGGGGCGGTTTGCGGGCATCCGGTTCACTCACTGGTTCGTCGCGGGGCCCACCCGGCCCCAGCCGGGCGTGAAGACCGACTACGCCACCTACCTGCGGACCCCGGCGCGGTCTCGGGCATGGATGCACGCCTCGGGGGCGATCACCACCAAGGTGATGCCGTTCCTGCTGCTCGGTGCTGCCTGGGGAATGGGGGCGCCGACGTGGTCGTGGGTGGCGTTGGTCGTCATCGGCGTTGTCCAGATCATCACCGATGTCACGCTGTCGGTGAAGCAGTCGGATTGGAAGCGGTTCCGGCGCGAGATGCGGGTGGCGGCCGAGCTGGAACGTGGGTAGGGAATGCAGCGGCCGTCAGGTTTCGGCCGGCGCTCTCCGTAGATTGCCGACCAGCAACGCCGCCACGATCAAGAACAGCACGACCGCGGCTCATCGTTCGTGTCATCCCGGAGCACACCACCTGCGGCCTCGAGCGCCTCTTTCGGGTAGCGTGACGGCATGTCACCCGAGAGCTGGCCCCGGATACGGCTCCGCCTCCGAGCGGTGTTCTCGTCGATCATGGTGTTCGGGTGGGTCGTCGTCGCCGTCACCGGGTTCCTGCTCTACTTCGCCCCCACCGGCCGCCGTTCGGGCCGGGAGGTGATCCTCTGGCTCACCAAGTCGGAGTGGAAGGACGTGCACTTCTGGGTGGCGGTGGGGATCGCGGCGGTGACCATCGGCCACGTCGTGCTCAACCGGAAGGGGCTGCGCCGCGCCTTCCGCACCCTCGCCGGAATCCCCCCACGAGCCGTGGTCCCACAGGAGTCACCGCAGGATGGCGGCCCTCAGCCGTCGTAGGTGAGGGTGACGCCGCCGGCCGCCAGGATCTCGGCGGCCCGTTCTGCCAGTGACCCGTCGACGATCTTGGCGTAGAGATTGGCGCCGGGGCAGGTCGTGCCGGCGTAGTCGCGGTGTCCGGCGATCTCGTCCACCGGGACATCGAATTGCGCCGACGCCCAGGCGATCATCCGCGCCAGCATCTCGAGCTGCTCGGCGCTGGGCTCGTCGTTGTCGAAGTTGCCTTCCACCACGATGAGGAAGTGCCCGGTGGGATCGTAGGACGTGGCGGTGTCGCCGACCGCCGTGTAAGGGCGGCCCTCGTACACCTTCCCGTCGCGTCCCACGATGAAGTGGTACGCCAGGTCGGGCCATCCCAGCGAGAGGTGGTAGTTCTGCCAACTTCGGAACACGGCGGGGCCGGAGCCGCCGTTCTCGCTCCAGGCGTGATGGATCGTGATGTGGTCGATC
>CAZMSN010000104.1:0-2447 GCA_964569015.1 uncultured Acidimicrobiaceae bacterium | reverse complement strand
GAAGTTCAAGAAGCTCGCCGGCGGCGGCTACTTCAAGATCGCCAACCAGTCGCTGACCCCGGCGCTGCACCGCCTCGGATACGCCGAGCGCAGCATCGAGCAGATCATCGAGTACGTGGTAGGCACCATGTCGATGCACGGTGCGCCCCACGTCAACTCGGCGACGCTGATCGCAAAGGGCTTCACCGGCCAGGACATCGAGAAGATAGAGCGCACCCTGCCCGGAGTGTTCGAGCTGCGCTTCGCCTTCAACCAGTGGACCCTGGGCGAGGAGACGATGCAGCGCCTCGGCTTCACGCCGGAGCAGTACAAGGAGGCCGGATTCGACATGCTGCGGGTCCTCGGCTTCACCGGGACCCAAATCCAGGAGGCCAACGACTACATCTGCGGGCACCAGACCATCGAGGGCGCTCCCGGCGTGCTCGACGAGCACCTCCCGGTGTTCGACACCGCCAACCGCAACGGGCGGTTGGGACAGCGCTTCATCCACCACACCGGCCACATCAAGATGATGGCGGCGGCGCAGCCCTTCGTCTCGGGAGCGATCTCGAAGACGATCAACATGCCCAACGAGGTCACAACCGACGATATCGCTGAGTCCTACCGCATGTCCTGGGAGCTGGGCCTGAAGGCGATAGCACTGTATCGGGACGGTTCGAAGGCATCGCAGCCGCTGTCGTCGGGCAGCGACGAGGTCGCCTCCGAGCAGGACGAGGACGGCCTCCAGGACGCCCTCGACGACGAGATGGAGATGGTCTCCGGCCAGATCGTCCACGGCGGCATGTTCGCTCCCGGGGTCTCGCCGACCCAGGCCTACAAGGAGATCCACCGGCCCCGCTTCCTCCTGCCGGCGCGGCGGCACGGCTTCACCCAGGAGGCCCGGGTGGGTGGCCACAAGGTCTTCCTGCGCACCGGCCAGTACGCCGACGGCACCCTCGGCGAGCTGTTCATCGACCTGGCCAAGGAAGGCGCCACACTGCGCGGGATTCTCTCCTGCCTGGCAATCGCGGTCTCGAAGGGACTCCAATACGGCGTCCCACTGGAAGAGTTCGTCGACACGTTCACCTTCCAGACGTTCGAACCCCGCGGCATGGTGGAGGGCCACCCCAACATCAAGATGGCCAACTCGATCATCGACTACGTCTTCCGGGCGCTCGGGGTCGAGTACCTCCACCGGGACGAGCTGGCACAGGTGCCCCCGGTGCGAGGCGAGCTGCCGGAGCCACCCGAGGGCATCGCAGTCGAGGCCGGGTATCAGATGGCCCTGGAGGATGCCGCCAAGGAGATGGACATCGCCGCCGAGACGAGAGCGGCCGAGTTCGTCGATGCCGAGACCGACGACGACCTGATCGGCACGGCCATCATCGGGGCAGGCGGCAGGCCGGCGCAGGTGAGGCCGCGGGGCGGCGTCGCCACCGCCATCGCGCCACGGACCGCGGCCGAAGTGCAGACCGCGGCACTGCAGGCGGTGCTCGCCGACAAGATGGGCGATGCCCCCCTCTGTGACACCTGCGGGCACATCACGGTGAGGAACGGATCGTGCTACCGCTGCCTCAACTGCGGCGACTCCAAAGGATGTAGCTGAGGTAGGAAGGCAACCAGCTACGCGAACCGAGGGCGCCCCAACGGGGCGCCCTCGGTTCGCGGTGAGCCGCGATTCGTACACGGTGGCAATCGCGAAGGGCATGAGCAGGCGAGAGTCCGCTGAGCTGCACGCCGTACCCCGATCACCTTCAACACGCCTCGACTCCCGGTACGATGCTCGTTCCACACGAAGGGACGTCGCCATGGCGGGAATCAGCCGCCTCCCGAAGAAGATCGCCGAGACGGCGGAGGCGCTGGTGTTGATCGCCGCCGCCATCATGTCGACGCCGTTCGTCGGGTCACGGCGCCGACACTGGGGCGCCACCGATGAGGAGGCAGCCGATCACATGCCCGGCGACGCGCTGGTCCCGGAACCCGAGTGGAGCTACACCTACGCCATCACCATCAGCGCTCCGCGGGAGGACGTGTGGCCGTGGATAGCCCAGCTCGGGCAGGGGCGAGGCGGCTTCTACAGCTACCAGACCCTCGAGAACTTGCTCGGCTGCCGCATCCACAACGTCGACCACGTCGTGCCCGAGCTCCAGCAGCTCGACCTCGGCGACCCGATCAGCCTCCACCCCGAGTCGCCGCCTCTTCGCGTGGAGCAGGTCGAGCCGCCGGAGACGCTGGTGCTGCACGGCGCGCCCTACCCCGACGAGCAACCGGCCGAGGGCGGTTACGCCGTCGCCACGTGGCAGTTCCGGCTCGCGGAGAACCCGGGCGAGAAGACCCGGCTCATCATCCGCGGACGTCACGACTACAGCCCCGGTTTCGCCAACCGGCTGTTCTTCGGCGCCTTCCCGATGGAGCCGATCATGTTCGTCATGACCCGCAAGATGATGCTCGGTATCAAGGAGTTGGCG
>CAZMSN010000103.1:0-2448 GCA_964569015.1 uncultured Acidimicrobiaceae bacterium | reverse complement strand
TTTCTCCGCCGGATGGGCCTATTCCGCCTGGAGCGTGATGGAGATGATCTCCGGCGGGTGTTCACACCAGTCGCAGATGCATTCCGAATCCTCAGCCGGTCAATGACTCGCCTGTAGAGATCCAAAAAACCTCACTGATTGGCGGTCACCCGCGTAGTATCAGCCCGGTTGGACTGATGGCTGCGCCTCCCGAACCTACTAAGCGACCTGTGACGGACACTTCACGGAAATGAGGTTCTGCGCGGTGGCGTGGGATGGCCCCTGGTGCTCGGTTCATGGGGATGATGCCACGAGCAGGGCTCTGGCGGCGAAGTTGTCGCTGTTGACGAAGCCGCAGGCGATTCTCTTCAGCACGCCGAGTTTGTTGTTGGTGCCTTCGATGCGGCCGTTCGTGACCAGGTCGGTGTCGTGGAAGGCGAAGATCTCGTTGCTCCATTCGAGCAGCGTTTCGGTGAGTTTCTCGAACTCGAGCAGCGGATGGTCCTGGTAGGTGTCGATGAAGACACCGAGCGCTTGGTTGGCTTGCTCGTCGTTGGCGGCGAGGTGGATGCCGTCGAGGTGTTGGAGCATGCGCCAGGCGGCTTCGAACTCGGGGCGGTTCGCCAGGACCCGGCCGAGGGCTTCGATCTTGTCGACATCGAGGAGGTGACCTGAGCCCCGGATAGTGGTCCATCTGTTGTGGGCGCCTTACCCTGCGATTGGGAGGATGACCACGATGAAGAGACACCGACATACGCCTGAGCAGGCGGTCCGGAAGCTTCGTGAGGGCGAACGGCTGCTGAATGAGGGCACCGACCTGACCGAGGTGCTGCGACATCTGGAGATCGCCGAGTCGACGTGGAACCGGTGGCGGTCCCAGTACGGCGGGATGACTGTCGACACTGCCAAGCGGCTGAAGGAGCTCGAGGTGGAGAACGCTCGGCTGAAGAAGCTGCTGGCGGAAGCCGAGTTGGGCAAGGCCATGTTGAAGGAGTTGGCCGAGGGAAAATGGTGACCCCGGATCGTCGCCGCCGCGCCGAGGTGAGGGGAGGGGTGCTGGTCGCCCGGCCCTACGTGTGGGGCACCTTCACCGATCCCCGGTTGCCGGAGGGCGCCGAGGGCCACATCTGCTACGTGCAGGCGGCGGTGTCGGAGCAGGCCCCGTGGCAGGTTCGCTCGTACTGGGAGGCCGACGAGCGGTTCCCGAACCACGCCACGATCGATCAGGATTTCGACTTCGCCGAGTTCGAGGCCTACCGGGCGCTCGGCTATTGGGCGGCCGGCGCGGCGGTCGCGAACGCCCCTTCGGGGCGAGGTTCCAGGTGGCGGCGCCGGCGGGGCTGAGGCGTTACGGGCCGTCGGTCCCTCGGGCCGGCCCTGGTTGACTCGGAGCCGTCAGGACATCCCCTCGTGCCCCTTGGTACGTAATGGTGGAAGGGATCTCGATGTGCTATTCTTGAGACCCATAGTAAACGACTCATACATTCACGAGGAGAGCAAGAATGAGAAAACGTCTCAGGAGATTGGGATTCGTCCTGGCGGCGGCCGGGCTGGTCTTTGTGGTCGCAGGCGGGGTCGCCTACGCCATGAGTCAGGACGGGTACCGGTCGCTTCAGTCGTTCAGCGAGGCACAGAACGTCACCCTGAGCTACAACGAGGACGGGCAGCTCACCGACCGTGGCACCGTGGAAAGCGCCGAGGCGATCATGACGCTGCTCAACCAGGACTGGGGCTACCCGGTGGTCGAGTCCGAGCTCGATCCCAACGACCCGGTGGTCAACACGGCGAGCGAGTACATGTTCCAGATGGCGACGATCGGCTACCACACCCTGCACGGCACCCAGACCGTGACCCTGGCCGAGGATGTCGAGTACAACGGTGAGGTCTATCCGGCCGGCACCTACGAGTTCGACGTGGACGGCCGGTACTGGACTGACTTCGATCGTATGAACCCGATCGAGGGCCCGGCCCGTGATCAGGCGTGGACCGGGACCGTGCACGGCCTGTTCGCCGAGCTCGGCGTCGGCACCCTGACCCACTCCGCCCTCAAGCTGAGCTTGGCGCTGGCAGGGCTGTTCGCAGGCGTCGGATTCCTGTCGATCTTCACCGGCTTCGGCCTGGTGTGGGTGAGCAAGGGCAGGGACACGGACATCCCCCGCTACGTCGACTCCGTGGACATCGAGATGCTGAAAGCGGAGGAAGTGCTGGCTTCCAGCTGATCGGCCTTCCAAACGGGGAGCGGCACAGACCGCTCTGGCACAAGACTCAGGGGCTCCCACTCCTCGTGGGGGCCCCTGACTAATTGGGGGGCCTCACCTCTCGTCCCCCCTGGGATCAGGGGGGACCGGGGAAGCGCCAGCGAAGCTGGCGTCTGACCCGAGGGGGGTGTGTCACTCTTCTCGTCCCCCCTTGTCAAAAGGGGGGACCGGCGAGGCGGCTCCGAAGGAGCCGTGCGAGCCGAGGGGGGTG
>CAZMSN010000102.1:0-2504 GCA_964569015.1 uncultured Acidimicrobiaceae bacterium | reverse complement strand
TGATGGGAGTGCTGCTGGCTGGTGACACGGACCTCGTTGCCGGTCTCCTGACGCCGAGGTTCCCGGCGACCGGTGAGTTCAGTTTTCCCACCCTGGGTGGCATCAGGCTCGATTGGCGCGACGAGGAGACCGGCGGCGCCGACGAGGAGGCAATCGCCGACACCGCGGCATACCTGATGGCCCTCGGAACCGACATCGAGTTGAGCTCGTGCTCGACGCGCCCACGACCTGGAGACGAAGAAGAGGCCGTGACGACTTGTCAGTACGCGGCACGGTCGCGCCTCCTCGAGACGCTGGGGCTCGATGAGGACCGGGGCGAGGTCACGGTTCGGCAAGGACCGGACGGCATCCGTTCCGTCCTGGCACGCGAGGCCGACTCGACGGCGGCCTGGTTGACGCTGGCCGAGTGGGCCGTCTCTGTCGAGCCCGAGGAGTTCCTGGCGGTGCTCGGTACCAGTGACGACGGCCGCTGGCGGCTGGCGCCGACCCTCACCGCCGAATCGGCGGATCGGCACGTTGCCCTCGCCGAAGAGCTCGCGAGCGGCATCATCGAGCCCGAGAGCACCACCGTCGTGGAGACGAGCCTGGGGTCGCTGGAGTTCTCATGGGCGGAGCTACCGGGCCGGTTGTATGCCGTGAGCTGGACCGGTGGCGGCTTCGTTGCCTTCGTCGAGGACGGGGACGGTGGCTTCGCTGCGTTGGAGTCGCCCGACGCGCTGGTCTGGTCGGCCGTCGAGGTCCCAGAGGGAGCGTCATGGATCGATGCCGTGGTCTCGACCGGATCGAGCGGTATCGCGGTGGGTGAAGCGGACGGCGAGCCGGCCATCTGGGTGAAATCGGACGGAGCGTGGTCGGCGGCGCAGGAGCTCGTCGTCGTGGCATCGGGCGCGTGGCCTTTTGGGCCGGCAGTCGTGCATGAGGGGTACGCCTACCTGGGGGCGTACCAGCTGATCGGCGACGTCGCGAAGAATGTCAGCGTCTGGAGGATCGCAACCGACGGCACGATCAAAGTCCTGCCACGGCCCGCCAGCGCCGGCATCGTCGATCCGGGCACCTTCCACCTCGTGCCGTCGCCTCAGGGGCTCTTCTTCGTCGACGGGTTCTCAACCCCAACGCTCTCGATCTGGCGACTGAACGATGATGGACAGTGGGACGAAGTGGTGACCGGAGCTTCCCCGGGTGGCGACGACGTTGTCCTCCTCGATGTCGTGGGAACCAGGGATGGCTTCGCCGTGGTGGTGGGGGAATTGGACATCCCGAGTTCGAACAGCGTCGGGGAGTTGTGGCTCTCGACCGACGGGATTTCTTGGACGAGGGCCCAGGGTCCCGGCGGGGGCCGCATCAGCGTCAGCCGGCTCGCTTCCGGAGGGTTTGGCGTGATAGGGACTCGCGACACGACGCTCGGACTCGGTGTGTCGTCCATCTGGTTCTCGGCCACCGGCACCGAGTGGGAATGGCTCGGGGACGTGCTCGACTCCCCCCTCGACGCCACGCTGGTCCAATTGCTGCCGGCGGTTGTGCCGGTGGCGATCGGCGACGACACCGCTGTCTTCGAGGTGCGGCCGGCTATTGGAGGCTTCTCAGAGACGGGCATTCTCGTCGCGCACTTCGTCGATCAGTAGGTGACGGACTTTTCCGGTTCCTCGTGCCGAGGGAGAGCCGGCAAACGGTGGGTGAGCCGTGGGGGGTGCGAGGGACTGCGCTCTATGCTCGATTCGCATGAAGATCGCCAGGCGCTCCGAGGTCGCTCCGTTCTACGTGATGGAGGTCATGAAGGCGGCGGCTGAGCGTTCTGCAGCGACGGGGGACGTGCTCCACCTCGAGGTGGGGCAGCCGAGCACCCCGGCGCCCAGAGGCGTCATCGAGGCGGCACGTCGGATCCTCGGTGAGGACCGCCTCGGCTACACGGACGCCACCGGCGTTCCGGAGCTGCGTCGCAGGATCGCTCGCCACTACCGGGAGCGCTACGGCGTCGAGGTGGAGCCGGACCGTGTTGTGGTAACCGTCGGCGCTTCGGGGGGATGTGTGCTCGCCTTTCTCGCCGCCTTCGACGAGGGCGACCGGGTGGCGGTCACCGAGCCCGGCTACCCCTGCTACCGCAACATGCTGAAGGCGCTCGGGGTCGAAGTCGTCGGCCTGCCGGTGGGACCCGAGACCCGGTTCGTTCCCACGATTGCCCAGCTCGATGGGGTGGGCCATCTCGACGGCCTGGTGCTGGCGAGCCCGTCCAACCCCACCGGCACCACGCTCACCCCGGCCGAGCTGGAGGGCCTCGGCGCCTACTGCCACGGCGCCGGCATTCGGCTCGTCGCCGACGAGATCTACCACGGCATCACCTACGGCGACCCCGCTCCCACCGCACTCTCGCACTCGGATTCGGCGATCGTGGTCCAGAGCTTCTCGAAGTACTACTCGATGACCGGATGGCGTCTCGGGTGGCTGGTGGTCCCCGACGAGCTGGTTCGCCCCATCGAGCGTCTCGCTCAGAACCTGTTCATCTCGGC
>CAZMSN010000101.1:0-2637 GCA_964569015.1 uncultured Acidimicrobiaceae bacterium | reverse complement strand
TGCATCGACCTCTTCGCCCTCTACGGCTACCTGGCGCACGGGCCCGGGAACGGGGGCCCGGTTTCGGTCTTCCTGCCAGGAGGTGCGGCGGATCACCTCGCTGCCTTCGCCCGTGCTGGCGCCGATCACCGGTTCCGGCAGGTGCTGGCCTTCTCGGAGGTCGGTGACGGTGACACGGCGGCCGTTGGTCAATTCGCCGTGCGCTTCGCCGCAGCGTCGCACCCGATTCCGGCGCTGGCGGTCCGGTTCGAAGCCGGGGGACGTTCCCTCGTCTACAGCGGCGACACCGGCCCCGAAGGCGGTCTCGCGTCGCTTGCCGAGGGAGCCGACGCGTTGCTGTGCGAGGCCACTCTGCAGGGGCCCGCCGCCGAGCGCGCCTACCCGTACCATCTCACGGCCGAGGAAGCCGGGGCCGTGGCGGCCGGAGCCGGCGCCGGCCGGCTGATCCTGACGCACATCGGGCCTACCCTTGATCCCGGAAAATCCCTGGACGAGGCGACGGTCACGTTCGGTCGGCGGCCCGACCTAGCCGTGCCGGGGGCCGTGTTCACCATCTGAGTCGAAGACGAGAGGCGGAGGGATGCGAGAAGGCCGGCGACCCGACGAGCTGCGCTCCGTGGTGCTGCACCGCGGATACACCGAGATGACCCCCGGCTCGGTGCTCATCGAGGTGGGGCGCACTCGCGTTCTGTGCACCGTCTCGATCGATCTCGATGTGCCGCCGTGGCTGCGCGACGCGGGTCAGGGATGGGTGACGGCCGAGTACGCCATGCTCCCGGGCTCGGGAACCGAGCGCATCCCGCGCCGTTCGATCAGCGGAGGGCGGACCAAGGAGATCCAGCGGCTCATCGGCCGCTCCCTGCGGGCTGCCGTCGACCTCGCTGCCATGGCCCGGATCACCGCCCGCGTCGACTGCGATGTACTCCAAGCCGACGGGGGCACCCGCACTGCGGCGATCACCGGAGCCTGGGTCGCCCTCGCTGATGCCTGCGACGTGCTCGTCGAACGCGGGACCTTGGAACGGAGCCCGATCGTGGATCACGTCGCGGCGGTATCGGTCGGGCTGCTCGACGGTGAAGGGTTGCTCGACTTGGACTACTCCGAGGACGTGGCGGCCGACGTCGACTGCAATGTGGTGATGACGGGATCGGGGAGGCTCATCGAGGTGCAGGGCACCGCCGAGGGCGAGACGTTCGATCGCTCTCAGCTCGATCGGATGCTCGACCTGGCGACTGCGGGAATCGAAGCGCTCGTTGTCCAACAGCGCGCTGTCCGAGAGGCCTGATCGTGCAGCTGACCCGTGTGGTGGTCGCTTCGAAGAACCCCGACAAGATCCGGGAGGTCGAGGAGGTGCTGGCCGCTCTCGATCTCGGCATCGAGGTGGTTCGCGGGCTTGACTGGCCCGACGTGCCCGAGACCGAGGAAACCCTGGAGGGGAACGCGCTGCTCAAGGCGAGAGCGGTCCGGGCGGCGACCGGCCTCGCCGCCGTTGCGGACGACACGGGCCTCGAGGTCGACGTTCTCGGCGGCGCTCCGGGTCCCCGGGCAGGACGGTTCGCAGGTCCGGACGCCACCTACGAGGAGAACGTGACGAAGCTGCTGAGCCTGTTGGAGGGCGCGCCCGACCGTTCTGCCCGCTTCCGCACCGTGGTCGCCGTCGTCAACGCCGAAGGCCAGGAGCTGACCGTTGAAGGCGTGCTCGAGGGATCGATCGGCACCGAGCGAAGGGGGAGCGAGGGTTTCGGCTACGACCCCGTCTTCCTTGTCGGTGATCGCACCTTGGCCGAGTATCCGGCCGAGGAGAAGAACCTCATCAGTCACCGGGCCCTGGCTCTCTCGGCCCTGGCAGCCGAGCTGACGAGCGACGCGCCCTCGACCGACTGACCGGGGAGAGGCGTCGCGCCTCGCAACGTCTTCGCCATGTTCGGGGTTTGCCCGAGCGAACTCCCTTCACGCACGATCCCGGCCCTCCTCGGGCCGGGATCCTTGCGGCGCACGGGTTGTTCTCGTTCAGTATTCCCAGATCACGGTCGAGTCGGAGTCGTTTGCGGTGGGGTGATCATTGCTGCAGAGCATGTGTGCCGCCCATCCGGTGAGAAGCGAGGTCACCGAGTCCTCTCGATCGCCTTCGGCATCGAGCGGGAACTGTGATTCGAGATCTGCGATGATCTGGCGCTCGATCTCGACTCGCCGTGCCTCTAGCCTGCCGAGGGCTATCTGGAGTCTGTCGGAGTCCATCGGGGGGCCTTTCTTCGTCTCCCCAATGAGGTCGGCATCTGGGGCCAGGACATCGAGAATGGTTCGCAGGAATGCCGCAGGGACTAGTCCGATTGAGAGATGGATGAGTGAGGCTGAATCGGCTATCGCGGCCCTGCTCCCGATAGACTTCGATCTGGAGACATGGCAGACATAGCCCTCAACGGAGTGTCGTTTCGGCACGGTGAGCAGGTGGTGTTCGATGATGTCTCCTTCGCGGTCTCCGACGGCGAGCTGCTCACCGTCATCGGACCGTCGGGTTCCGGGAAGACGACCCTGCTGCGACTCTTGGCCGGCCTGGAGCAGCCGGACCGCGGATCGATCACGTTCGACGGGGAGGTCGTCAACGACGTCGAACCCCACGAGCGCAACGTCGCCATG
>CAZMSN010000100.1:0-2733 GCA_964569015.1 uncultured Acidimicrobiaceae bacterium | reverse complement strand
TCCCTCACCTGGGTGACCGCCGCCGGCCTGGTGTTCAACAACCTCGACACCCCACTGAGGCTGCTGGCGTTCGCGGCCGGATTCGCCACTGGTACCGTGCTCGGAGCCACCGTCGAGCGTTGGCTCGCGGTGGGCAGGACGATGCTACGGGTGGTCACCTCGGTGGGCACCCCGGAAGTGGCGCCGGCGTTGCGCGAGGCCGGCTTCGGAGTCACCGTGATCAACGCCGAAGGTCTCGAAGGCGATGTGAGGGTTGCCTTCTCAGTCATTCCCCGGCGCAAGCTCCCCGAGGCATTCGGCATCGTGTCGGCCGCCAATCCCGATGCCTTCGTCACCGCGGAGAGTACTGCCGTTCCCGACGCCCGGCTGATGCGCGCCGCCGGTGTGCGGAAGTGACGAAAGCTGCCTCCGGTGCCGGTTGCGGGCCGGGCCGCCAGGGGAGGCCGGGCGGCGGCAGCTTGCGTTCACCGGCCTGGTTCGCGATCCTATGGGGCGCCGGTCGGCCAGGATTCCCGGTCGACCGGTTTCCATGTCACGAATAGCCAGAGGTATTGATGGGCTCGCTGATCAAGAAGCGCCGCAAGAAAATGAGCAAGCACAAGTACAGGAAGCGTCTCAAGGAGAACCGGCACAAGCGGAAGCGCTGATGCGAGCCCCGGCCTTCGGGCCGGGGTCGTGCTTTGCCGTGCCGGGCGGCGCCTTCAGGAGGGGGCGGCGGGCGCCGACCGCTGCCGTGCTGAGGTCCGACGTTGTGGCTGGATGCGATCAGGGCTCGGCTGGTGGTCAGTCACGGCGGCGCAGGTAATCCTCGATCTCGTCGACCAGTTCGGCGGTGAGAGCGGGGTCGAGCCCGATCGGGGTGCCATTGCCCGTTTCCTCCAGTCCGGCGACGTAGCTGGCGAATTCCGATGACGATTCCATGGCGGCAGTCACCCGCTCCCCGAACTCGGAAGCGACCGTCTCCAGTTCGGTGATGTCGACGCCGAGTTGCAGCACGCTGTCTGCGAGTTCGACCAACGCGAGCATGACTTTCGGGTTGGGATTCGCGGCGAGGTAGTGCGGGGTGGCGGCCCACAACGTCAAGGCGGGAAGGCCAACCTCCCGGCAGGCTTCGAGCAGGACGCCGACGATGCCGGTGGGGCCCTCGTAGTGCGACTTCGTCAGCGAGTGGCGGTCCACCAGCTCGGGGTCGGTCGCGATCCCGATGATTGGAACCGGCCGGGTGTGGGCGACCTGCCCGATGAATGCACCCAGCATCACGACCTCCTCTACGTCCATGTCGACCAGGAGTTGGGTGACCTGGCGGCTGAACGTTTTCCACCGGTGTGACGGCTCCTCGCCGAGGACCAGGACCAGGTCGCGTGGCTGGTCGGGCAATTCGATGGCGTAGAACTTGGTGAGTGGCCAGGTGAGGCTGCGGGTTCCGCCGTCGTCGATGGTGACCGTCGGCCGGTGCGCCTGGAAGTCGAAGAACTCCTCGGGCTCGATCACGGCGAACGGCTCCCCGGCGTCGTATTGGCCGACCAGGTAGGTGACCGCACCGGTGGCGGCGTCGCAGGCGTCGTTCCAGCCCTCGAAAGCCACGATGGCGCGGGGCCGTCGCAGGACCGGCTTACGGAAGCGGTGGATCGCATCCATACCCTCAGGCTACCTGGAGCCGGGGGCAGAATCGGCGGCCGCAGATCCGGCGGCCGATCGCGGAACTCCGGGAGGCTCGGCGTGTTCAAAGAGAGGACAGGATCGATCAACTTGGGAGAACCGAAACGTGTGGATCGTGATCACCGCCATCGTCGCCTTCGCCATCGCGGTGACTCTCGGCCGGTACTGGCGCCGGGCCGCACTCGCTGAAGCGACTGACGCCGGGGAGCAGTGGCGCTGGAGCGCCATCGCAGGCGAGTCCGCGCTGCAGGAGACACTCCGGGCTTCCATGGACAAGGACGTGCAGCTCGACGTCGTGCAATCCGAGGTCGAGGTCGGGCGCAATACCGTTGTTGGCCTCGAGGAGCTGCTCACGGATCGGGAGCGTGATATCGAGGAACTCGAGGCACGGATCGCAGGGATCGCACGTGGTGTCGCCCACTCGTGTCCCGAAGAGACCGACGCGGTTCGATTCGTCTCCTGACGACGGCACCCTTCCGGCAGTCCGGGACACGCCGATCTGCTTCCGACGGGCCGGGCCGCCGTGCTCGGTTCGTGGGTAGCCTGAGGCGTATGAGCAATCTATCCGATGCCGAGCTGAGAGAACGGCTGTCGAAGCTGCAATATCGTGTGACCCAAGAGGCCGGCACTGAGCGGCCGTTCACCGGTAAGTACTGGAAAACCAAAGAGCCCGGGGTGTATCGCTGCGTCGTCTGCGACGCATCCCTGTTCTCGAGCGACACCAAGTACGACTCGCACAGCGGCTGGCCGAGCTTCTGGGAAGCCCTCGACCCGAAGGCGGTCGAGCTCCGCGAGGACCGCAGCCTCGGCACGGTACGCACCGAGGTGGTGTGCACCTCGTGCGGAGCCCATCTCGGCCACGTGTTCCCCGACGGACCGCAGCCGACGGGGGAGCGCTACTGCATGAACTCGGCCTCGTTGCGGCTGGAGCGCTCCGAGGACTGAAGCCGTTCCTCTTCCCTCGTCCCCCTGGGGTCAGGGGGGGACCGGCGAGGCGCCACCGAAGGAGGCGGCGCCACCGAAGGTGGCGTTCGAGCCGAGGGGGGTTGCCGGGTGACGTCAGAAGGCACCCTC
>CAZMSN010000099.1:0-3000 GCA_964569015.1 uncultured Acidimicrobiaceae bacterium | reverse complement strand
ACGGAAGCGCTGCTGTCGGCCGTCCCGATCCCCGATCCGGCTCTCAGGGACAAGGGGCGGAGGATCTTGCTGGAGGGCGACGTGCCGAGCCCGGCCGACCCGCCGAGTGGCTGTCGATTCCGGACGCGCTGCTGGAAGGCCCAGGACGTCTGCGCCGTCGACCCACCCGAGCTGGTGGATCGGGGCCAGGGGCACCCGGTGGCCTGCTACTTCCCCCAGGTGGAGTTCGCCGAGCGGAAGTGAACGACAAGGGCACGCAAGCGGTCAAGTGACCGTGTAGCCGCGTCGCCCTCTCCCCGCCGAGCGCCCTTTCCTCTGCGATGCGTCTATGGCTCGTCTCAGCCACCATTGACACACGGACCCGCGGTGGGCTGCTCGTCTCCTCTCCCGGGGTGCCCCGGGTTTTGTTCTCGCGTTGCTGCTGGTGATGGCACTGGCGGCGCTGCCGGGAGCGTCGAGGGAGTGAGGCGCGTCAGACCCTCGCGACGATGACGTCTCGGGCGTGGCTCGCAAGCGAGACGAGATCGTCAGGATCCGACGTGAGCACCGAACCGCCCGGTTCGGCCATGGCGACCACGAGAGCGTCCACCGCGGATCCCGCACCTGCTCGGGTTCGTAGAGAGGCGGCACGGCGGGCCAGTGCCGAAGGGATGTCCTCGACAACGTCGCAGGCCTTGAGGAGCCGATTCGCCGAGGCGTCCTTGGCCGCATCTCCCTGGAGCGACTCGATCAGGACCGGCGTCGGGACGATAGGTGGCCACAGCTCCTCCGCCTGCAGCGCTGCAATGAGCGCTGCAGCCGTTCGGGATCGTTCCGAAAGGCGCGATACCCCTCCCGAGTCGAGAATCAGCGCCATCTAGCCGGCAACTCGATCGGCGCGCCGGCTCAAGCGGCGGGCCAGCGCTTCGGCTCGAGCCGACTGCCCGAAATCGGGCCGCCCTACCTCGGCGACGAGTTCGGTGAGGTACTCGTCGGCGGCTTCCTGCAGCTGCCTGCGGCGCAGCTCGACCCGAACGGCTTCCTGAAGAAGCTCGGATGCAGCCAGGCCACGATCTTTGACCGCTTGGTAGAGATCGTCGGGAAGATAGACCTGCATCCTCGGCATACGCCTAACTATACACACCTTGACACCACGTACCCCTGGTCGTCCAGACCACGACACTGGGGCATCACGCACCCATCGTCGCATTCACATGCGACACACTCGCCGACGAATCCGCCAACCGCTAACGACTGCCGATGCGAAGCTGGTGGGCTACGAGCATCGCCATCTCCATCGATTGCTCGTAGTTGAGGCGGGGATCGAGCGTCGACCGGTACTCCCGTCTGAGGTCGGCGTCGGAGAGTCCCCTGGCGCCACCGGTGCACTCGGTCACGTTGTCACCAGTCAGCTCGAAGTGGATGCCTCCCAACTCGGATCCCATCTCATGATGGATTCGGAAGGTCGCCTCGACCTCCTCGAGGATCGTCTCGAAGCGCCTCGTCTTGATGCCGTCGGCGGTGGTCTCGGTGTTGCCGTGCATCGGGTCGACGGTCCAGTTGACCGTCTTGCCAGTGGCGCGGACCGCCTCGATCGCCATCGGCAGCGCCTCGTCGACGTGGGCGGCCCCGAAGCGGCAGATGAAGGTCATGCGCCCCGGTTCGTCAACGGGGTGGAGGACGTCGAGCAGCCGGGTGATGTGCTCGGGGGTCGTCGCCGGCCCGAGTTTCACCCCGATGGGGTTGCGGATGCCCCGGAAGTACTCGACGTGGGCACCGTCGGGATCGGCCGTCCGCATCCCGATCCAGGGGAAATGGGTGGAGAGGTTGTAGTAGCCGTCGCTGCGGGGGACTCGTTGGGTCTGCGCCTGCTCGTAGAGGAGGGCGAGACCCTCGTGGCTGGTGAAGAACTCGGCCCGGGTGGTGCTGGGAGACCGGGCGTCGAGCACGTTCTCCATGAACTCCATCGAGTCGCGGATCGCGTCGATGATGCGCTCGTAGTCTTTGCGCATCGGTGCCCGTGTGACGAAGTCGAGGTCCCAGTACTCGGGGTGGTGCAGGTCGGTGAACCCGCCGTCGACGAGGGCTCGGATGAAGTTGATGGTGAGGCCGGCCCGCTCGTAGCCGCGCAGCAGGAGTTCCGGGTCGGGGGTGCGGTCCTCCCGGGTGAAGGGGGTGCGGTTGAGTAGGTCTCCCCGGTACGACGGGAGCGCCACGTCGCCTTGCAGCTCCTGGTCGTCGGAGCGCGGCTTGGCGTACTGGCCGGCGATGCGTCCCACCCGCACCACCTTGCGGCGGGTGCCGTGGACGAGCACCAGGCTCATCTGCAGCAGGATCTTCAGCTTGGAAGTGATCTCGTCGGCGTTGCAGGAGTCGAACGTCTCGGCACAGTCGCCTCCCTGGAGCAGGAACGCCTCTCCACGGGCGCATGCGGCGAGCTGCGCTTTCAGCGATTCGATCTCCATCGACGTCACCAGTGGAGGCAGTGCGGTGAGCTGGGCGACGACCTCGTCGACCTTCGCCACATCGGGATACACCGGCTGCTGGAGCGCAACCTTGCTCTGCCACGAATCTGGAGACCAGTCGGTCATGGAGGCCTTCTGCCGAGCTGGGGGCGAGCATACAGCGCACTCGGGATGATCCAAGCCGCCGGGCCGCGTCGGTCACTCCGCCGGGTGGACGACGAGCGCCAAGGGCCGGATCAGTCCGCCGTCGAGGTAGTCCCAGCACAGCGCAAGGCCGGAGGCGACGGTCCGATTCGCCTCGTGTCACTGCCCGACTTGGTGATGGTCCCCGCTGCCCTGAGGCAGGGTCGAGCCGGTGAGCGTTGAGCCGACCGCGGCCAACCAAGAACATCCGCACAAGAGGTCTTGACAGACGAACCAATGGTGAGTCAAATACTGGAATCAGGATCAGGTCGACATCCTGAAGAAGAGGGCGCTCGTGTTGTTCAGAAGAGTCTTCAGCATCGGCTGCATCGTGGACGCTGGACTCCGCACAGGCCGCGTCTGCGGCTTTCGT
>CAZMSN010000098.1:0-3055 GCA_964569015.1 uncultured Acidimicrobiaceae bacterium | reverse complement strand
GACGAAGGCAAGGTGACGTTCCGGGGGTTCCTCGGCGACTACGAGGTGACGGCAGGGGAGCGCCGGGGCGGATTCACGGTGGAGGCGGCGGGGGCCAGCCGCGTCGAAGCGAGCCTGTGATGCGGGAGCGTGGGCTCTGTCCCTCTGGCGGTCCCGTCTGATCCGATGGTGCGCCTCGCTACCTCACCATTTCACTATACGTCACACTATCGTGAGGTATACTGTGGTTGTGAGGTATTTATGACTCGATCAAACCTGAGTCGGCGGGTGGAGGCGGCCCTTCGCGCCGTGCTCCCGAACTCGGCCGGGCTCGAATTGGCGGAGCCGGCCGCCGATCGTACCGGCTTCGAGGCGACGATCCTCGACAAACCACTCCGGGTCAACTGGATGAGCAGTGCGTGGCTCGGCGATGTCAAGAAGCTCTTGACTCGACCCGACCCGCCCGACGTCGTGGTAGCTGACCGGGTGTCTGTGGCTTCCCGGGAAGTGCTGGCCGAGCACGGCATCGGATGGGTCGAGACCAGCGGCGCAGCCGAGGTCACGACCGACTTCCTGGTGGTGTCGAGGAGCGGTCTGCGGAGGCAGAGTGCCGCAGTGGGAGGTTGGACTCCCGCTGTCCTCGGCATCGCCGAGGCGATTCTGACCGGGGTGACGCCGACGGTGTCGGCGACCCACGAGGCCACCGGGCTGTCCGTGGGCGCCTGTACCAGAGCACTGCGACTCCTCACGGATCTCGGCCTGCTCGAGGCCGACGCACCGCGGGGTAGGCACGCCGGGCGACGTCTCACCGACCGCGACCGGCTGCTCGATGCGTACGTCGTAGAAGCGCACCATCTCCAACCTTCTCTCACCCTGAGTGTGGGAGCCCTGTGGCGGGACCCGGTCGAGGGCATCGTTGAGATCGGACGCCGTTGGGACGAATCGAACCTGCCGTGGGTGGCGACCGGCTTGGTGGCGGCGAGCGTCGCAGCTCCGCTCGTCACCTCGATCGGCAGCGCCGAGGTCTATGTGGTGGGCGACTCGATCCCGGAGCTGCAACTGGCGGCCACGACGGCCGACCTGCATCCGATCGAGGGCGGCCGGTTGTTGCTGTCACCGTTCCCCACCGAGACCACGCACCAGATGGCGACCGTGGTCGACGGGCTCAGGATCGTGCCCTGGCCACGACTCGTCGCGGATCTCCGCCGATCGGGCGTGCGCGGCGAGGAGGCGGCCGAGCAGGTCAAGGAGATCCTCGGTGGTCGATGACATCCCCCGAAGCCGGCAGGCTCGAGCCGCCGCGGAGGCGGCTCTGATCCGGGTCGTGCATCACTACGGTGCGCGCCCGGAATTCGTGGTTCTCGGTGGGCTCGTGCCCGAGTTGCTGTGCTCTCAGAGTCCCCTTCACTCATGCCGGGACCACCGATGTCGACGTCCAGGTCGACTTGGAGATCGCCGCCGGTGCCGTGCACACCGCCCGGCTCGAGCGCGCCCTTCGTAACGCTGAGTTCACGCCCGAGATGGCGCGACCCTGGCGATGGGTGGCCACCGCCTTCGAGTCCAACGCAGTGATTCGATTCGAGATCCTGGCCGACCTCGACGACACCCCGGAGGGAGCCACTGTCATCTTCGACGAGTGCGACGAGCTGGGGGCGGCGAACCTGCGAGGGACCGGGTACGCGGCGCGAGACATCGAGGTGCGCGAGCTGATCGGCCGAATCGGTGGCATCGTGCACAAGGCTGAGGTGAACGTGTCGGGTCTCGCCGGATTCCTCCTCGCCAAGATCGCTGCCGCTCATGCCCGGCGGAAGCCGAAGGACTGGTACGACATCGCCTTCGTGCTCCTCCACAACGACGCCGGCGGTCCGGAAGCCGCGGCGGCTCTCGTGCTCGACCGCTTTGGCGACGATCTCGCCGGATCGATCCGGACGGGCATCGACGATCTCCGAGCAAACTTCGTCGACACCACGGCTCAGGGTCCGACCGCCTACGCCGACCAGACGCTCCTCGACCATCCCGATCTCGACCGGGGAACCGTCGCTGCCGACGCGGTCGTCGCCGTTGGTCGATTCTGCGACATGATTCGCTGGCGGCGGGACCTCCCACCCGAGCCGGGACTTCCTTCTGCGCCGGTTCTCGGTCGGATCGTCGAGAAACGGCTGGCCGCCTATCCACGCGCGCAGCCCGATCGGCCATACTGAACCTTCCACGATCAGGACGGATGGAGCATGAAGGTTCTCGTTGCATACGCAAGCCGCTACGGGACGACGGGCGAGATCGCCCAGCGCATCGCCGACCGGCTGACGGCCGCCGGGCACGCGACAGAGGTGAAGCGAGCCCGTGAAGCCGGCGACCTCGCCGAGTACGACGCCTTCGTCGTCGGCAGCGCCGTCTACTTCGGCAGGTGGATGAGAGAGGCCGCCGACTTTGTCAACGCCAACACCGACGCTCTCGGCGGCGGGGGAGGCGTGTGGCTCTTCAGCTGCGGGCCAGTGGGGACTCCGACCGACGACGCCTCCCGGGCCGAGCAACTCACCGAAGCCGAGCCGGGCAACGTCGCCGAGCTGCGGCAACGGCTCGGCGCCCGCGACCATCGGGTCTTCTACGGGGCATTGGATCGGGACAAGCTGAAGCTCGCTCACCGTTTCCTCACCGTGCTGCCGGCTGGGCGGGCCCTCTTCAGCTTCGGTGACTTCCGCGAATGGGACGAGATCGAGGCCTGGGCGGACGGCATCGCCGCCTCGCTCGCCGGGGAAGGCTGAACCGGCTCGGTGGGGCAGGCCTCACCGTAGGTGGTGTTCGAGCCGAATGGGGTCGGGCGGTCGTGGCCGAGAGACACCCTCCCCAGATCGCTGGCGGCTACGCCGCCGCTCTCCGATCCTCCCTTTCCGAGGGAGGGTGTGAGAACGGGCCGGGGCAAACCGGCGCTTCTGTATGAAATGTTAAGCAACGCAAAGGCTTGTTTTGCATTACGGGGTGGGGTGGTGCATAATGCCTCTCCGATGGGGAAGGGGTACACACCACACAGCGGCCGCAGCCTGAGGCTGCTGGCAGCGCTCGGGTTGCTGCTGGCGGC
>CAZMSN010000097.1:0-3564 GCA_964569015.1 uncultured Acidimicrobiaceae bacterium | reverse complement strand
CTTTCCCGTTCCCTGGGAGAGCGCGGAGAAGGGTTCGAATCCCACTCCCTCCGCCAAACCGCTGACCCTGGGTCCGGAACACGGACACCTCGAACCGTGGGCTGGCAAGCCGGGTTTTCAGGCACTCCAACCCTGGGTTCACAGGCACACCCGAACTGTGGGCTGGCAGGAGCCGCCTTGGGTCCGCGGCAGCGGGCTCTTACTGCGCCGAGCTTGAGTCAGCAGGCAGCCCGTTCTTGGCGCTTTTGGCCTTGGCGGCCGCAATCGAGACTAGGCACCGTGACTACGCTCGGAGCGTGAAGCCCCCGCTGCCCTCGTCCCCCCTGGGGTGGTGGGGGCTTCACCTCGTCACCACACCGAGGCGCCGGCGAAACGCGCCGAATCGCCTCTCTGCGCGTGCTGATAACCTCATGTCGGAGCCCACGGCTTCGTGGAGAGGTGGCCGAGCGGTCGAAGGCGCTCGCCTGCTAAGCGAGTAGGGGGTTTATAGCTCCCTCGAGGGTTCAAATCCCTCCCTCTCCGCCGATCCGAACCCGTCCTCGTGGCGGGTTCGGCGCGTCGGAAGGGGGAGAGCCCTCAGCCGAGGTGGACGGCGGCTGCAGCGGGCATCTGCGCCGCCCTGCGGGCGGCATGCAGGACCGAGAGGACGTCGATGGTGACGAGATCGTTGCTGCGCCGCTTACCGGACGGTCCCCAATCGGCGAAGCTGCCGCGAGTGACGATCCTGTCGACCGTCCGGGCGGTTCTGTCCTCGACCGGGAAGCCGCCGTCACGCAGTTGCTTGCCTGCGACCAGCTCCAGGGCGTCGGCGCAGCGCGGATCGCCGATCCTCCCGATCTCGGCCATCACCTGGAGCGCGAACAGCGGCCCGTAGAAGCGGATCGGATGTTGGATCTTGGTGAACTGGGTGAGGAGGCTGCCGTCGGTGCGGCGGCGGATGAGGTGCCTCTGCAGCAGGAACTCAGCCGCCCGATCGGCGGCCGCCAGCGCCGGGCGGTAGCCGTATGCCCGGCCGTAGGCGTGGAGGGCACGCAGTGGGATCAGCGTCTCGATGAACGACGAGGTGTGCGCCTCGCGGCGCTTGTCGCAGTTCCAGCCGCCGTCGGGCCACGCGAACTCGACGAGACGGTCAACGAGAGCGCGGGTGCGGTCGTCCTCGAGGCCGAGCGCCAGCGAGTACCAGATGGCGTTGCCCTCCTGCGATGCACAACGCCGAATGCGCTCTGGCTGATCGGAATACGCGACGGTGCTGGGCGCTTCGAGGTGCCCCGGGGAGAACAACCAGTCGTAGACCTGGTCCCGGAGGGGTTCCAGGCCGGTGTCCCCCGGCGGGTACTTGCTGAGGGCGAGCTGCACCAGGGTCCAGTGAGGTCCTTGCCACTTGCGGTAGGCGTTGAGGCCGATGGTGCCATCCGGGCGGCGCCGGCTGAGGAGACGCCGCGACCGGGGCGAGCCGGCGATCCAGACCCGAAGGGCCCGCATGCGGCGCGTCGCCTCCGATTCTCCGAGCAGATCACGGCGTGTCTTGAGCATCACGGTGGGGTCGCCGCAATGCAGCAGACGATTGATGACCTGCCGCTCGTCGGGGTGCGAGGGAGCCATGTCCCAAACATACCAATCTCTGGTCCACAATGGGCTGGATTTTTGACCGCAATCGATCAGTCGGTGGTCGCCGTCCACTCCCGCACGAGGTCGCCGAGCACCGGGAGCGGCACCGGGCCGCCGGCGAGCACGGCGGAGGCGTCAACCAAAACGGCCCGCCCAGCGGCGCACCATGCCAGCGAGGGTCTCCAGCGGGACCCATCCGGAACCCAGCACCGTGTCGTGGAATCCCTTGATGTCGAAGCGGTCGCCGAGGGCAGCCTCGGCGTCGGCGCGCAGCTGCATGATCTCGAGACGCCCGATCATGTAGGAGAGGGCCTGGCCGGGGAGGCCGATGTAGCGGTCGATCTCCTCCTCGATCGACGACAGGCTCATCGGGGAGTTGGCGGCGAAATAGTCAATGGCCTGCTGCCGGCTCCATCCTTTGGCGTGCAGCCCGGTGTCTACCACGAGCCGCCCGGCCCGCATCGAATCGGCCGACAGCATCCCCATGCGCTCCAACGGGCCGGAGTAGAGGCCCATCTCGTCGGCGAGGCGCTCGGTGTAGAGGGCCCAGCCTTCGGCGTAGGCGGTGATGCGGGCGTGCTTGCGAAACTCGGGCACACCCTCGAGCTCCTGGGAGATGGAGAGCTGGAGATGGTGGCCGGGGATGCCCTCGTGGTAGGCCATCGACTCGATCTCGAAGCGTCCCCATCCGGCGGGGTCGGCGGTGTTGACGAAGAACGTTCCGGGCCTGCTGCCGTCGACGGCGGGCGGGTAGTAGAAGGCGGTGGGGCCGGTGGGGGTCTCGGCGACGAGGCAGTCGGCCTGGGGTAGGCGTCCGAACCAGTTTCCCATCGCCGCCTTTGCCTTGGCGAGAGCCACCTCGGAGGCGGCGACGATCTCAGCCCCGTCGGTGAAGTGCAGGTCGGCGTCGTCACGGAGGCGGGAGAAGATCTCGGGCAGATCGCTGGTGCCGAGGGCCTCGACGCCGAGGGCGCGGTACTCGTCGGCGAGCCGGTCGATCTGCCGCAGCCCGATCTGGTGGATCTCCTCGGCGGCGAGGGGGAGCGAGGTGTGGAGGTGGATCGCCCGGGCGTAGGTGGACTCGCCGTCGGGCAGCCAGGAGAGGCCGGGGTGGTCGTCGGAGCGGGAGGCGGGCAGCACCTCGTCGGCGATGACGTCGCGGTAGCGCCGGTAGGCGGGCCGGATCTGGTCGGCGACGACGGTGGCGAGGCGCTGTTTCCAGGCGGCGGCCGCGTCCTCGTCGAAACTGGCCGGGGTGCGCAGCGTCAGGAAGAAGTCGTTCTCGAGCGGGGCGGCGAGGTGGGCGTCGATCTGGGCGACGGTCTTACGCACCGTCGACTCCATGGGGGTGCGGCCGGCGGCCACGCCTTGGCGGAGCCGCTGCGCCATCTGGTCGAACCAGGCACTCATCTTCTCGTATTTGGCGACGACGGCCTCGGCGTGCTCGGACTCGTCGATGGGAAGCTGGGAGATGATCACGGGGAGCGTCGCCTGGATGCCCACAGCGTGGTTGACGTCCATCTCGGCCTGGTGGGTCTCCGCGAGGTCGGCGCCGGTGCTGGTCTCGAAGACGAGGACCTCGCGGCTGATGCGGTCGTCTTCCGAGAGTCCGGTCGGGTCGATCGCCCGGGCCCGTCGGGCGAAGTCGCGCAGGCGGGCGATGCGGCCGTCCTCGGCCGGGCGGGAGGCATCCTCGACCTGGTCGTCGTAGTCGTGGATGCCCAACATGAGGGCGTTGGTGGGCTCGACGGAGAGGCGATACTGCCAGTACTCGTCGCCGAGGATGCGGAGGTCGTCGTTCACCGTGGTCCTCTCTATCGCCGCGGACCCGGCCGGGGGCGGGCTTTCAGTACGAAGGTGTCGGGACTACCTTATTGCTCGCACGCCCGACCGCGTCGCAGGCGCCCGTAGCTCAATTGGATAGAGCGTCTGACTACGGATCAGAAGGTTGGGGGT
>CAZMSN010000096.1:0-3609 GCA_964569015.1 uncultured Acidimicrobiaceae bacterium | reverse complement strand
CCCTGGAGGAACCAGCCGGCGAGGTCGCTCAGGCCGTCGGCACGGCGTTGCGCCAGCGTGCGAGGGCCGTCCGGGGTGTCCTCCGGGTCGGGCGGCGCCAGATGGTCGACGGCGGTGATCAGCAACTGGCCAGCCACCGGGTCCAGCAGGAAGTCTCCGGCGACCCAGCCGTCCAGCGTCTTCGAGGCGTGGAGGTGGCGTCGTGCGAGCTTCTCCTCGAAGGTGTCGCGGCCGAGCTGGTCGTCGGCGATGGTCGACCAGTACCGCATCAGCCACCCGAAGTCACCGATGTCGAGACTGCGAGCCTGCTCGACCAGATTCTCGACGTGGTCCGGGAGCACCTTCTCCCGACCGCGGGACATCACCTTCGACACCGCCTCGACGTGAGAAACCGTGATCTCGCCGTCGGCGAGCGCCTCGGCGATCTCGTCGTGGTCACCCACGAGACACGCGGTCCTCACCAACCGTCCGGCCTCGCCGACGCCGATCGGTGCTTGATGGGCCAGCCACGTCTTGGGCGAAAGTGCCCCGTCGATCTCCCATGCCCGGTCGCGATGCCACTCCGCAACGAGCCGCAAGACCTCGGCTCGGAGCCGCTCGGACACCTCGAGCAGCTCGAGGAGCCGCGACGACTTGGCCGAGCCGGTCCAGTCCTCACGGTCCTCGCCCGCCAGGTCTGCCAGGGCCATCCGGATCTGCAAGACCGGGTCGCCCGTGATGTCCTCTACTTCCTTCATGTCGAACATATGTTCGATCGTATCAGAGGCCTGAGACGGATTCCACACCCTCGAATCAGGGGCGCGAACACGACCTGTGGGCGGCGGGCACGCCACGTCCTGCGCCCCTCGGCGGACGGGGTGCTCCACCAACTACTGGCGCCCGACGACGCCCTTCGGCACAGTTGGTGGGTCAA
The DNA here is from genome assembly GCA_964569015.1 of uncultured Acidimicrobiaceae bacterium. Taxonomy (GTDB): domain Bacteria; phylum Actinomycetota; class Acidimicrobiia; order Spongiisociales; family UBA5794; genus CAYQEC01. The sequence continues at coordinate 2,696 of CAZMSN010000096.1, read as the reverse complement.
TGATCGTCTCGAACCCGGTCTGCTCATCGGTGACCTTGAGCTTCAAGCCCGGCTGCGTGAGAACCGTTTCTTCGGCGCCCCCACGGAATGACACCCTATGTGGGTAGTTCGACGCACCATTCCCGGCCCGATCGTCTGGATGATCAACGGTTCAAATCCCTGGAGGGTTGTCGGCGACCCTTGCTTCAACACCGATCTGCCGCCGCTCACTCCCCGCTAGCCATACGAACACGCGTGCCGGATGGACTGTGCGACACTCGCACGCCGAGGTGCCGTTCTCGGATGGTCTCCAAACTGCTCGTTCTTGCTCGGTATTGGTGTGATCTCGGTCGGGGTGCCAACCGGCAGCACTGTTGTCCTCACTCGTTGCCTTCCTGCGATACCGCTTCGGACGCAGCTTGTCTAGTCGTCGGTGCAAGAATGGGGCCATGCTCAGATTCATCGTGGCTCTGATAGCGGTCTCGGTAGCTGCTGGAGCTTGCGCCTCCGCTACTCGCATGGAGGTTCCTACAAACAACGGCGGGCTACTCGACTGCACATCACAGACCATCGTGTACGCCCACTTCGACTACGGTCCAGACGCCCAGGGAACGACAGCCGCCAGCGACGCGCTCATCACGCTGACAGCGGATGCAGGACGTCCGCCGGGTACACCACAGCTCGAATCCGAACGAAGCGCCGTCGCCACCTTCGTGTTCACCGATGAGGAATCCAATCGGCTAGGGCGAGCATCAGTGATGCACATCGAGAACGGCTGGGTCGTCAAGTGGACCGAGCGCTGCGGCTAGGAGCCGGCTGTGAGCGGTTGAGTTGGCACGACACCGCAACGTTGCGTGGTCAGGGCACCAAGCGCGGAGGTGCCGATCTGCTCGGCTTCAGGGCTGGTGCGATATCGCACATAGCGGGTGATCGGTGCGAGCGGGTCCGAGATCTTTAACCCAGCAGGCTCAAGGTCGATCCGACTGGCTCCCGAAGACGCGACCCGGGCTTTCAGCGGTCGCCGTACCCACTCGGGCGTTGCCGTGAAGATGACTCTACCCTCACACCATGAGCGCCCAAGATCCTTATCGTCGTGTCGCCGGGGTCTATGACCGACTCATCGAACCGATGCAGGCGGGAGTGCGCAGGGTCGCCCTCGACGTGGTCCCGCCACGCCCGGAGTGGCAGGTGCTGGATGTCGGCTGTGGCACCGGGACCGGCATGACTCCATATGTCGAGGCCGGATGTACCGTCATCGGGGTCGATGTATCGGCAGCGATGCTCGGAAAAGCCACTGCCCGCCTGGGAGATCGGGCGGAGCTCCACCTCACCGACGGCCACACCCTGCCGTTCGATGGTGGCCGCTTCGACCTCGTGGCCACGTCGATGGTGCTCCACGAGGTCCCCGCAGACGCGAGGGAGTCGTTCGTCGCAGAGATGGCCCGGGTCGCAAAGACGGACGGCAGGATGCTCCTCATCGACTTCCGTTTCGGATCACTGCGAGGATGGAAGGGGCGCACGCTTCGCGTCTTGACTCGGGTTATTGAGCGGTTCTCAGGCCACTACGCCGGGTACCGGAGCTTCAAGGCCTCAGGCGGTGTTCCAGGCGTGGTGGGTGGGGCCGGTCTCGGCATCGAGCGCGAGAAGATCGTCGCCGGTGGCAACGTTGCGATCTATGTGGTAACGCCAAAGCCATAACGTCCCCACAGACCTGGGTCGTTGACGGGGCGACGAGCGCCCCCGGGCTCATGAGCAGGGCGCAGTACGATGTTGCGGAACATCGCTGGGTATCCAGAACCCGCGCTCATCCAGCAATCGCTACCGATAATGACAGCGACAGAACACGCACAGTGGTGGCGATCCCGAGCGGTCGGTGGAATGTGCGTTCGTGCGCCGGAATCGGTGATCGGTGGTGAAATCGACGGCGATTGTTCTAGTCCGAAACGAAGCTCCGGTAGACAGACCAGTCAGCGTCGGTGCGGGCCATGGCATCGATGCGGTGCGACTGCACCTCACGCTGGAGGTCAGCGTGGAACTCCGGGATCCAGCTTCCCTCCGGGGAATACAGGACGAATTCTCGCATCGAGCTGGTGGTGATTACGCCCACAAGAACAGCATGTGTGCCAACCATCTCTACGAGTAGCTCCTCGATTGCTGCCAGCTCATCCATCTCAGCTGACTGCGGTAGCCCACGATCATCAGGAGCATTGAGCGGGAGCGCGACTCCGATCTGGATTGGATAGCTGGCACGGTCGCTCGCATTCGCAAGGGCAGCGTTGAACCTCGCGAATAGCTCCTTGCCATCATGCTCCCCCTGATAGACCTTCCAGCTGGCCGCTTCTACAGCGGTGGATACCGTCGCTCTCCTCTTGCGGAACATGATCAGACTGTACAGGTAGGCTGAGACCTCTCGTCTCCGTCGAGATCAGGCGACCACACCCGCCCAGATCACTCACCACCCCGCACGATATCGCGCACCTACCGGCGAGAGGTATCCGGCAATCGGCGCTAGCTCTCCATTACCTGGGCACAACGTTGGATTACCGACGCCGCGCCCGAGCGCGCCCCGAAAGGGGCCAGACACACCGCAGCATCGACCGTTGAACGCGCAGAAACCCCCGACACGCAGGGGTTTCTGCCAACGGATCCGCCGGAGGCGGCTCCGCGTAGCCCCGACCGGATTTGAACCGGTGTTTCCGCCTTGAGAGGGCGGCGTC
>CAZMSN010000095.1:0-3609 GCA_964569015.1 uncultured Acidimicrobiaceae bacterium | reverse complement strand
CTTCGCTTCACGTTGGACGAACCGCCTGCGGCGCTTCGTCAACCTGTTGCCATACTCCTACGCCCAACCGACAGCGAGCTGCCGGTCCGTCGAGCCCTCTCTGGGGATTGAACCCAGGACCTCCGCCTTACCATGGCGGCGCTCTACCACTGAGCTAAGAGGGCTTGTCGTCCGCCGGAGATTACTCCACGCAGTGCTGGGAGAAGGATTCGAACCTCCGTAGGCATCAGCCGGCAGATTTACAGTCTGCTCCCTTTGGCCGCTCGGGCATCCCAGCGTTCCGCTCGTTACGGCGGCACAGTACGTTAGCCCAATCATCCGCCGAGCCGGCCACGAAGCCGGCTCAGGATCCGGAACCGGCCACCACCGTCGGCCGGGGCGCCACGAGAGTCCTCGGGCTCGAAGCCGCCGTCGTCACCGCCCGATGCAGGAAGGCCGCCATCTGGCCCCGGGTCACCGGCTGATCGGGACAGTACCGATCGTTGGCCGGCGGATTGCAGCCCCGCGTGATCCCCGCCGCCGCCAGCCTCTCGATATCGGCCTCGAAGACCGAATCGTCATCATCGAGGAAGTCGACATCACCTCGATCCGTCAACGAGAACGTCCTCACCAGGAACGCCGCCATCTGTCCCCGAGTGACGTTCTGGTCGGGGCAGTAGAGGTAGTTCGACGGTGGATTGCACCCGTAGGTGATCCCCGAATTCCCCATCCAGTAGATGTCCTCCTCGAAGAGGTGGTCAAACATGTCGTCGTACAACCACCGCAACCGTGAGTCGATCCCGGTGACGTGCTCCCCGTTCCCCACCACCACCGGCGTCGCCAGCTCGGCCTTGTAGAGCGGCTGCTCCCGGTACACCTCGATGAAGTAATACCAGATGAACTCGTCGTCCCCGTTCCAGAACATCAGGTAGTAGGTGCCCGGGTCGACACCAGCGACCGAGTAGCTGCCGCCGGGCCCGGCATCCACCGTACGCAGGTACGAGAAGCTCTCATCGAACAGATCGACGTGACCCTGATCAACCGGATCACCCTCCACATTCCGCAACGTCCCGCTGATGCTCCCCGGCGTCAAGGGCTGCACCGTCGCCGATGGCCCGGTCGTCGACTCGTTCCCGACCCCGTCGACCGCCTCGACTCGCACGGTGTAGCTGGTGGCGGCGGACAGGCCGGTGAGGTCGATGAAGGTACTCGTGGTGGTTCCCCAGAAGGCACCGTCCAGATAGACCCGGTAGGCGGTGACCCCGACGTTGTCGTTGGCGTCGTTCCACGAGGCCCGGGCTCCCGTCTCGGTCACGTTGCTGAAGGTGACGGCGCTGCCTGCCGGCCAGGTCGGCGCCTCGGTGTCGAGGGTATCGACGCCGGCAAGTGCATCGCGGGCATCGATCAGCCCGTCACCCGAGAGAACGTCCCGGCCGGAGCTCTCGATGTCGACCGCGGTACTTCGCAGGACGGACAGGACGTGCGCCGGGGTGAGCGAGGGATCGAGGTCCAGCATGAGAGCCGCCACGGCAGCGGCATGGGGCGCCGCGGCCGAGGTCCCGAAGAAGTTCGGGAAGCCGTCACCGTCGGAATCGCCGCCGAAGAACGTGGTGTTGGTGCCGTCGGGCGCTGCGATCTCGGGCTTGAACCTGGTCACCGGCGCTCCCGGCAGCGGGTCGCCGTCCGCGTCAAACCAGAAGGGAATGTCACCCCCGCTCGAGCTGAACGACTCGACATTGATCTCGGAACCGCCGGTGAACGACCCGCCCGAGTCGATCTCCGGGTAGTAGACCGCAGCGACGGCGGCGACACCTTCGGCGGCGGCATGGCCGTAGATCTGCGGATCGTCGAAGATCCCGCTCTCGAAGCCGAGGGCGGTGATGTTGTTGCCGTAGCCGAAGCTCGCCACGCGGAAGTCGACGTCTTCCGATCCGCAGTAGTGGTCGACTCCGAGATAGAGGATCTCAGGCGATCCCGAGGTGTTGGTGTAGGTGATGATCTCGAGCGAATCACCGGAGCGGGCCCCGTCCGAGCAACCCTGGTAGTCGGCTGAGTACGCAGCCACGGCCCCCGCCGGGTTCGGCGCTCTGAGCAGGTAGAGGTCCATGTCGACCGCGGCACCCGCTCCCAGCGTCCCCGTGAAGGGCTGGTTCCATTGGAGCACGAACCGGACCCCGGCCCCGGAGGGGATCGTCACCGCGGCGAAGCCGTCCCCACCGAAGTCGTGGAGGTCCTCACCGAAGACGCCGTAGTCGTGGTCCGGATCGGAGTCGACGAAGCCGGCTTCGATGCCATAGGTCGCCTGGTTGCCGGCCGAGGAGAAGAAGGGGATCCCGGCGTCGACTGCATCCTGCGCCGCTTGAGCGATCAAGCCGTCCTGGAACATCGGCTCAGCGAAGTAGTAGACGTCGTCGACGATGACGTCGGCGCCGCAGGCGACCAGCTCGTCGATCCCGGCCGCGAATCCCGCCTCGCCGCCGTATGCCGTGTGGAACATCAGGTCGGCTCCGGGAGCGAGATCCGTGATCAACTCGGCCATCCCCGCTCCCTCGTCGGTGCCCGCGCCCCCGTTGTCGAGCAGCGTGACCGAGGCCGGCAGATCCCCGGTTGCCTGGTTCGCCATCCCCGTCACCGTGGTGGCACAACCCGAGCCGGCCACTGACCCCCCCAGGGTGGAGTTGAAGGTATCGGAGAGCACTCCGACCGAGATACCGGTCCCGTCGACACCGAACTCGGCGCGCGCATCGTCAGCGTTGATGGACACGTCGGCTTGGCTGGTGGTGGCGCCGACCGTGGTGGTGGCGCCGTACTCGGGGCGAATCACCGCCACCTCGGGAAAGGCGGCGAGGTCATCGAGGAGATCGAGCCGGGCGTAGCCGACCATGACCCCACTCTCGGGATAAGCGCCGACGGTGCGGAATCCTGCCGTCTCGACCGCGGCAACGGTGGCATCGTTCAGCTCGTCGAAGCGGATCTCGATCAGAGGCGCCCCACCCGCGTAGGTCACCGACGGGGTTGCGGCGGCGATGTCGGCCGCGGCGGTGCCGGCGGCGGCGAGGCGGCGCGCCTGCAGCAGGTGCGTCGACACCTTGGCCAGGTCCGGATTGCCTTCCATCACCGCCGACTTGCCGTCACGGGACGGCGATTCTTCCACCCCGGCCGCGGCTCCGACAGCCGTGGACATCGAGACGACGAGGAAGACGATTCCCAGCACGCGTGCTCTCACTGGACTGGCTCCTGTTCGCCCATTCTCAAGGTATCGGACGAAAGGCAGCCGCTACTGAAGAGCACCATCGGTATCTGGACGAGGTTGCCGCCGCGAGAGTCCGGGTCAGCGGATCCCCATCGCCATCTTCTCGAGCCGGTCGACGCGCTCGGAGATAGGCGGGTGAGTGCTGAACATGCGGGTCCAGCCACCGCCCCCTCCCCGACCTCCGAGAGCCTTCAGGGGATCGGCGATGAACAGCTGGGACACCGCGGGGTCCACCTTCATCGGAGGAGCCTGCCGGGCGCCGACCTCCAGCTTCTCCAAGGCGCTGGCGAGGGCCAGGGGTGAGCCGGTGGTCTGCGCCCCGCTGCGGTCCGCCTGGAACTCGCGGGACCGGCTGATCGCCATCTGGATCACCATGG
>CAZMSN010000094.1:0-3643 GCA_964569015.1 uncultured Acidimicrobiaceae bacterium | reverse complement strand
CGGCGGCCCCCGTGATCCCGTTGCCGGCCATCCCGGCGTAGACCTCGTCGCGCAGCCGTCCCATCGCCTCGTCGGAGCGCTTGTGGGTCATGGCCTGCCGGAGCCGGTCGGACTGCCCCGCCGAGAACCCGGCGCAGACTCGGGCGAGCTCCATGAGCTGCTCTTGGAAGACCGGCACCCCCAGGGTCTTGCGCAGGATCGGCTCCGTCGCCGGGTGCGGGTAGCGCACCTCCTCCTCCCCGTTGCGGCGCCGCAGGAAGGGATGCACCGAGTGTCCCTGAATCGGCCCGGGGCGGATCAGCGCCACCTCGATGGCGAGGTCGTAGAAGGTCCGCGGCTTCATCTTGGGCAGGGTCGCCATCTGGGCGCGGGACTCCACCTGGAACACCCCCACCGTGTCCGCTCTCGTCAGCATGTCGTAGACAACCGGCTCTTGCGGAACGGTGGCCAGGTCCACCTCGACGCCGTGGACCTCCCGGATCGTGTCCACCGACAGGTGCAGGGCGTTGAGCGCCCCCAGGGCGAGGAGGTCGAACTTGACGATCCCCATGGCGGCGCAGTCGTCCTTGTCCCACTGGAGCACGGAGCGGTCCTCCATGCGGCCCCATTCGAGCGGTACCACTTCCCACAGCGGCCGCCGGGCCACCACCATCCCACCGGAGTGGATCCCGAGGTGGCGCGGGAACCCGTCGAGGCGGCGGCACACGTCGTAGATGAGGTCGGCGGTGAGACCCTCGGGCAGCTCGACCACGTCGCGCAACGCCTGTGGGCTCCGGGTGTCGACATACCTGGTGAGGCCGTTCACCTGCGCCTGGGTGAGCCCGAATGCCTTCCCCACGTCTTGGAGCACTGAACGGGCCCGGTAGGTGATGACGTTGGCGACCATCGCCGCCCGCTCCCTGCCGTAGCGCCGGTAGCAGTACTGGATCACCTCCTCACGGCGCTCGGCCTCGAAGTCGATGTCGATGTCGGGAGGGCGACCTCGCTCAGAGGAGAGGAACCGCTCGAAAGGGAGCCGGAGCCGGATCGGGTCGACCCGGGTGAGACCGATACAGCGACACACCGCCGAGTCGGCGCCCGAGCCCCGGATCTGGCAGTGGATGTCGCGGGAGCGGGCGTACTGGACGATGTCCCACGCCACGAGGAAGAAGCCGGCGAATCCCAGCTCCCCGATCACGCCCAGCTCGTGCTCGAGCCGGGCCCGAGCCCGCGGATCGATCCCGCCGCTCGTCCCGGGATACACCTCGCGGGCGCCCTCGACAGCGAGGTGGGTGAGGTACTCGATCTCGGTGGTGAAGGCACCCGGCATCGGGAAGTCGGGGAGCTGCGGAACCAGGAGATCGAGGTCGAAGGCCAGCGCCGCCGCCAGCTCGCCGGCGCGTCTCACCACGCCCGGGTAGCGCCGGAAGCGCTCGATCATCTCGGCCGCCGAGCGCAGGTAGCGCTCGTCGGTGGCAGGGCGGAACCCGTCGGCGAGATCGAGGCTGCGGCGACCCCCCACTGCGGCGAGCACCTCGGCGAGATCGGCGTCGGCACGGTGGGCGTAGTGCACGTTGTTGGTGGCCACCAGCGGGAGGCGAAGGCGGGCCGCCACCTCGGCGAGCAGGTCGTTGCGCGGGTCGTCCTCGGGCATTCCGTGATGCCACAGCTCGACGTAGAGGCGGCCCGGGAAGACTTCGCGGAGTCGGGCCGCCTCCGCCATGGCCCGCGGGAGATCGCCGGCTTGCGCCGCCCGCGGCACCGCCCCGTGGCGGCATCCGGTGAGTGCCACCAGGTGGCCGTCGCGTGAGGCGACGGCCAGTTCACCAGGGTCGTAGACAGGGACGTCCTTGCGGCCCCGATACTGGCCGCGGGTGACGAAGCGGCTCAGGGCGGCATATCCGGCGGGACCGGGCGCCAGGAGGACCAGGTGATCGGTGGCCGGGACATCGACCGGCTTCTGCCCGTGCATGCGGCGCACCCGCCCCCGGTGGTGGGCCGGGGCCGCGGCATCCACCTCCCTTGCCACCGGCTCGCTGCCCCGCGGCTCCACCTGACTCTGCGGCTCCGACCGGCTTCTCGGCATCCCCACCTCGGTCCCGTAGACCACGGGAAGGCCGATCTCCCGTGCGGCCAGGTGCATCCTGACCACGCCACGAAACCCATCGTGATCGGTGATCGCCAGCGCCGTGTAGTCCAGCTCGGCGGCGCGAGTTACCAGCTCCGCGGGGTGGGAGGCACCATCTTGGAAGCTGTAGTTGGTGTGGCAGTGCAGCTCGCCGTAGCGTTTCATCCCGCCATTTTACCGAACGTATGTTCGATCGGCGAGGGGGAACCCTTCGGATGCCGGATGCCCCATGCCACCCCTTTGGCGGTAGGCTGTCGGTATGACCGAGTTCACCGTTCGCATCGCCAATCGCCCCGGTCAGCTCGCCGAGTTGGTCCAGTGCCTGGCAGAAGCGGGCCTGAACATCGAAGCCCTCACCACCTATGCGAACGGCAATGACAGCGTGGTGCGGCTCATGGTCGACGACAAGGCCACCGCCCGCCGGGTGCTGACCGAGATCGGCGTCCCTTTCGAGGAACAAAAGGTCCTCGCCACCGTCATCCCCAATGAGCCCGGCGCCCTCGCTTCGATGACCCGCCGTCTCGCGGACGCCGGGGTCAACATCGAAGCCATGTACCTCCTGCACTCCTCCGGTGAAGGGCTCCACTTCGCGCTCGCGGTCGACGACCGCGGAAAGGCCTGCGACCACATCGCCCTCTGATCCGTCGCGGACCCACGCCCCCCCCTCTGGCCGCCGCCCGCCCCGAGATCGTCACCGATGTCAGGACGAATGTGACTCGTGATGGGATGGCGACCGATGCAGGTGGCGGCTGGCGGCACGCAGGACGGTTCCGCCAGCCGGGTCCGGCGCGATCGTCTGGCAACGATGGGGATCGACGCACTCGCTGGGGTCGAGCGCCTTGGCCCGTTCGGTCATCTCGGCGAGGAGCCGGCGTGTCGTGCGGAGCTGGGCGATCTGCCGGTCGATGTCGTCGAGATGGTGGTCGAGGAGGGCGATGACGTGGTCGCAGGTCTGTTCACCGTGGTCCCGTAGATCCAGGATCGAAGCGATCTCGGTGAGACTCAGGCCGGTGGCCTGGGCGTCTCGGATGAACCGGAGCCGCTCCACCGCTTCCTCGCCGTAGTCGCGGTAACCGTTGCCGGCCCGATCGGGTTGCGGGAGCAGCCCGATCTCCTCGTAGTAGCGAATAGTCTTGGCCGGTACCGCGGTGCGGCGGCCGAGGTCCCCGATCTTCATCCTCTCATCATAGGACTTGACCTTCCAGTCGGCTGGAAGGTGTAGAAAGGGCGGAGACGGCAGGTGAAAGACGAGCACATGACGATGCACCCTGAAGGAACCGGAGACCGCATGACCATGGGCACCGCCACCGAGCACGGAGAGCATCAGGGCGGGCATGCCATGCAAGCCCGCCACGACCAGCACCAAGGGCACGACAAGCACGAGGGCCACAGCCCCGAGATGTTCCGAGACCGGCTCTGGGTGAGCTTGGTGCTCACGATCCCGATCCTCTCCTTCTCGACCCAGTTCCAGGACTGGTTCGACTACGAGGCACCGACCTTCACCGGGAGCGACTGGGTGAGCCCGATCCTGGCGAC
>CAZMSN010000093.1:0-3827 GCA_964569015.1 uncultured Acidimicrobiaceae bacterium | reverse complement strand
GACGGGCGTCCGTAGAATCGCCGCCATGACCTGGAGAGACCCCGCCACCTACGCGTTCCTGCTCGGCGCCGGCATTTTCCGCACGGTGTGGTCGGCTTCCCGGTGAGCCGGAAACCGTCCGTGCTCGCCGCCATCCCCGTCAAGCCCTTCGGCGTCGCCAAGGTCCGCCTCGGCCCCGCCGTCGACGCCGCCGCCCGATCACGCCTCGGCATAGCCATCGCCGAGCGGACCGGGCGGGCGGCCCGGGACGCCGGCGGCGAGGTGGCGATCGTCACCGCGGACCGCGGCGTCCGCCGCTGGGCGAGACAGTGCGGATTCGGCGTGATCGCCGAGCCCGATGGGACAGGCTCGGGGCTCGACCGGGCGGCGGGCGCCGCTGCCGCCGAAGCCGACCGGCGAGGGCTCCTGTGGTGTGTCATCCACGCCGACCTGCCGCTGGTCACTCCCGACGACTTCGCGGCGGTGTTCGGCGCGGCCCACTCTGGACCCGTGCTCGCTCCCTCTCACGACGGGGGCACCAACGTGATCGCCGGCAGTGGCCCCTCGTTCCCGTTCGCCTACGGGCCGGGGAGCTTCCAACGCCACCTGGCGGCAGTCCCCACCGCCTCGGTGCTGGTGCGGCCCCGCCTCGCCCTCGATCTCGATACGCCGCGCGACCTCGCGGTGGCATTGGCGCTCGCAACCGACGGCTGGCTCGCGAGCCTGATCCTGGAACAGGAAGGGCCCGGCCAACCCCTCTAATCTGCACGCATGGTCACCGATACCTTCGACGAGCTGCCACGCCCCCAACTCGATCTCCCTGTCCCCCGCCGGGCATTGGCGATCGGGGCCCACCCCGACGACATCGAGTTCGGGGCCGCCGGCACCCTCGCCCGCTGGATCGCCGCCGGGTGCGAAGCCACGATGCTCATCGTGACCGACGGCTCCAAGGGCACCTGGGACCCGGACATGGATCAGCGGCGCCTCGTCGCGATCCGCCGGGAGGAACAGACCCGTGCCGCCGGGGTACTCGGCGTCGAGACGGTGATTCACCTCGACCACGTCGACGGTGAGCTGGAGTACTCGATGGCCCTCCGCGCCGAGCTGTGCCGCCAAGTTCGCATCAATCGGCCCGACGTCGTCTTCACCCACGACCCCTGGCGCCGCTACGAGATCCACCCCGATCACCGGGTCACCGGCCTCGCCGCCCTCGACGGGGTGGTGGCCGCCAGGGACCCACTGTTCTTCCCCGACCAGGAGCCGAGCGCCCACCGTCCCGGCGCGATACTGCTGTGGTCAGCCGACGAGCCCGACCACTGGGAGGACATCGCCGGAACCCTCGACCTCAAGGTGAAGGCCCTGCTGTGCCACTCCTCGCAGGGATCCACCACGATGGGAGGAGCGGAGCGGGACGAGCTACGCAAGCAGGCCTTCGCTGACCAGATACGCGAGTGGGCGACGCAGGAGGGCAAAGCCGGCGGCCTGATCCTCGCCGAGTCCTTCAAGCGGATCAACCCGTGAGCGCAACCGCTCCCCGCACCCTCGTTCTGGGCGCCGGCATCGTCGGCACCGCCGCCGTGTGGGACCTGGTGCGGCGGGGCCACGACGTCACCGTCGCCGACCAGAGCCCGGATGCGGTCGCGGCGGCAGCGAGCCTGGGAGCCGAGGCGGTCGCGGTGGACGTGACCGATCGGTCCGCCGTCGAACGGGTCGGCGCCGGGCACGACGTGATGATCTCGGCGGTTCCCTACCGGTACGGCGTCCTGCTGGCCGAGGCGGCGATCGCCACCGGCACCCACTACCTCGACTTCGGCGGCAATCCCACGGTTGTCACGCAGCAGCTGGCCCTCGACGGAGCGGCCCGCGACGCCGGCGTGGCAGTCATCCCCGATTGCGGCCTCGCCCCGGGACTCGCCAACGCCCTCGCCGAGGACCTGATCGCCGCCGCCGACGACGGCCCGATCGACTCGGTGCAAATGCGCGTCGGCGCCCTGCCCGCCCGCAACACGGGAGCGCTCGGCTACCAGCTCGCCTTCAGTCTCGGCGGCCTCATCAACGAGTACGCCGAGCCGTGTGAGGTGATCGAGGCGGGAGTCGCCACCACCGTGCAGCCGCTGAGCCGATTCGAGACCGTGGAGTGGGACGGCTGGGGCCCGCTGGAGGCGTTCTCGACCGCGGGTGGCACCTCGTCGATGTGCACGATCCACGCCGGCCGGGTCGACCGGCTGGAGTACAAGACACTCCGCTATCCAGGACACGGCCGCATCTTCCGGGCGCTGCTGGATCTCGGGATGTTCGGTGAGCGCCCCTGGAACGTCGCCGGGGTCGAGATCGCTCCCCGCGCAGTGCTGGTGGAAGCCTTGACCCGCCACCTTCCCGCTGGCGGACCGGACGTGGTCCTGGTGCGGGTCTGGATCGAGCAGGGGGAGCGCATCAGGGGCGTGCAGATCGTCGACCAGCACGACGGCCGCTTCTCAGCGCTGGCGCGCACCACCGCCTTCCCGGCGACGGCCCTCGCCGACCTCGTGGCACGACGCCAGATCGAGGTTCGGGGCGCGGTCGCCATGCACCGTGCGGTGCCGGGATCGGCGCTGAGGCGCGAGATGGAGAGCGTCGGCGTCATGGCCACGCCGTGGCCCGCGGACGCTCCGACAACGATGCTCTGAGCGGACGTAGCCGCGTCGCTAGGGTGTGCCCATGCAAGACAACGTCGCCGTCGTGACCGGGGGAACCGGCTCCCTGGGACGTGCGCTGCTCCCCCTGCTGATCAGGCGCAGGTTCCGAATCGCCGCCACCTATCTCGTGCCCGAGCAGGCCCAGCAGCTCGAAGACGATCTCGACCTCGACGAGGACCGGCTCCTGCTGCGGAGAGTCGACTGCACCGATCCCGCCGCGGTCGACGCCCTCATGCAGGAGACGGTTGACACCTTCGGGCACATCAACGTCGTGAGCTGCCTCGTCGGTGGATGGGCCGGCGGGCGTGACGTCGCCGAAACCGACAACGTCCGCTTCGACCACATGATCGACCTCAACCTGCGGTCGACCTTCTACACAGCCCGAGCCGCCGCCCGCCGCATGCGCGACGTCGACTGGGGCCGCATCGTGGCGATTGGCAGCCGTGCCGCCTACGACGTGCCCGCCGGCCAGGGCGCCTTCAACGTGGCCAAGGCCGGGGTGATCGCCCTCATCAAGACGCTCGCCACCGAGCTCGACGACACCAACGTCACCGCCAACGTGCTGGTGCCGGCGGTCATCGACACCGCCGCCACCCGTTCGGCGCTCCCCTACGCCGACTACGTCAACTGGCCCCAGCCGGCCGAGATCGCTCGCGTGCTCGACTTCCTGCTCAGCCCCGACTCCGAGGTCATCAACGGCGCCGAGATCCCCGTCTACGGCAAGGCCTGACCTCCCGTTCAGGCACGCGACCGCGGCGCCATACTGGAGCCATGTCAACGAGGGTCGCATCGGTCGCTCTGGTGGCTCTCCTGCTGGTTCCCGCCTGCGGGACCTCCACGCCCGATACGTCGAGCACCGAACCGTCCGTCTCCTGTGTCGATCCGCCTGCCGAGGCGCTCGCGCAGGTGTCACCAACCGCACTCACCGTGGAACCGAATCCGGTGGCTGCAGGAGCCGAGGCGATGCTCACCATCGCGGCCGACGGCCTGCCGGACGACGCCATCGTCGGCGCTGGGGCCGCGTGGCAGTGCTGGAGTGGGTCCGAGTGGGTCGACACGCACCAGATCGTGCGTGGCTTCTACGACGGCCACGGCACGACGCTGGAAGTCGGACCGGGAGAGACCACCACCATCCCGGCGGTGGGACTCCCGATCCCGAATTCCTATCCGATC
>CAZMSN010000092.1:0-4166 GCA_964569015.1 uncultured Acidimicrobiaceae bacterium | reverse complement strand
GGTCGCGAAGCAGCAACACCGCGGCTCTCAGGGCGAGCAAGGCGACCAGCAGCGCCAAGGCGAGGACGTAGAAGTTGGCCGGCAGGCGGATCGCCAGCGGGGCGAGAGCCGCCACGAATCCGATCACTGCGGTGAGTCCGAGCCTGCTGACGTGCCTCGTGGCGAGCGCCGCCGGCATCGTTCCGCTCCCGACCTTCGACACTCTCGTCCGGAACCGGGAGAGATCCCATGCCGCAAGGCTGGCGCAGAGCCCGAGAATCACGAGCGGCGCCGGGAAGTCGCCGAGGCCGCCGATGATCGCCAGTGCGGCGAAGAGTGTGAAGAAGACAGACGGCGAGATCGGCAGCCGCCTCCACTCCACCACCAGCCACCCGACGCCGAGGGCCAAGGCGAGCGCCACCGGGATCAGCCACCCGGCCATCGCGAAGGCGGCCACGAACACGGCCGTCGTCACGACGATCGATCCGAGGAGGGCTCGGGTGATCATCGCAGTCCGATCCGGTTGATCCGGGCAGCCGGCGGCGGACGCGAGAAGATGGTCCGGATCACACCCTGCAGTGGCTGATCGACGTGCCAGTTGGCGACCAGCACGCCGCTGCGGCGGATCTGGTGCAGGAGCAGTTCGCGCTCGGCACGGGCGAGGCGGTACGCCGGCGACGCCGTGTCTCTATATGCCGCAGCCTCGAACGAGACCGGATCGGGGCTGACCACGATGACGGCATAGCCCTGAGCGCGTAGCCGCAGCACGACCGCGATGTCGTCAACCGACAGCGGGCTCACGATCACGATCTGTGACTTCGCCGGGAACAGCCGTGTTGGTAATCCGGCGAGCGTGTCCAGGGCGTAGTTGGTACCGGGCTCCGCCGCCGCCAGCGCATCGAAGATGTGGTCCCGCTGCACCCGGCCGTACCCCGGGAAAACCCGGCGCATGACGGATCCGTAGACCAAGAGGCTCACACGGTTTCCCTCCTCGAGGAAGCTCTCGGCGAGGGATGCGGTGGCCTGCACCGCATGCTCGAACAGGGACCCGGAGGCGACTTGCACGTCGATGCTGCGTCGGGCGTCGAGGAGCAAGCCGACGTCTGCCACCCGCTCTTGCTCGAACACGTTGATGTACATGGCGTGCTCCGACCGGGCCGCCAGCCTCCAGTTGATCTGCCGTTGCTGGTCCCCGCTCTGGTACTCACGAATGCCCCAGAAGTCGATTCCGGCGCCGCCCTGTCGGGCGGCGATGGGCCCGGCGAAGCCCCGCGTCTGGGGCGGGCGAATCTTCATGCGCCCCAGCGGCGAGTGGTGGGGGTGCACAACCAGCCGGGGCGTGGTGCGATGCGGCGACGACGCGAGGAAGAGGCCGTGAGCATCGCCGGCGCTCACGCGCACTTCGTGCGCTTTGTAGACGCCACGGCGGGCCTCGATGGTGTACTCCAGCTCGATCTGGGCGCGCCGCCCTCCGAAGTCGATGGCCGATGACTTCCCGTTGAGGCGCGTCATACCTGCCGGGAAGACGTCGTCGACGATCAGCTCCTCGATCACCGGGCCCTGGTTGGTGATCGTCAGGCTCACCTCGACGGGCGTTCCCTGGGCGACCTGATCGCGGGAGATATCGCGACGGATGTCGAGATCGACCCTCTCGGGTCGCTGCACGACGGCGGAGGCCAGGTAGGCCACCAGTGGGATGGCGAGCACCATCACCGTGCTGTCCCGGGCGGCTACGCCCCCGATGACCATCGCGAACGCGAGGCCGAGAACGAGAACGCCCGGGGCTCTCACGACGTCGCGTCTTCGACCACGGGAACGGGCACCGACTGCATGATCTCGTCGAGGATGTGATTGACCGCTTGCGGGCTCGACCACAGATCCGGTTGGAGGATGAGCCGGTGATTGAGAGCGGGTTTCACGAAGACCTTGACGTCATCGGGAAGCACATACGACCGCCCCTGGAGTGCAGCCCATGCCCGGCTGAGCTTGAGGAGCGCCAGGGTGCCGCGCGGGCTGGCGCCTACCGCGACTTGGCGGTGCGATCGGGTCCGGGTGGTGAGATCGACCATGTACCGCTCGATGTCCTCGTCGACGTGAACGTCTTCGATCTCGCGCTGCATGCGCAGTAGTTCCTCGGCGTTGCTCACCACCTGCAGGTCGTGAGCGTCGTGCTTGCGTATGCGTCGCCGTGCCACGATCTCCTTCTCCTCGTCGATGCTGGGGTAGCCGATGGGGAGCTTGACGATGAACCGGTCGAGCTGGGCCTCCGGCAGCGGGAAGGTGCCCTCGTACTCGATCGGGTTCTGGGTGGCGATAACGAGGAAAGGCTCCGGGAGCTCGAGTGTCTCGCCCTCGACGGTGACCTGGCGTTCTTGCATCGCTTCCAGCAGCGCCGATTGAGTACGTGGCGACGCCCGGTTGATCTCGTCGGCCAGCACGATGTTGGCGAAGATGGGGCCGCGTCGCAGCACGAACCGCTCCTGGCCCTTGTCATAGACGTACCCCCCGGTGATGTCGCCGGGAAGCAGGTCGGGAGTGAACTGGATGCGCCGGAACGAGATCCCCAGCACTGAAGCGAGGCTGTTGGCGATGAGGGTCTTCGCCAAACCCGGGTAGTCCTCGAGGAGGACGTGGCCGCCGGAGAGGAAGGCGCACATGATCTTGGAGAGCAGTTCCGTCTTGCCGACGATTGCCTTGCTCACCTCGTGAGTGATCCGCTCCGAGCGTGCGGAGACGTCCGCTCCGATGTCAGGTTCATGTTCCGGCATGGTGTATCTCCAGACGGTGCTCGATGTACTCGACGAGTCGCTGTACTTGTTGGTCGGTTCGTGTGTCGTCCCGTAGCTGATCGGTTTCGCTCAGCCAGCGGTGCAGCCGCGATAGAACACCGGCTGCGGCCCGCTGCGGCGGGGTAGAAGGGGAGATGTCGCTTTGTTGGATGAGGCGCTTGACCTCTGATGGGACTTCGATTGAGCCGTCGATGATCCCGATCTCGACTGCTCTCGGATCGAGCCCCTCTTGGTGCGAGAGGATCGCGAGCACCAATTGCCTGGTCTCGAGGGCGAACTCGCGCCGGGCCACCAGCCCGGAAGTGAGCGCGCCGTGGAATCTCGCCCACCGCCGGTAGCGGGTCTCGGCGGCAGTCTCTTCGTGCAGGCCCCAGCGCGTCCTCGTGGGCTCGAAGCCGAAGAGCGTGTTCAGGGCGATGGCGACGCAGGCAAGGGTGAGGGCGGTGAGGTAGATCGCTTGTGGGATCGTGTTGGCGAGGTCGCCGACGGTGAGCATGAAGTCATGGATGGGGAGAACGATCGCGTCACGCACGAAACCCCACAGAAGCAGCGATACCGCGCCAAAGGTCACCACTACTGCCAGGGCGGTCAGGGCGATCTTCTTCCTCCTACTCACGGGCGTCTCCGAGAGCTTGGCAGCTATCGGCGATATCGGTGAGGCAGAGGACGGCCAGCTCTTCCTGTTGAGGCGTCGCCGTCACGCTCCCGTAGCGCACCTCCTCGAAGAGACGGGTGAGTATCTGCAGCGGCCTCTCCGGCAACCCCAGATCGATCAGGCGGCGTTCGAACTCGCGCGGGGTCATGGCCGCCTCGCGTTCGATGCCCTGCTCGTGTTGGAGAACCCGGCTCATCTCGCGATAGCACCGCAGGATCGTTGATCTCAGATCGCCACCCGATTGCAGTGCGGTGACGGCACTGCGGGCTTCTGCGGCCAGGACACGATGTGCCGAGCCGGATGAGGCGCGGCGCCGCGCCATTCCGATCAGTGCGATCCCGACGATGACCACCAGCGCCGAAACCGCGAGCACCACCAGCACCTCGAGCCATTGCGGTGGTTCGGACGACGATGCGGGTGAGGACACGGTCTCGCCCGGGGCCACGAGGCTTCCGCTGCCGGCTTCGTCGCCGCGCGACAAGATGCCCCGGTCCCTGAAGAAGCGGCGCAGCAGCTCGCCGCCGAGCAGCAATGCCGCTATCAGCAGCACCATTGCGCCGAGGCGCTTGCGGCGTTCGGGCACGGAGATCGAGTAAACCGCGAGCACCGCGAGGCCGGTGACGACGATCGCGATCAGACCGCTGAGGAGTCTGCCCCCCACCGAGCTGCTGGATACCGAGCCGGCCTCGAGGGGGTTGACCGCCGGGGGCACGGGCCGGGAGGGCGCCAGCGTGAGGTCGGGC
>CAZMSN010000091.1:0-4294 GCA_964569015.1 uncultured Acidimicrobiaceae bacterium | reverse complement strand
CCCATCGGGGAGGCATTATGCACCACCTCCCCCCGTAATGCAAAACACGCCTTTGCGTTGTTTAACATTTCATACAAGCGACCTTGCTACGGGCGATCGCTCGCGTTCCGAGAAGTGCCCTCGAACGGGCCGGCGAGAAGGGGCCTGGCCCCGTCGCCGCCGCCGTGACAGGATGAGGGCCGAGGAACCCTGTAGATCGGCGGGAAAGACAGTCGTGATCCGGGCCGCCCGCAGCATCGCCAAGGCGTATCTCGCCGTCGTTGCCCTGTACTACGCGGGGGTCGTCGCCGCCACCGCGGTCATGCGGCTGCGCCGTTCCACTTCAGGGCCTGACGAGCTGCCGGCGATCCGCAACCTCCGCCGGGTGGGAGACGATCTGTGGGCAGGCGCCCAGCCGGATCACGAGGGCTACCGGCAGCTTGCTCGACTCGGGGTGCAGAGGGTCATCGACCTACGGGCGGGAGGGCCGATCGATCCGTGCGAGGACGACCCGCAGTTCCTTGCCGGGCTGGGCATCGACCATGTGCCACTTCCGCTCCACGATGGCCATGCCCCGCACCCGAGGCTCGTGATGCGATTCCTCCACGACAGCGACGAGCAGGCCGCGTTCGTGCACTGCGCGGCCGGGGTCGGGCGCAGCGGCGCCATGCAGGCGGCCTACCTGTGGCGGCGCGGCGAGCACTTCGGGCTGGCCGACTATCTGGCGATCGGGCCTTCGAGCCTCGAGCAGCTCTGGTTCGTCGGCCGGGGGAAGATCGACCACGTGCCGATCCCCATCCGGCTCATCAGTCGGGCGGTCGACGCCCCGCGCCTGGCTTGGGGCCACCTGCGCCGGTTGCTGCAGCGCTGAGGCCGGCGAGCCCTAGGCCCGGACCATCACCGGCTGCGGTGTGTGCTCGGCATCCGGCTCGGGCGAGGGCGTCACCATCACCAGCAGCGCCGGCAGCACCAGCAGGCTCGCCGCCAGCGCCATGATGATCATCAGCGCGGTGAGCAGCCCGTAGGAGGCGAACAGCGGCATCGGGGCGAATGCGAGGATCCCGAATCCGACCGCGCTCGACGCCGCCGAGGCCACCAGCGCCATCCCGGTGCCTTCACCCGCCCGCCGGACCGCCTCGATGGTCGACGCCGTCCCGTCGATCTCCTCGCGGTAGCGCATGGTGAAGTGGATGGCGAAGTCGATGCCGACCCCGATCGAGACGGCGCCGATGGTGGCCGTCACCATGTTGATCGAATAGCCGAGCAGGTACATGAGGGCGTACAGCCAGGCGACCGTCATCAGGATCGGCACCGTGCACACCGCCGCCAGCCGCAGCGATCTCATGAAGATCCAGGCGATCACGAGACACAGCACGACGGAAATGGGCAGCGACACCTGCAGCGCCCGGGTGATGCCGTCCAGCTCGGCCTGGCGCACGATCGGGCCGCCGGTGAGCACGACCTCGGCATCGGCATCGATGTCCCGCAGCTCGGCGCGCAGGTCGTCGAGCAGCGGATTCAGTGCGTCACGAGCATCGTTGACAGCCTGTTGCGAGCCCGTGCCGATGAGGCCCAGACTCAGCACGGTGGCGTGGGTCGACCTGTTGTCGGACACCCACACCGACGTCCGCACGTCGTTCGGCGTGAGCACCAGTCGTGTGGTGTCGAACGGCACCCCGGCTTGGCGGGTGAAGCCGTAGACCGCCGCGAGCTGCTCGGTCGTATCCGGGATGCCGTTCCCGTCGCCGTCGGTGAGCGTCACGCCCGTCGCCTGAGCGATGGCGCCTTGGGCTGCTTCCGACTCCTGCACTTCGGCGAGCACGTCGAGCACCCCTGCCCTGATTCTCACTCCCTCCTGGTCACGGGCGAGCAAGGGGGTGTCGAGGTCCCGGATCTCGTCGGCGAACTCGGCCATCGTCGCCAGCACCTCCGGGTCATCAAGGGGGGCGACCACGTAGATCGTCGTCTCCTCACCGCCCCGATCTCCGATGTGCTCGCCGACCTTGTCGAGCGACACTACGAAGTCACTGTCGTGGGTGAAGAAGTCCTCGACCTCGAACTCTGCGCTGATCTGGACTGCAACCAGCGCAGCCGCCACCGTCAGCACAGCCGCAACCGGGAGCACCCAGCGGCGGGCGCGGGCCACCCGGGAGATCACGGCGCCGACGGCGCGCGTCACGGGCCCTGTGCGCGACTGCCCGCTCTCGCCATCCTGCGCGGGGTAGCGCCCCGCCCGCATGTAGGGGACGAGCAGGAAGGCGACGAGGTAGACGGCCAGGGCGGCAACGCCGGCCCACGGAAGCACGTACACCATCACGAGCACCGTGCCCATGGTGGCGAGGGCCGCCAGGGACGAGGCGGCGACGCGGTGGAGCGTGCGGTGTGGTGCGGGGGGTGGAGCACCAACCTCGTCTTCCACCATCGCCACCGCCAGCGGCGTGACGACGCCGAGCAGCAGGAAGGCGGAGGTGAGAGCGATGGCGGCGCCCACGCCGAACTGCACGATGGCGTCGATACCCGACGGAACGTTGGAGAGGAAGGCGGCGGCGTCGGAGGCGAGCGCCAGCACGAGGGCTCCGGCTACCCCGGCGGCGCCCACGACGAGGGCGCGTGGTGGGCTGAGGCCGAGGCGGCGTTCCTCCCGGTAGCGGCCTACGGCGTGGAAGGCAAAGTCGACGCCGAACGAGATCATGGCGATCGGGACGATGAGCGACAAGATGAGGCTGTCGTCGAGCCCGATCAGGTTGGAGATGCCTTTGAGCCAAAGCATCAGCGAGGAGAGGGCGGCGCCGGTGATCGCCACCACCCAGTAGGAGCGGAACGTGATACCGACCACGAGGAGCACGCCGAGGATCGTGAACCCGATGAACGGGCCGGCGAGTCGACCCTGTTCCTGGGACGTGAGATTGACGTCGATGGCGATACCCCACGACTCGATTGCCCGTTCCTCGCCGCGTATCACCTCGAGCACGTCGCGGGCGTACTCCTCGGGTTCCGTGTCGGTTCCGAGTGTCACCGAGACGTTGCCGAAACCGAGGGCCTCGTTGTCGGCCAGGACGGTGGAGATGACCGCAGGCGAGACCCAACGGCTGGCGTTCTCGTCGAAGGAGGTCTTTGCAGAGAGGCCGAGCTCGTCGGCATCGGCACCGAAAGCCTCGATCAGCCCGGCCGCCACGGTGTCGATGGCCGCCTGGTCTGACGTGGCGAGGCCGCCGGGGAGCTGCTCGTCGACCAGGTCGGCGAAGGTGGTGACACCGAAGACGTCCCGGCCGGTGGAGGCATCGAAGTAGCCGAACAGGGTGGGGGCGAGGTCGGGATCGCTCCGCAGGGCGTCCGCGTTCGCCTGGAGCTCGAGCAGGGCTTCCTTGGCGAGCATGTCGCCGTGGCGGGCCTCGGTGATGACGTGGATGTCGTACACCGAGCTGACGAACCGATCGTCGATGGCGTCACGCGCCTCGAAGACCTCACCGCCGGGCTCCATCGAAGCGCTCTGGTCGGGTGCCAAAGCGAGGAAGGGAATAGCGAGCCCGGCGGTGAGGACGAGTGCGAGGATGATGACGAGGCGCGAGCGCTTCTGCAGGGACGTAGCCAGGGGGTGGCCGATCGGTGCTTCCACGGGGTGTTCCTTCCTCCATCTTGACAGTGGCAACTTGCCGTTGGCAAGATCATGGCGTCAGGTGTGGACGATGTCAAGATAGAATCAGGAGATGCCTGACCAGCCCCCCCGGAAACATCGGAAGAATCACTACCACCATGGTGACCTGGCAAACGCGCTGCTGGCCGCCGTCGAGGAGATCATCAGCGAGAAGGGCGTCGCCGGGGTCACGCTGAGGGAGGCCGCTCGTCGTGCCGGAGTCTCCCACAGCGCTCCGGCGCACCACTTCGGCGACAAGCAGGGCATGCTGTTGGCCTTCGTCCACAAGGGATTCCTGATGCTCGGCGTGGAGCTGGCGAAGGCCTCGGCCGGCGGGTCGGGTGCAACCTATCTCGAGCAGACGCGAGAGATGGGCAAGGCCTACATCCGGTTCGCTGCCGAGCACCCGGCGCACTTCAATGTCATGTTCCGGTGGGGCCTCGACGTGCACGAGAGTGCTGAGCTGCACGCCGCGGCACATGCCGCCTTCGAGTTCGCCGAAGAGCGAGCGGAGGCGCTCATCTCGGCCGGGCTCTTCCCAGAGGTCGATCCCTACGATCTCGCCGGGTTCTTCTGGGCATTGGTCCACGGCCTCGCCACGCTGTGGGTCGAAGGTTCACTGCCGCACATGTACGCGGGGGAGGACTTCGACGAGGTCGTCGATTCGATCCTCTCGGCGGC
>CAZMSN010000090.1:0-4416 GCA_964569015.1 uncultured Acidimicrobiaceae bacterium | reverse complement strand
CCCGCAAGGCGGCCCGACTCAACGTACTGGAGGCCATCTCCTACGAGTGACACGGTCCGTACAATGAAGGTATGGACACCGACCTCGCAGACGTCGCCCGTCGGCTCCTCGAGACGGCGAAACGCCTGGACAACCTGCCGTCTTCGGCGGTTGCGGAACGTCTCGATCTGCGAGAGCAGCTTCCGGGCCCTCCAGTCGAGGGCCCGGAAGCTGCAGGGCCGGGTCAGCGTCGACCTCACAACGGAGCCCGCCCAGGTCGAGGTCGAGCATCGGCGACGCCGGGTCGGCCGACGCCTGCGCCGCAGTGTGACCGCGTCGGACGCCGAGCTGGAACGAGAACTGGCAAAGCTGCGCGCCCGGCTGGCCGAGATCGAGGACGCCTAGGCGCAGACCGCAGACGCAGCCGCTGTTCAGGCGGCCCAGTATTCGACTCGGCTTGCCGCTGCTGCGACAATCTCGACCGCCCTGTACCTCCTTCTGCCAGTGCCGGAGGCTGCGTGTGACCAGATCGGTGGACGACACGACGACTGCCGGGCGCGTTCCGTGCGTCTCCCGCTGGAAGATGTTCGGAGTCGCACTGGTCGCTGCAGTGATCCTCTTCGGGGGGCTCACACACGACGGCGTCTTCGTCGATGACGCCTACATCGGCTACCGCTTCGCCGACAAGATCGTCGACGGCGACGCCTTCCAATGGAATGCCGGCGGCCCGAGAATCGAAGGATTCTCCAATCCTCTCTGGACCGGCATGTCGGCGGTGTTCCTACAACTCGATCTGCGGGTCGACACAGCCCACTACTACTTGGCGCTTGCCCTGATCCTGCTCGTGGGGATCGGACTCTTCGTCGGAATGCAACGACGATACCGATTCCACGCCCTCGCCGCCTTGGGACTGGTGCTGCTGCTGACCACCAGCGAAGCATTCTGGATCTCGATGCTGAACGGCATCGAGACTCCCCTCCAGATGGCGCTGCTGTTCCTCGTCTCGGCCACGCTCATAGCCGACCAGGAAGACCTCGCGTCACGGCATCGGCGCCTCTCGGTGCTCCTCGCGCTCCTCGTGATGAACCGATACGAGGGCATCGCCTATGCAGGCGTCTTCGGGATCGTCTACGCCATCCGGGCCGGGAGTCTGCTGGCTGCGCGCCAGCGTTTCCTGCCGCTGGCCACAGCACTCGGGACCTTCCTTGCAGCATCGATCTCGAGGATCATGATCTTCGGATACGTGATTCCGCTGTCGGTGGCGGCGAAATCGGGGAACCTCACGAACATGCTCTTCGGCGACAGGTCCTTCTGGCCATATTTGCACCGGCAACTGGGCGACGGCCTTGCCTACGCGGCCGGGTTCCTCGAGCAGCCTACGGTCGCAGCCCTCCTGCTCCTCACCGTGACCGGCGCCTTCGTCGCGCGACGAGATCGGCTCGCCGCGGCCGCCCTGACCGTGGCGCCGCCGCTTGCCGTTGGCTTCTCGATCGCGATGGTCAACGGCGGCGACTGGATGCCGGGGTTTCGGCTGCTCACACCGCTTATGCCGGTCCTCGCGGTAGGAGCCGCTGCCCTCTGGGGCGCCACCAACGGCGCCGAGTCGGCGCCGTCGAGGCGCCTGACGGGCTCCACGGGCCCAACGTACGGCGTGGTGGCCGCGGTCGTGGTCCTGATCGCGGGCGTGTCCGGCCTCTTGTCGACCGGAACGCCGGGAGATCTCCGATTCGACCGCCAGTACGAGATCGAGACTCGGGCAATCGGAGCATACTGGAACTCTGTGCTCGACCCTGGGGAGATCTACGTCGCCGCTCGCGGCGGCGGCCTGCCCTTCGGAGCTCCCGACCTCACGTTCCTCGACTTTGGCGGCCTCGCCGACCCGTGTGTCGGCAGATCGAATCTGCCATCGGCAACAACGGGCAAGCGAAACTGGGACTGCACCTTCTCGAACGACATCTGGGTGCTCGACGCTAATCACGATCGCTTCGCCCAGGGCGTGTACGAGGCAGCGTCGGAGCACGGCGTCGAGATCGCGGTTGCGGCCTGTTCACAGGGCCGCTGGCTCTCGAACAACTGGATGACCACGTTCGTCAATCGAGCCCACGAGGCAGAGATTCTGTCGAGGGACCCGAACCTCGTCGTGCTGCCGTTCGAAGAGTGGCTCGAGAGCGACCGGCTGGCAGTCGTCTCCGACCGCTGCGGCCTCTAGTCAGAGGGGAATCTTGACGTGTGTACCTGAGATGTCGGGCCACTCATCCGCCGATCGCCTCACAATCGGAAACCCAGCTCTCCACGAGATCGAACTCCTCCCGACCCACCACCCCGAGCCTGATGAGCTCCTCATAGCACATGAGAAGAGCGTCGCCGATTCTTCCTGTGCCGGACGGTACGGGAAGTGCCGCCAGTGCCTCGCCAATGCGGCGGTTGTGGAGGTAGCCCGGGATCTCGTCCTCGAAGTCGGCCATGAGATCGTGCTCGTTACGCTCCTGCCACACCGTTGCCTGGTGAAACAGGATCGACCAGCCGTTCTCCCAAGCGATACGTTGTGCCACGAAGCTGCGCCAGATATCGGTCACGCGAAATGAACAGTGGAACGGCAGGTAGAGCAGCGGAAACGCATCTGCGAACCAGGTGGTGTTCTGTGAATTGAACGGCGACCACGATCCTTTGCCCAATGCGATCGGAGGCCGTTGGTCGAAGGTGAACGGAAGGCGTTCGATCAGGCGGTAGACGGCATCGACGTCCGGGTCCTCATTCACAAGGCCCTGTTGAATCGGGCAGTCGATCATCCGGTCGCCGACGACGAGGTCGGGAAGCGCGTTGCTCACCGCATTGAGTGGAAGGCCTCGGGGCCAGATCGGAGCGTCGGCATCGGAGAAGTGCCGGTAGACGTTGACCCACCCCGCCTGCGCCACGGCTGCAGCCCGAACATGCCTGTCTCTACGATCCCAGAACCCGGGCAGCGGAAGGTTGTCGTCATCGGTCTCGACGATGATGTCGACGCCCTTTTGCATTGCCAAGAGATAGCCGATGTTCTTGCGGGCGTAGTGGCGGGTGGGGCATCTCGATGCGAATGCCATGCCGGTGCCGCGTTGTGCATCGAGATCGTAGAAGGTTGCTCCCTCGAGGTCGAAGTGCGCAGGGCTCTTCTCGTCTCCGATGACGATGAATTCAAGGCCACGATCCAGCGCGCCCCGTGCCAGCGCCCGCATCGCAGCCGTCGGGTGGCCAATCGTCGTGACGACCAGAGCGCCGGCCCCGATCCCTTCGGTAGGCCCGGTCACAGTCTTCCCCTCAGGCGGTCTCGGAACAGCCGCCAGAGCTGTCCAAACGCATCGCGCACCACAGAACCGGTGATGCTGTTCGAAGGCGACCGATAGTGAATCGGTACCTCCGCAACCTTCATCTTCCGGCAGTAGGCCTTCATCTCGGTCTGGAAGAAGTGGCCCTTCGACTGGATGCCACGGCTGACGATGGTATCGAGAGCATGCCGCTCGAACATCTGGAATCCCGACGTCATATCGGTGAGTCTCGTACCGAGCAGGGCATTGGCAAGGACCGTTCCGCCGCGACTGACAATGCGGCGACTCAACGGCACGCCCTCGGCCGAGCCACCCATCCCGAACCGTGTTCCGAAGATGCAGTCGTATCCGGCCTCCACGTACGGCAGGAACCCGACCAGGTCGCGCGGCTGATGGGAGAATCCGGCGTCGATCTCGAGGATCCACTCGCTTCCCGTCGCCAGGGCAGCTCGGTAGCCGCGGACATAGGCATCGACGACCGACCGGTTCTCAGGTGCCCACACCACCTCGAGCCTCGGCTCATTCCCGGCGTACTCCCGGAGAACGTCGTAGGTCCCATCCCGGCACATCTGATCGAACACGACGATGTGGGTGACCGACCGGAACACGGACGCACGCTCGAGAACCTCGGCTACGAAGGGAACAGCGGAATCCCGCTCATTTGCCATGGGCGTCACCACCGCCAGCCGCAGTTGGTCGATGCTCGTCGACGCATGGCGGCCATGGTTCAAGGAAGGGTTCATCAAACGCGGACCTCTCTGCACGACGGTGGGAGGAACCGAACCGGGCCGCAATCTAGCAGTGATCCGGCACCCGGCCAGACCGACCAGCATGCAATTCGACTGCTCGCACTTCGCTTGCTCGCCGGCTGAAGATCGGCATCGATCACAGTCCCGATCGGTTCCTCGAATTCCCGCCGCTCGTCTCGGACCGACCTCAGGTACCGCCGAGCCACTTCAGGGAAGGCTACGGTTCGCCGATATCGAGCGGAGCCGGCAAGCCCGATCCTGGAGGACTCCGCGATGGCACGGAACCGACACTGGGACATCAGGAGCCGAATCATCGCGCGTTGCTCGGTGATCGTGGCGCTCGCGCTCATCGTCCTCCCTCTCGACAGCGCGGTGGCGCGGGGCGC
>CAZMSN010000089.1:0-4594 GCA_964569015.1 uncultured Acidimicrobiaceae bacterium | reverse complement strand
GCGGCTGCGCCTCGCCGACCCTCCCTGATCCCAGGGAGGGTGACAGAAGATCAGAGGGAACGAACGGCCAGCGCTACAGCAGCGCGGTCAGCAGCCATCCGATCGCCAGGCCGTAGCCGCCCGCCAGGACGTCGTCGGCGGTGACGCCGAGCGCCCCGGGCAGGTGCTCGGCGGCGGCAACGCCGGGGAGGACCTTGAAGATGTCGGCGAGGCGGGCCACCAGCAGCGCTGCCAGCCAGGGGAGCGCGGTGAGGCCAATCAGGGCGCAGAGCGTGCCAGCGATCTCGTCGATGACGATCCAGCCGGGATCCTCGGCGCCGGCGGCGAATGGTGCCGCCGCCCACAACGACGCTACGACCGCGATGCAGGCGGCAACGATGCCCATGAAGGCGGGGGCGTGCCACAACGCCAGGCCGATGAGGGCTGCCAGCGCCGCACCGAAGGTGCCGGCCCCGTCGTCGCTGCCCCACAGGCGGCGGGGGATCCAGCCGACTCCGAACCCGGCGGCAATGAAGCGTCGCATCACCGGGAGGCTACAGCCTGATGCGATTGGGGGCGTTCCCGTTGGCATGTGAGCGGTGGACGCCGGCCGGTCACACGTCGTGAGCGGCGCGCCTCGTGGCGACGTGGCAAACTAGAGCCATGGAACCCACCAAATACATCTGGTTCGACGGTGAGATGGTCCCGTGGGCGGAGGCCACGGTCCACGTTCTCTCGCACGGCCTCCACTACGGCACGGGCGTATTCGAGGGCATTCGTGCCTACGAGACGCCGGAGGGAACTGCCGTGTTCCGTCTCACCGAGCACATGGTGCGGCTCCATCGATCCGCCAAGGCCTACACCATGGATCTCCCCTGGTCGGTCGAGGAGCTGGTCGAGGCCTCCAAGGAGGTGCTGCGGGTCAACGGGCTCGAAGCCGGCTACGTGCGCCCGATCGTGTTCCTGGAGCTCGGGGCCCTCGGCCTCAACCCGACCAACGCTCGGGTGCGCAGCGCCATCATCACCTGGCGCTGGGGCGCCTACCTCGGCGAGGAGGGCGTGCGTGAGGGCATCCGGGTACGGGTGTCGTCGTGGCGGCGATTTTCACCCGACGCGTTTCCGAATGCCAAGGCGACCGGCACCTACATCAACAGCATCCTCGCCAAGATGGAGTCGGTGCGCACCGGCTACGACGAGGCGATCATGCTCGATTCCAACGGCTTCGTCGCGGAGGGGAGCGGGGAGAACGTCTTCCTGATTCGCGACGGAGTGGTGTACACACCGCCGATCGCGGTGGGATGCCTCGACGGGATCACCCGCAACTCGGTGGTGACGCTGCTCGAGGAGGACGGCTGCCGCGTCGTCGAACGCATGCTGCATCGCTCCGATCTGTACTACGGCGACGAGTTGTTCCTCACCGGCACTGCCGCCGAGGTGACGCCGGTGCGGGAGGTCGACGATCGTCCGGTGGGGGCCGGGATTCCGGGCCCGATCACGCTTCGTGCCCAGGAGTTGTACTCAGACGCCGTGAGCGGAAAGCTCGATTCGCATCGGGAGTGGCTGGAGTTCATCTGAGCGGTACGATGGCCGCCGATTCGCCGCTCCGTCCAGAGGCAGGAACGCGTGGGCCAACAGCCGAACATCGAACTCGAGATCTCTGATCTTCCCCGCCCGCGGCCCAAGCCGGCCCCGTCGCGCCGGTGGCGGCCGTCCCGCCCGGGTGACTTGAGTGCCCCGGACGACATGCCGTGGGGGGACGGTTTTGGCATGACCGGGCCCGATGCGGGCTACGCCCTCCATCTCGTGAAGGCGAGGGAGATCACCCTGAGTGCGGGGGAGCATCGCGGGAACGTCGACGCCGCGGTCGGGGCCATCGCCGGGGCCCGGGCATCGGCACTCGGCCGTGCCCCGATTGCCCAGGATGTCGATGTCGCTCTGCTGCTGCTCGGCCTGCTGCCTCGAGGGCTCCCCGAAGAAGTCGTCGCGGACCTCACCCGCCGGCGGGTCGCCGGGCTCGGCGGCCTGGGGCGCGATCCCTCTCGGGCTCGGGCTCTGGTCGCGGCCATCCCGGCGGAGCGGCTGCGGTCGACGCCGGACGAGCTGCGAGCCGCCGCGGCAGCGGGGGAGCGGCTGTTCGACCGCTGAGGTCACCATCGTCGAGAGGAACGCATGAAGATCGTCCGGGTCGACACCGACGTCGATGACATCACCTACGGGTCTGTCGAGCCGGAGGGTATCCGGCTGCACCGGGGAACGCCGTTCGTGGCGTGGGAGCCCACCGAGACCGTCGTCGATTGGCAGCAGGCTCGACTGCTGGCGCCGGTGATCCCCACCAAGATCGTGGGCGTCGGGAGGAACTACGTCGACCATGCCACCGAGATGGGCGGGGAGATTCCCGATGCGCCCCTCCTGTTCCTCAAGCCTCCGACGACGGTCATCGGCCCGCTCCAGCCGGTGCGGATCCCCGTCGAGTCGCAGGAGGTGCACCACGAGGCCGAGCTGGCGGTGGTGATCGGCGCCGTGACCCGCGGCGTCGCCATTGAGAACGTCGGCTCGCACATCCTCGGCTACACCGCAGCCAACGACGTCACCGCCCGCGATCTCCAGCGCCAGGACGGGCAATGGACCAGGAGCAAGGGGTTCGATACCTTCTGCCCCCTCGGTCCTGCCATCGACACCGAGCTGGATCCACTCGAAGGGCTCTCGGTCGTGTGCCGGGTGAACGGCGAGGTACGCCAGGCGGGCTCCTCCAGCGATCTGGTCTTCGGAGTCGGCGAGCTGGTGGCCTACATCAGTCGGATCATGACGCTGCTCCCCGGCGACGTGATCCTCACCGGTACTCCCTCGGGCGTGGGCCCGGTCGTGGCCGGCGACACCATGGAGGTCGAGGTGGAGGGCGTGGGTGTGCTCGTGAATCCGGTGATGAGCCGATGACGGTCCGGGTTCGGTTCGCGCCGTCTCCCACCGGCTACCTGCACGTCGGCGGCGGGCGGACCGCCCTCTACAACTACCTGTTCGCCCGGGCCGAGGGCGGGACCTTCATCCTGCGCAGCGACGACACGGACCGGGAACGAAGCACGGCCGAGTACCAGGACGACATCCTCGACAGCCTGCGGTGGTTGGGGCTGGAGTGGGATGAGGGCATCGGCGTCGGCGGTCCCCACGGCAGCTACTGCCAGAGCGACCGCATCGATCGTTACCGGCAGGTGGCGCTTCGCCTTGTTGATGAGGGCAAGGCCTACTACAGCTTCGTCACCGCCGAGCAGCTCGACGAGTTCCGCAAGGCGGCGCGGGCAGCCGGCACCTCGCCGGCATACGACGGCCGCCACCGGGTCGACGCCGCCGAGGCGCAACGGCGGGTGGACTCCGGGGAGCCTGCCACCGTGCGCTTCGCCATCCCCCGCCCCGGCGAGACCGTTTTCGAGGACGTCGTGCGGGGACCGGTCCGTTTCGATCACGTCCAGGTGGACGACTTCGTGATCCTGAGATCCGACGGGACCCCCACCTACCACCTCGCCAGCACCGTCGACGACGTCGACTACGAGATCACCCACGTGGTCCGCGGCGAGGACCTGCTGTCGTCGACGCCGAAGCACATCCTGCTCACCGAGGCGATGGGCGCCGAGCCGGCGGTGTACGCCCACCTGTCGTTGTTGATGGGCCCCGATGGCAAGAAGCTCTCGAAGCGGCACGGCCACACGGCGCTGTGCGCCTACCGCGACGGCGGCTACCTCGCTGAGGCCGTTGTCAACTACCTGGCACTGTTGGGCTGGTCGCCCGGCGAGGACGAGACGGTGGTGCCGCTGGAGGAGATGATCCGGCGCTTCGACCTCGGCGCGGTGTCGAAGAACCCGGCGATCTTCGACACCGAGAAGCTGGAGTGGCTCAACGGGGTGTACATACGCGATCTCCCCGCCGGCGAGTTCACGTCGCGGGCGATCCCGGCGGTGGAGACGGCGCTGGGGCGTGCCCTGTCCCCACAGGAGCGGGCCGCCTTCGAGCAGCTCGCCCCGCTGGTGCAGGAGCGCACCAAGCTGCTGATCGAAGTACACGAGCAGGTGGCGTTTCTTCTCGGTGACGTCGTCTATGACGAGGCATCCTGGGAGAAGGTGCTCACCAAGGAGGGTGCGGCGGAGGCGGTGGGCGCCGCCGCCGAGCGCCTCGATGCTCTGGACGCCTGGACCGTGGAACGGATCGAGGGGACGTTGCGAGAGATGCTCGGGGCGCTGGGGCTGTCGGCCCGTAAGGGTCTCCAGCCGGTTCGGGTGGCGGTCACGGGCTCTTCGGTGAGCCCGCCGCTGTTCGAATCGCTCGCTGCCCTAGGCCGGGAGCGCACCCTGGGACGGCTCCGGGAGGTCGCTCGGCGACTCCACTGAGCCTCGGCCGGCCGGGTTGTCTTAGGCGCGAGCCTTCCGTATCCTGCCCCGGCACCCATTCGGGGGTGGTGTAAATGGCAACACAGCAGGTTCTGGTCCTGTAATTGGGGGTTCGAGTCCTCCCCCCCGAGCTGCCGGCTCTGCAATCGTGCCGGTTTCGAGGCCCCGTCGTCTAGAGGCCTAGGACGCCGCCCTCTCAAGGCGGAAACACCGGTTCAAATCCGGTCGGGGCTACGCGG
>CAZMSN010000088.1:0-4605 GCA_964569015.1 uncultured Acidimicrobiaceae bacterium | reverse complement strand
GTGG
This sequence comes from uncultured Acidimicrobiaceae bacterium, assembly GCA_964569015.1. Taxonomy (GTDB): domain Bacteria; phylum Actinomycetota; class Acidimicrobiia; order Spongiisociales; family UBA5794; genus CAYQEC01. The sequence continues at coordinate 4,601 of CAZMSN010000088.1, read as the reverse complement.
TCGCGGCTTCGGATGGAGGGGGCGCGACTAAGCCCCCGGCAAGGGCAAGGGGGTTGAGCATCATCTTCGGCCCGGTGCCCTCGCGGCGCCTGGGACGCAGCCTGGGGATCAACAACATCCCTCCGAAGGCATGCTCCTACTCGTGCGTCTACTGCCAGGTCGGCCCCACCCGCGCCTCCGAGGCAGTGCCACGCGGCTTCTACCCGCCTCTGGAAGTCGTGCGACAGGTGAGGGAGGCGGTGAAGGACCTACGCAGTAGGGGCGAGCGGATCGACTACCTCACCTTCGTCCCCGACGGGGAGCCCACCCTCGACGCCGGCCTCAGCCAGGAGATCGACTTGTTGCGCCCCCTGGGCGTCCCTATCGCGGTGATCAGCAACGTCTCGCTGGCCTGGCGGCCAGAGGTGGCCGGAGCCTTGAACAAGGCCGACTGGGTCTCTGTAAAGGTGGACACCGTTGACAAGCGGGCGTGGAGGCGGATGAACCGGCCCCACCGGGACATGCAACTGCCCGCCGAGCAGATGATGTGGCCGCTCTTGGAAAAGCTCGCTATGCGGCGAACGGACCGTCCAACCCGGACTCCTTCGAGAGTCTCGGAACGTTGGTGATCACCAGCGTGGTACATCCCGAGATTATCGCTGTGCGGATGGGGACAGTGGACTTGACGCGATCGTGATGCCTTCACCAAGGTTCGTTGCAGAGGCATTCTTGACGGAAGCGGCAACCATCGCAGAAGGCACTATCCATACCGCAGCGGTGGCATTTGGTGGGCTTGCTATCGGGATGCTGTTTGGATTCCTGTTCGCTGTCCTCGGCCAGTTATCCGCAGTGTTGTCGGGGCTCATTGTTCCGGCGACGGTGCTCGCGAGGTCAATTCCGGTCGTGGCGTTCATACCGGTCATCGCCCGGCTCCTCGGCTTCAATGATTTGACAGTTGTCGGAGTAGCCGTAGTGATTACCTTCTTTCCCTTTTTCGCGTTGGCGTCGTCGGGCTTCCGCGCCTTGCCGCCGGGAGCCATGGACGTCTTCAGTTTGCACTCCGCTTCCCGAAGGATGGAGATGCTCCACCTCCGAGTTCCGGCGAGCGTTCCTCACCTTTTGACGGCGCTTAGGATCGCCGCTCCCCTTTCAGTCCTTGGCGCCCTGGCGGCGGAATGGTTGATCGGTTCGTCGGGACTGGGTTATCTATTTGGCCGCTCCAAGACCCACTTCGCAGTAGGGGAGGCGTGGAGTGCGATAATCGTCGCCATGGTGCTCTCCGTCGTGGCGTTTGCGATCGCAGCTGCGGTCGAGCGACGGGGCCGAGAGCGGTGGACGTGATCAGCGCGTTCGATTGGACGACGTCCAGTGGCCTGTGTGAGTCGCAGGGTGTCACTAGCTTCCGGTACCGCAGCCTCCCTCTCTAATGCGAACGATGAGGCTGCTTCTCGAGCGAAAGGCAGTTGGGCGGCGACGACGATCGCGAATCAACGGTTGGAACGAGCACTCTTGGCCACGTGTCCTCGCCAGGTGGGACGCAACTCTGGGTTTCGCGGACGGCCGTCAAGTATTGACAAATACGGTCACAGGTGAATTGGGGTGGCGATGAGCGGAAAGAAACCGACCATGGACGACGTGGCGCGGCGCTCTGGCACCTCGAAGACGACGGTCTCGCGTGTACTCAGGGGCATTCCGGGAGCTGCGTCGGAACACACAGCGAAGCGCATCTTGGAGGCCGTCGACGAGCTGGGTTACGTTGTTAATGTCGTGGCGGCGAATCTCAAGCACGGCCGAAGCAACATCGTTGGCCTCGTCATCGCCGATCCGGCCGACGCGTTCTTCTCGTTCGTCACGGCTGGGGTTGAAGCAACCCTCCGCGAGGCGGGCTATGTCCCCTTTCTCGCTCATACATCTCGTGACCCAGCGGTCGAGGTCTGAGTCACCGCTACGCTCCTCGAACAGCAGGTTGGAGCGTTGATCGTCGCCTCCTCGTGCAGTACAAGCAAACACCTGGAAACTGCTGTTGCTCGTGGTGTCGAAGTCGTAGCGGTCGAGTCTGTCATACCCGGTATCGAGTGCGATAGTGTCACGAGCAGCAGTTTCGCTGCATCCCGTGATGCCGTGGCGCATCTCCTTGAACGCGGGCACACACGAATCGCGATCATCACCGGACCGCTGATCGTTTCATCCGACCGGCAACGTTTTGAGGGCTACTTAGCAGCCGTGCGTTCAGCCGGGCTGACTGCGGATGATGGTCTGCATATTGCGAGCGACTTCAGTACCGAGGGCGGTCAGGCAGCGATCAGTCGCCTCTTGAACCTCGACTCCAGGCCAACCGCCGTAGTAGTCGCCAACAGCACGATGACCCTTGCTGCGCTCACTGCCATCTTCTCTGCGGGACTCCGAGGCGGCGGGGCATGGTGTTGAGGTGGTGGGCGATCTCATCGAGGCGGGGCTGAGGGAACCGGGCGAGGTCGGCGCCTTTGGGGAGCCATCGTCTCAGCATCCTGTTGGTGTGCTCGTTGCTGGGTCGTTGCCACGGGGCATGGGCGTCGCAGAAGTAGACCGGCATCCCGAGTTCGTCTTCGAGGAGCTCCCAGTCGCTCATCTCGCGGCCTTGGTCCCAGGTGAGCGACCGGCGCAGCTGCCCCGGCAGCGGTTCGAGGAGCTCGAGGAGGCATGCCAGGGTGCCCTGGGCGGTGTGCCCGTCGGGGAGGTCCCCAGCAGCGTCTTGCGGGAGACCCGTTCGACGAGGGTGACCACGGCGGAGCGGTTGGCGGCTCCCATGATGAGGTCGCCTTCCCAGTGGCCTGGTTCGGTGCGGTCACCGGCGCCGGCGGGTCGGGTGTGGACCGAGCGGATGGGCCCCAACTGGTTGCGGCGGGTCTGCTCGGTGCGGCTACGGGCCCGGCGGCGCCGACGGGCCGACGCCAGCAGCCTCCACGACCCGGCGGCGAGCCCCCAATCCGAGGCGTTGGCGTACACCGTCCGGTAGATCGTCTCGGCGCACACCCTCAGCCCGTCGCTGACCTGTCGGAGCCACGCCGCGATGGCATGCGGCGACCATCGGATCTTGAGCTTGGCTGCCACCAACTCCGCCAGATCAGGATGCCTCGCCAGCTTCGGCGCCTTCGGACGCCGAGCGTCCCCGTCGGCTCGGACCTGAGCACCGGCCGCCCGGTAGGTGTCACGGTCGGCTCCCACCGACGCGGTGATCTCCCGCCCTACCGTCGAACGGTGCCTTCCCAACCGCACCGCCATCTCCTCGTCGGTGTCGCCTTTGGCGATCCCCACCTCGATCTGGACACCAGGCCACGGTGGTGGCACTGGCCGCCTCGTTCGGCGCTCATCTGCTGGTGACCAGCGACCCGAGCCAGATCGACCGGGTGTTCGCCCGTCCCACCCTGATCAAGCGGGAACCGGAGGTGGAGGCACCGCGGCAGCGTCTCCTTCAGATGGGGGCGTTCGTCGAACAGCAAGCCAGGAGGAGCACACCATGGACATTGGCAAGCAACAGCGGGTGATCATCGTGGAGGTCGACGAATCGATGACCGGCCAGCCGGCGCCTGTCGATGAGACGGCCCGGATCGCCGGACTGCCGGATGCCGGAGACGCCTGGCCACTCCCGCTCGACCTCGACCCCGACTTCGATCTGGTGCCGGCCGACCAATCCGGCTGAGAAGCGGCGCGGCGTCCGTCGTCTCATGCCCCGCCGCCGGGGCTCGAACTGGTCAGAGGGGAACCGTGGGATCGAACGCCGCCTGCCGGCGGAGGGGCGGATGACGCCGCGAGGGATCGCCTCGCTTCCCGACGATCTCTAGGACGGTGGGTGAGGCGCTCTGTCGTCCCCCCTGGGACCGAGGGGGGTCGCGGTGGGGGACTTCACGGTGACCCTCCCCGGCTCAGTTCGCCTGCGGCGGCTTCGCCGACCCTCCGGACCATCACCGTCGGTTGCACACCTAGTCTGGTCAGGCTGCAGGAGCATCCATCGATGGAGAGAGAAGGTTCGAGATGAACCCGTTCGTCAGGTTCATGGCTTCGGTGAGCGGTCGCCTGGTCCGCGTCGTCGCCGGCATCGCGTTGATTGTGTGGGGTATCTGGGGACTCGGAGGCGCGATCGGGGTCATCGTGGCCGTTGTGGGCGCGGTGCCCTTGCTGGCCGGCGTGTTCGATGTCTGCGTATTGGCACCACTGTTCGGCAACCCTTTCCAGGGCAAAGAAATCCGCGCCGAATAGTCCGATGCGCCAACGCGTGTTGGTGAGGAGAATGCTTACGGAAGGGGAGCAGGGAATCCGCGCGCTGTCCGGCTAGAGGCTTCCGCCACCCGCCTCATGGGTGGCGCGATAGCCGGCCTGGTCTGCGTCGGCGATACACAGATCTGCCGGCTTGATGCCGGCCGAGGTGTGCGGGCTGCGGATGCTTGCCGCTGCGGACGCCACACCAAGACGCAAACACTCCTCAACCGGCCATCCGTCGTGCATCCCGAAGATGACCCCGGCGGCGAACGCGTCGCCGGCGCCGGTCGTGCTGTGTATCTCCTCCCGTCCTACCCGGACCGAGCCTTGCCGCCAGGTGTGGTCGTCACGGGTGGCGGCGACGCATCCGGCGGGGAAGTGCACCA
>CAZMSN010000087.1:0-4670 GCA_964569015.1 uncultured Acidimicrobiaceae bacterium | reverse complement strand
CGGTGGGTGCCGGCCGGGTCATCAAGATCCTGAAGTAACGAGGACACCACATGGCAAACGAGCATCGGATCAGGATTCGCCTGAAGGCGTACGACCACTCTGTGGTCGATGAGTCCGCGCGCAAGATCGCCGAGACGGTGATCCGCACGCAGGCGAAGATCAAGGGTCCGGTGCCCCTGCCGACCCGGATTCATCGCTACTGCGTGATCCGTGGGCCACACGTCGACAAGACCAGCCGCGAGCACTTCGAGATCCGCATCCACAAGCGGCTCATCGACATCCTCGATCCGACCCCGAAAACGGTCGACTCGCTGATGCGGCTCGATCTCCCGGCAGGGGTGGAAGTGGAGATCAAGACGTGAGGACGATCCTGGGCGAGAAGTTGGGCATGACCCAGATCTTCGACGAGGAGTCTCGGGCGATTCCGGTGACCGTCATCAAGGCTGGGCCTGTCCACATCACGCAGATCAAGCGACCTGAGACCGACGGTTACGCGGCCGTCCAGATCGCGTTCAAGGAACTCGCCTCACGTCATGTGGTGCGCCCCGCCGCCGGCCATTTCGCTCGGTCCGGGGTCGCTCCCACCAAGCACCTCCTCGAGGTGAGGGTCGACGACCCGGCGGAGTATGAGATCGGTCAGGAGATCACCATCTCCGAGATGTTCGAAGAGGGGCAGAAGGCCGACGTCACCGGGGTCACGAAGGGCAAGGGGTTCGCCGGTGTGATGAAGCGCCACAACTTCAAGGGGCAGGGTGCTTCCCACGGCGCCCACAAGGTCCACCGGGCACCTGGATCGATCGGAGCGTGTGCCACGCCGGCACGCGTGTTCAAGGGCAAGCGGCTCCCGGGGCGCATGGGCGGCGAGCAGCGCACTGTGCTGAGCCTCGACATCGTCAAGATCGACGCTGAGCGCCATCTGCTGATGGTCCGCGGCGCCGTGCCGGGAGCCAAGGGCGCATTGGTCGCGATCAGAGGGGCGGTGAAGGGCCGTGGCTGAGAAGCTGCTCGCTGAGCTGTACACCGCCGACGGCAGCCGCACGGGCGACGTCGAGCTGTCGGCGGAGATCTTCGGCATCGAGCCGAACGTGCCTGTGATGCATCAGGTCGTCACCGCCCAGCTGGCTGCGGCTCGGGCCGGGACGGCCTCCACCAAGACCCGGTCCGAGGTGCGTGGCGGCGGACGCAAGCCGTGGCGCCAGAAGGGCCTGGGCCGCGCCCGCCAAGGCTCGAGCCGGTCGCCTCAATGGGCCGGTGGCGGTGTCGCCCACGGTCCCAAGCCGCGCAGCTACGCCCAGCGGACCAACAAGAAGATGAAGAGGCTCGCGTTGCGCAGCGCTCTCTCCACCCGGGCTGCCGCCGGGCAGATCAAGGTCGTCGAGACCTTCGAGGTCTGGGAGACGCCGAAGACCAAGAACGCCGCGGTCCTGCTCGAGGCCATGGGCGTACGCGGCAAGGTGCTGCTCCTCACCGAAGACCACGAGAAGGTGGCGATCACCTCGTTCCGCAACATCGACGGCGTCATCGCCAGCAGCCTCGGACAGGCCAACACCTACGACGTGTTGTGGGCGGATACGGTGGTGATGAGTCGCGGCACCCTCGAGCTCGGGCAATCGGCGCCACGAGGAACAGAGGCACACGCCGCCGGAGCCGTGGACGAGAACCCGAACGGCGAGGGCGACGCAACATGAAGAAGGACCCCCGCGACGTGATCCTGGCGCCGATCGTGTCGGAGAAATCGTACGACCTCATCCAGGACTACAACACGTACACCTTCAGGGTGGACCCACGGTCCACCAAAACCGAGATCAAGCAGGCTGTGCAGACGATCTTCGACGTGCGGGTGGTGTCGGTGAACACCCTGAACCGTGGCGGCAAGAAAAAGCGCACGGGCTGGGTGGTCGGAAAACGGCGCAGCACCAAGCGTGCCTTGGTGAAGCTCGCCATCGGCGATTCGATCGACATCTTCGAGGTTTGAAACCATGGGCGTGAAGAAACTGAAACCGACATCACCGGGACGCCGGTTCCAGACTGTCTCCGATTTCGAGACCGTCACCACGGCGACGCCGGAGAAGAGCCTCCTGGCGAAGCAGAAGCGATCGTCGGGCCGCAACGCCCATGGCCGTGTCACCTCCCGCCACCGCGGAGGGGGACACAAGCGGCGCTACCGGATCATCGATTTCCGTCGCAACAAGGACGGGATCGCGGCGAAGGTCGCGTCGGTGGAGTACGACCCGAATCGCAACGCCCGTATCGCGCTGTTGCACTATGTCGACGGCGAGAAGCGCTACATCCTGGCGCCGGTGGGCATCACGGTGGGCGACCGCCTCGAGTCCGGCTCCAGCGCCGATATCCGCCCAGGCAACGCCCTTCCGTTGCGCAACATCCCGACCGGCACCGTCGTGCATGCCGTAGAGCTGCGCCCGGGCGGCGGGGCCAAGATGGGCCGTGCCGCAGGCACCGCCATCCAGCTCATGTCCAAGGAGGGCGACCTCGCCCTGCTGCGGCTCCCGTCGGGAGAGGTGCGGCAGGTGCTGCTGGACTGTCGGGCCACCGTCGGGCAGGTCGGCAACACCGAGGCGGAGCTGGTGAAGGTCGGCAAGGCGGGAAGGAGCCGCTGGAAGGGCAAGCGGCCCCAGACTCGCGGTGTCGCCATGAACCCGGTCGACCATCCGCTGGGCGGCGGCGAGGGCCGCAGCTCGGGAGGGCGGCACCCGGTGAGCCCGTGGGGCAAGCCGGAAGGGCGCACCCGTAAGGCAAACAAGGCGAGTGACAAGCTCATCGTTCGCCGCCGTTCGAAGAAGGGTCGGAGGTAGCCGATGGCACGGAGCCTGCGAAAAGGACCGTTTGTTGACGACCACCTCATCCGCAAGATCGAGGCGGCGAACACGAAGGGCGAGAAGAAGGTCATACGCACCTGGAGTCGTCGCTCGACGATCATTCCGGAGATGGTGGGCCACACCATCGCAGTGCATGACGGCCACAGGCACGTCCCGGTGTACGTCAGCGAGTCGATGGTCGGTCACAAGCTCGGGGAGTTCGCTCCGACGCGGACGTTCCGAGGCCACGCCGGCGAGAGATCGGTGAGGAAGCGATGAGGACGCGAGCCCAGGCCAAGTACGTACGGCAGTCGCCCTACAAGGTGCGGCGCGTGCTCGATCTCGTCCGGGGTCTTCCCGTCGAGCAGGCGCGTGGCGTCCTGAAGTTCACCAATCGCCGTTCGGCTCCCACGATTCGCAAGGTGCTCGACTCGGCGGTCGCCAATGCCGAGCACAACCTCGCTCTCGACGCCGATGAGCTGTTCGTCGCCGAGGCCTATGCCGACGAGGGGCCCACGCTCAAGCGATGGCGGCCTCGAGCACGCGGTCGCGCCACCCGCATCAACAAGCGCACCAGCCACATCACCATCGTGGTGGCCGACGAGCACGAGTCCGAGGAGGATTCCTGATGGGCCAGAAGATGCACCCCTACGGGCTTCGCCTCGGCATCGTGACGGATTGGAAGTCGCGCTGGTACAGCGACAAGGACTACGCGGATCAGGTCAACGAGGACAACCAGATACGGCGCTACCTGCACGGCGAGCTCACTCGCGGCGCCGTCTCTCGCGTTGACATCGAGCGGATCGGCGACAAGAAGGTGCAGGTCGACGTGCACACTGCCCGCCCGGGCGTCGTCATCGGCCGGGCTGGCTCCGAGGCGGAGCGTCTCCGCAGCGGCCTGGAATCGCTGACGAATCGTATGGTCAAGTTCAACGTCATCGAGGTCCAGAACCCGGAGCTCGACGCCAAGCTGCTCTCGCGCAGTGTCGCCGACCAGCTCGAAGGTCGGGTGTCGTTCCGTCGCGCCATGAAACGTGCGGTCTCGACCGCGCTGAAGGCCGGGGCCGAGGGCGTTCGTGTCCAGGCCTCGGGCCGGCTCGGCGGGGCAGACATGGGCCGGCGCGAGTGGTACCTGGAGGGGCGGGTGCCGCTCCACACGCTGCGCGCCGACATCGACTTCGGTCAGTCCACCGCCAAGACCACGGTCGGGGCCATCGGTGTCAAGGTCTGGGTCTACAAGGGTGACGTGTTGCCCTCGCTGCAGTCGAGCCGCGAGAAGATCGCCGCCGAAGCTCGACTCGCTGCAGGCGGCCCGGCCAAGCGCCGCAGGGCACCCGCCAAGTCGCGCGCCGAACAGGCCGCCGGCACGGGCGCGGGGCGCCGACTCATCGAGGCTGGTGGCGGCAAGCGCATGGTGGAGGCCGGTGGCGGCAAGCGCCGCGAGGGTGGCCGGCGCATCATCGAGGCCGGTGGCGGCAAGCGCATCAGCACTGCAGAGGCCAAGGACGAGTTCGAAGAGGCACGTGACGTCGCGGACGAGACGCTGGCAGCCGAGACCGTGGTAACCGAGGCCTCTGATGCCGCGATCGAGGCCCCGGTGGCCGAGGCGTCTACCGACGAGCCTGCGGCTGACGTCCCGGATGCCGCCGACGAGGTTGCAGCGAAGGCGGATACGGGGGTCGAGGCCGAGTCCGAGGCCGAGTCCGCGGAGGTTGAGTCCGAGGTTGCCGAGCCGGAGGCTGAGTCGGCTGAGGCCGAGTCTGAGGCCGAGTCCGCGGAGGTTGAGTCCGAGGTTGCCGAGCCTGAGGCTGAGGCCGAGTCTGAGGCCGAGTCTGAGGCCGAGTCCGCGGAGGT
>CAZMSN010000086.1:0-5130 GCA_964569015.1 uncultured Acidimicrobiaceae bacterium | reverse complement strand
GGGCCACGAAGAGGCGCTGCTGCTGGCCGCCGGAGAGCTCGCCGAAGGGGGTGGACCGCTTCTCGGCGAGTCCCCATTCGATCATCACCTCCAGCCAGTCACGGCCGCCGGCACTGATCGAGGAGAAGAGGTCGAGCGCCTCCCACACCTTGATCCGCTCCGGGAGGGCGGACTCCTGGAGCTGCGAGCCGATGCGGCGTCGCAGATGCTCGGCTTCGCGCTGCGGGTCGAGGCCCAGCACGCTCATCTTCCCGCCGTCGGCGGCACGGAGGCCCTGGAGGCATTCGACGATGGTGGTCTTCCCGGCGCCGTTCGGTCCGAGAATGCCGAAGATCTCACCCTCGGCGACTTCGAAGGAGACGTCTGCGACCGCAACCAGATCTCCGTAGCGCTTCTCGAGATGCTCCACGCTGATCGCCGGCTGCATGCAGGCTCCCTTATCGAGTCGGGGCTGAGAGACAAACTGTAACCGTGGACTTTGCCTTCGCCCCAACCCGTGGGAGGATGCCAGGCTGCCAACAGCAAGGTATCGATCCAGTGCGTACCAGGTTCTTCGCCAGGTGGCCCACCCGCCTCGCCGCGGTCGGTTTGGCGCTGCTGGCGGCTACGATTCTCGGAGGCAGCGAAGCCGCGGCCACCGAGACCTCGCCTGACGCCGGGGCCGTCGTCGCCCAGAGCGCCTCAACCGCAGACCCCACGGAGCTGTGGTACCCGGGAACGGCTGAGGGAGACCCTTCGGTGGCTCTCTACTTCCTCTACTCGGAGACCTGCCCCCACTGCGCCGCGGCTGAGCTCTTCCTCGACTACCTGGAGGAGACCTACGACTGGCTCGAAGTGACCCGCATCAGCGGCCAAGCGGCCACGGACGAGGAAATCGACCTCATCTACGCTCTCGAGGACGACATCGCTCAGTACTCGCCGTACGTCCCCCAGTTCTTCTTCTGCGAGCAGCTGTCGGTGGGCTACGGGGACGTAGAGAACAGCGGCGTCCCCCTCGAAGAGAAGCTCACGGCGTGCTGGGACAGGATCGGCCCCGACCCGTCGGAGACGACGACCACTGCCGCCGATGACGAGAACCTGACGCTGCCGGTGCTCGGCGACATCGACGCCGATGCCGTGTCCCTCCCCCTGTTCACCCTCTTCGTCGCCGGCCTTGACGCTTTCAACCCGTGTGCCTTCTTCGTGCTGCTGTTCCTGCTCAGCCTGCTGGTGCACGCTCGCAGCCGATGGCGCATGGCGCTCGTGGGCGGCATCTTCATCCTCTTCTCCGGCGTCATGTACTTCGCGTTCATGGCGGCTTGGCTCAACGTCTTTCTCGTCACCGGCAAGCTGCGAACGGTGACGGCGATTGCCGGAGCCATCGCCGTCGTGCTGGCGGTGCTCAACATCAAGGATTACTACCTCCCTGGCCGCGGCCTGTCGCTGTCGATGCCCGACGAGGCCAAACCCGGGCTCTTCGCACGCATGCGCCGCCTCACCACCGCCGATTCGCTGGTTCCGGTGATCGCCGGCACGGTGGCGCTCGCCGTCGCCGCCAACAGCTACGAGCTGCTCTGCACCGCCGGGTTCCCGCTCGTCTTCACCCGCGTCCTCACCCTCAACGACCTGTCGACGCCTGCCTACTACGGCTACCTCGGCCTTTACAACGTGGTGTATGTCATCCCGCTGCTCGTCATCGTCGGAGTGTTCGTACGGACGCTCGGCTCCCGCAAACTGTCCGAACATGAGGGGCGGGTGCTCAAGCTCATGTCGGGAACCATGATGCTGGGCCTCGGGCTCGTGCTGTTGTTCGTCCCGGATCTGCTGGAGAACATGCTGGCGGCGGTCGCGATCGTGGGCGCCGCCCTGGTGGTGACGGCCGCCGTCACCCTCGTGGACCGGCACCGGGCGAAGGCCAAGGCGGCTCGCTGAGCCGGCCCCGGCGCCGTGGCCCCCCCGGCGGGCGCGCCACGCCCCCACTACCGTCGTGGTCATGCTGGTCGTCTTCGTGTGCACCGCTAATCGCTGCCGCTCACCCATGGCGGAAGCCTTCGCCCGTGCTCGTCACTCCGCTCCGGGAGTCCGGTTCGCCTCCGCCGGCACGTGGGGCGTCGCCGGCGAGCCCGCCACCTCCGACACCGTCACCGTCATGGCTGAGGTAGGAATCGACCTGACTCGTCACCGATCGTCACCTCTCTCCCTCCTGGGCGACGATCCGCCCGATCTCGTCTACGCCATGACCCCGCAACACGCCGACCAGATCGTCACACGTTTCCCCGAGTTGGTCGAACGGGTGCGCCTGCTCCGCCACGACGGCCGCCTCATCAAAGACCCCTACGGCCGCGATCTCCCCAGCTACCGGGCGTCACGGGATGAGATCGCCGCCGCCGTGGCGGCCCGAGCCGTCGAATGGAGCCAAGGCCGATAGGGCGAGCCCGGCCGCTATCTCCAGCCCTCGGCGGCAACCGGCAACACCCGCACCTCGCCGGCCTCCCCGACGACGCTCTCCATGGCCGCCACCACCTCGTCGCGGGTGTCCTCGGTGACCAGGGCGACGGCGCTCGGCCCGGCGCCGCTCCAGGCGGTGTGCAGGGCCCCGGCCTCGGCGGCGGCACCCATCAGCTCACCGGTCACGGGCGACAGCGACGCCCTCAGCGATTCGTGCAACTCGTCGCCGGCGGCGGCCGCCAGCGCTTCGGGATCTGCGCTGCGAAGCCCCTCGATGAGGAACGCCATCCTGGCGACGCTGCGCGCCGCCGCGTTGAGTCGCACCACCTTGGGCAAGGCGGCACGCGCCTTATGGGTCGAGAGGTGATGATCCGGAATGCCGACGACGACGATCAGCTCGGGGGCGATGGTCATGCGGCGCACTCGATTGCCCGCCACTGCCACCAAGCCCCCGAAAGCCGCGGCGGCGGCGTTGTCTCCGTGCCCCTCCAGCTCGGCCACAATCTCGAACAAGTGCTGAGAGGTCGGCTCCTCGCCGACGGCACGCATCGACGCTGCCGCGGCTGCCGTGGTCACCGCCGAGCTGGAGCCGAGTCCACGGGTCCGCGGCACCTCGTTGTGGATCGTGAGCCGCATGGGTCGTCCCACGGCGGCCTCCACTGCTCGGTGCACTAGATCGCCCGCGGGAAGAGGAACCACGGTGTCGTACTCGTCGAGCAACCACTCGTCGGAGATCTCGGCCGACACGTGGCAGCGAAGCTCGAGCGCCAGCGCCAGGCAATCGAACCCGGGGCCCAGATTGGCCGAGGAGGCAGGTGCGGTTGCTTGTCCGTTCATTCCAACGACTCGAACTCGACGAAGATCTGCCCGGCGACCGGAGCCGTTTCCCGGATGCTGTCCTCATCCGGTCGATGGCCGCCTCGACGTGATAGTCGCGGAATTCGGCGCCCACGTCGACTCCGAGGCTCACCAGGATCTCATCGAGGTACGTCTGCACCGCCGGCAGGAGCGGCCGCGTTGCCACGGTCGGGCGAGTCTACGGAGAAGGCCCCGCCGCCTCCGACAGGGGAAAGTCGAGGCAGCGTGAGCAGACTGCCGCACACCCCTTCCGGTACGATTGGTTGGTCAAATCCCGATCGGAGGAGAGCCACATGGTGGGTCGATACCCCAACCGAAGGCTCTTCGTCGTGCTGATCAGCACGGTCCTCGTGCTCACCGTGGCAAGGGGACCGGCAGAGGCCGATTCCGGGTTCTCCGACGCCCCCGCCGGCCACGTCTTCGAGGCGCCAATCACCTGGCTGCACACCGAGAGCATCACACATGGCTGCGACCCGCCGGCCAACACCCACTTCTGCCCCGACGAGACGGTCACCCGCGGCCAGATGGCCGCCTTCCTCACCCGTGCCCTCAGCCTCACCGAAGGCGGCGACACCAACCGATTCAGCGACGACGACGACTCGATCTTCGAAGCCGACATCAACCGCATCGCCGCCGCCGGCATCACGATGGGCTGCGACCCGCCCGCCAACACCCACTTCTGCCCCGACGAGGCGGTCACCCGCGGCCAGATGGCGGCCTTCCTCACCCGTGCCCTCAGCCTCACCGAAGGCGGCGACACCAACCGATTCAGCGACGACGACGACTCGATCTTCGAAGCCGACATCAACCGCATCGCCGCCGCCGGCATCACGATGGGCTGCGACCCGCCCGCCAACACCCACTTCTGCCCCGACGAGGCGGTCACCCGCGGCCAGATGGCGGCCTTCCTCTGGCGAGCGAGTGGGAGGCCTCCCGCCCTCAGCGGCAACCTGATGGTGGCAGCCGGCGACATCGCACTTTGTGACCTCGACACGGACGATCAGGTGGGCCTCCTCGTCGACGAGATCTTCGAGGACGAGGACGGCGTCGTGGCCGTCCTCGGCGATGTCGTGCAGGTCGACGGGGCTCCGTGGGAGTACGAGGAGTGCTACGACCCCGTCTGGGGCCGCCAGAAGGCACGCACCAGACCGGCAGCCGGCAATCACGACTACAGAACCGAGGATGCCACCGGCTACTTCGACTACTTCGGGAGTGCAGCCGGCGAGCCCGGCGAAGGCTGGTACGCCTACACCTTCAGTTCCTGGCGTGTGATCGTGCTCAACAGCAACTGTGACGCGATCGGTGGCTGCGATGCCGGCTCACCCCAGGAGCAGTGGCTCCGTGCGGAGCTGGCGGCGCATCCGGCTGCGTGCAGCGTGGTGTACATGCACCACCCACGATTCAGCTCCGGGTCACACGGCGACGCCGACGCGGTCGAGCCGCTGTGGGAAGCGCTCTACGAGCACGGCGTCGACGTGGCTCTCGCCGGTCACGATCACGATTACGAGCGCTTCGCTCCGATGGCGGCCGACGGCACCGTCGACGTCGAATCCGGTATCCGCTCCTTCGTGGTCGGGACCGGGGGCGCGCCGCTGCGAACCCTCGATCCGACCCGGCCCGGCAGCGAGTACGGCTTCGACGACTACCACGGTGTCCTCGAACTCAGGCTCGGCGACGGCTCCTACACCTACCGGTTCGTCGACGTCGACGGCATCGAGCGTGATGCGGGAAGCGGTGTCTGCCACTGAGCAGCCTGCCACTCAAATGTCGAGCTGTCGTACCTCGTCACAGCGCACCGTGCCCCCGATGGAGGCGATGCCGCCGTCCCACACCAGTTCGATGCGG
>CAZMSN010000085.1:0-5202 GCA_964569015.1 uncultured Acidimicrobiaceae bacterium | reverse complement strand
CGGTCGTTGGTGGGCGGGTTGCAGCCCTTGGTGATGCCGGCGGTCGCCAGCTTCTCGATGTCGGTCTCGAACACCGAGCCGTCGTCGTCGACGAAACCGACGCCGTCGTCCACCGCGGTCAGGCCCAGGAAACGCACCAGGAACGCCGCCATCTGGCCCCGGGTCACCGCCTGGGTGGGGCAGAAGCGGTCGTTGGCGGGCGGGTTGCAGCCCTTGGTGATGCCGTTGTCGGCGAGCCAGACGATGTCGCCAACGAACTGGCTGGAGGCGATGTCGATGAACGGCAGCCCGGTTCCGCTCTCACCCACGGCGAGGGTGAAGCCGTCTCCGGCGCGGCCGGTGACCTCCACGGTGACGCCGTTGAGCGTGATCGACTCGCCCACCTGCAGCACGTGATCGACGGTGTACGGATTGGGCGGCTGCATGGTCTGGGAGCGGAAGATGCCGGGGCAGACGCCCCCGAACCCGTCGATGCCGCAGTCGTGGTCGATCAGGTAGACCTCGACACCCGTCCAGGAGGCGGGGAACGGATCTCCGGAGGAGGCGACGCGGGTCCCCAATGTGTAGAAGAGGCCCGGAGCGGAGGTGGGGATGACGAGCATCTGAGTGCCGGCGGTGTCGTAGGGCTGGAGGGTGATCTCGGCGTACGTTCCCGTGTTGACGGCCACGTCGCCGGTATCGATCCAGCCCGATTGGTGGCGGTTGAACGCCAAGGTGGCATACGGCTCCGTGTTCGTGTAGCCGCTCGCGGTGAGATTGCCGCTCATCACGTCGATCGGGTTGTCGTACTCGTTCAGCCCGGAATTGGAGTGAGGCCAGTGCAGCGTGTGCCCCAGCTCGTGTGTCACCACGGTGGGATGGCCCATGATCCAGTCGGAGTGGACGACGGCATACCGCTCGTTCTCCGGGAAGGTGGCGGCGATCGAGGCACTTTGCGCGGCCGTGTAGCCGATGAGGCCGGGGGTGGCGTAGCCGGCGCGGGGGTCGTTGTTGTTGTCACTGATGATGAGTGCGGCCTCGAACGTTCCCCCGCTGGCGGCCTTCACGGCGTCCACACAGTCACCGGTGGAGTCGGCGATAGAGCCGACCGCCGTGAAGTCGAGGTGGTAGCGACCCGCGGAGAGGGCGTCGTAGTAGGGGACGGTCTCGGCCTCCAACTCGGTGATCACCTGAGCGTGGGTGAGGCCGGTGTCTCCGCAGAGCCACACCTCGAAGTGATCGGTGCCGAGCGAGTAGCGCTGCACGAACGCGGCCTGTGGCACCAGGCCGTGAGGGTCGGAGTCCGGGGTGACCGAGAGGGCGGCCACGTTGGTGGCGGACGGCTCGACCACGGTCGCGCCGTAGTCGTCGCCCCGGGGGATCCAGGTCGTGGTGGGGTCGTCGTCGGCGCCCGCCGGGGCCGGGAGCAGGAGCGCAAGGGCGCTGAGGGCGAGGATGATCAGCTGCCCCGTCCGAGTTCGGGTTCTCACGGTGCTCCTCGGTTCGTTCCGGCAGACGGTGCGGGAGCTTGCGGCCGATCAAGGCCGGGGACGGCCCCGCGCCCCACGAGAGCATCGTCGTCATTTGGCGGAGGAATCTTGATCGCCGAGGCGGTCAGGGACTATGGCGCCGGCACGGTCGGCTCAGAACGCGACGATGGGCCCGGCACCGTGCGGTCCCCACGTCCCTGCGGCATACGCCAGAGGTGCAAGCGCACTGTCGAGGAGCGGTTGGTAGAGCCGCCACGACGCCTCCACCTCGTCCGCTCTGACGAACAAGGTCTGGTCGCCTTCGATGATGTCGACGATCAGTGTCTGGTAGGCGTCGGGCAGGTCGGTGAACTCCTCGGAGTACAGGAAGCGAAGCTGCTTTGCGACCAGGCCGAGGGATTCACCCGGTGCCTTGACGTCGAAGTGGACCTCGAATCCCTCGTTGGGCTGGAGGATCAACACGATCACGTTCTGGTGCTGATTACGCGCGTCGCTCATGCCGTCAAACAGGCAGACGGGTGGTCGGCGGAAATGAATCGCGATGTGCGTCGCCTTCTGTGGCAGGCGCTTTCCGGTGCGCAGGTAGAACGGCACGCCCTGCCATCGCCAGTTGTCGATCTCCAGCTTCAGGTTCACGAACGTCGGCGTCTTCGAAGAGCCCGGAATCCCCTCCTCATCGAGGTAGCCGCAGACGGGTTCCCCGTCGATGGTTCCCGCAACGTACTGGCCGAAGGTGACTTGATCGGGGTCGATGGGGCGGATCGCGTCGAGAACCTGCACCTTGGCATTGCGGATCGCTTCGGGTTTCAGAGAGCTCGGCGCCTCCATGGCGACCAATGTGAGGAGCTGGGTGAGGTGGTTCTGCACCATGTCGCGCACGACGCCTGCGCTCTCGTAGTAGTTGGCCCGACTGCCGATGCCTTTCGATTCCGCGACCGTGATCTCGACGGCCTCGATGCGGTCACGGCTCCAGTTCGCCTCGAACAGGAGATTGGCGAAGCGGAAGACCAGCAGGTTCCGGACCGTCTCCTTTCCGAGATAGTGGTCGATGCGGTAGACCTGGTGCTCTTCGAAGTTGCGGTGGATGAGGTCGTTGAGCTCGTGCGCCGAATCGAGATCGTGGCCGAAAGGTTTCTCGATCACCAGACGAGTCCATCCCGGACTGCGATTGAGCCCGGCCTTGCTCAGCGACGTCACGATGCCGGGAGCCACCGGAGGAGGCAGGGCGAGGTAGAGGACCCGGTTCCCCGGGAGGTGGTGGTCGGCCTCGATGGCCGCGATCTTGTCCGACAGCGATCCCAGGGTGGTGGGCTGGCGACCGACCTGCTGGTAGTAGACGTGCTCGTCGCACCACTTCGCACACTCGGCCACGCCGGCGTCCTCCAACGCCCCTTGGGCCCAACGCCGGTACCCCTCGTCGTCGAGTTCCCGGCTGGCGACACCGAGCAGGATCGGCTCCCCACCCGTATCGCTCTCGCTGATGACGCGATGAAGAGAGGGGAGCAGCTTGTGCCGGGCGAGGTCGCCGAGTGCGCCGAAGATGATGAAGAGATAGCGATCAGCCATACAGGACGCCGATTCTCCCGCATCGGACACGGTTTGGCGAGCCGCCGGATCGCAACGCCGGCGCCCCGGTCACCGTCGCCGCCGTCTCAGGGCGAGTCATCGGGAAGATCCACCGGGGGACGGCCGATCGAGTGATAGGCGAATCCCAGCTCGGTCATGTCAGAGGGGTTGTAGAGATTGCGCAGATCGACGATCACGGGCGAGGCCATCGATGTGTAGACCCGAGACAGATCGAGGGTGGCGAACTCGGGCCACTCGGTGACGATGACCAGGAGATCGGCTCCGTCGATGGCCTCGTACGCGTCCGCCGCATACTCGATGGTGGGCAGTTCGACGCGAGCGTTGTCGACGGCCTCCGGGTCGTAGGCGCGGATGGTCGCCCCAAGCCCGATCAGCGAGCGCACGATGGCGATGGCGGGGCTCTCACGGAGATCGTCGGTGTTGGCCTTGAACGCCAGCCCGAGGACGGCGATGGTCTTGCCTTGGACCGATCCGCCTGCAGCGGCGGCGATCTTGTTCGCCATGCGGCGCTTGCGGTCACGATTGGCGTCGACGGCGGCGGCGACGACACGGCTCGGGGCGCCCAGGACCTGTGAGGTGTGGAGGAGAGCCTGGGTGTCCTTCGGGAGGCACGAACCGCCGAAACCGGGACCGGCGGAGAGGAATCGATGCGTGATGCGGGTATCGAGGCCCATGCCGTTTGCGACCTCGTCGATGTTCGCCCCGGCCGCTTCGCAGAGGTCGGCGACCTCGTTGACGAAGGACAGCTTGATAGCGAGGAAGGAGTTGGAGGCGTACTTGATCAGCTCAGCCGTCTCGATGCCCACGAAGAGCGTCGTCACCCCGGCGCCGATGAGGGGTTGGTAGATGTGGCGCAGCAGCTCCTCGGCGGCCTCGGTCGCGGTGCCGATGACGAGCCGGTCGGGGTGCATGAAATCGGTGACCGCCACGCCCTGACGGAGGAACTCGGGGTTGGCGCCGATCTCGAAGTCGACGCCCGGCCGGGTCTGGTGGATCTGGTCCGCCACATGCCTCGTCGTTCCCACCGGGACGGTCGACTTCACGACGACGAGCGTCCCAGGGTCCATGAGCTCGGCGATCCCGTCCGCCGCCTCGGTGACCTGGCTCAGATCGGCCCGGCCGGAGGAGTCCGAGGGCGTGCCCACGGCGATGAACACGGCGCTGCTCCCGGGCATGGCCTCACCCAGGTCGGTCGTGAACCGAAGCCGTCCGGCGCGGCGGCCCCGCTCGACGAGGTCGGTGAGGCCCGGCTCGAAGATCGACACCACGCCGTCGTTGAGCTCGCCGATCTTCGTCGCGTCGATGTCGACGCAGGTGACGTTGTGGCCCAGCTCCGCCAGGCAGGAGCCGGTCACGAGTCCAACGTAGCCGGTGCCGACGACAGCGAGCTTCATGTGTGCGCCCTTCGGGGGTGTGCGGATGGCTCGTCCGGCATTCTACGATCGGGAGGGTACTCCTATACTCCGGCAGCTATGGCCTCACTCACTCTCGCCGTGAAACGCCGCTTCTCCGTGTCACGCGACTACCTCCAGGATCTATGGGGCCGTCGCGAGTTTGTCTGGTATCTCGCCATGGGCAACCTCAAAGCACGCAACGCCTCGACGGCGCTCGGGCTGCTGTGGTGGGTGCTGAACCCGATACTGCTCGGCGCCGTCTACTGGTTCGTGTTCGGGTTGCTGTTCGATCGCGATCCCAGCGACTACGGTGGCCCGTTCCTGATCTACCTGCTCTCGGGCATGTTCCCGTTCTACTTCACGCAGTCCTCGATGACCGGCGGCGTCAACAGCATCGTCGGCAACACCTCGCTGCTGGCCAACCTGCACTTCCCCCGGGTGGTGCTCCCCATCGCCGCCCTCGTCGAGGGCTTCGTCGGGTTCCTCACCTCGATCATGGCGTTCTTCCTCATCGTCGGCCCCGTGTACGGGAGGTGGCCCGGGTTCTCGATCGTGTGGTTGATTCCGGCGGTGGCGATCCACCTCGTGTTCAACCTCGGTCTGTCGATGGTGGTGGCGCGCCTCGCCGTACCGTTCCGGGACCTGAACAACCTCGTCCCCTACCTGACAAGGATGTGGCTCTATCTGTCGCCGATCCTGTACGGCCAGGCCACGATCAATCGGGCTCCGGGCTGGGCTCGGGCGATCGCGGC
>CAZMSN010000084.1:0-5703 GCA_964569015.1 uncultured Acidimicrobiaceae bacterium | reverse complement strand
AGATGATGCGTTTGTCGCGCACGACGACGCACCCGCTCTTGCCCCGGTCGCAGGTAGCACGGGTGGCCACCTGGTCGACCAGGCTCAGGAAATAATCGTCCCAGCTCGGTCTCATCAGTGCGAAGAGTAGAGGAACCGATCCCGGGCATCGCCACCCTCCTCTCGTCCCCCCTGTCTGCAGGGGGGACCGGCGAAGCGCCACCACAGAAGGCGGCGCCGAGGGAGGTGCGGCAAGCAGCGCCCACCGTGACCCTCCCCGACTCGGGCCTACGGCCCTCGCCGACCCTCCCTGCGACACAGGGAGGGTGAAAGACCGGCCCAGAGAAGGCCGGCGCACAAAGTGAGCCGAGGGGGATCCAACGCCCCGCTACTCGTCGACGCCGCCGAGCAACTCCGCCGCGTAGACGACCCTCCCAAAAGAAGACGAAATGTTGACCGCCGTATACCGGCCAAGCTCCCGGGCCCGGTAAACCTTGCCCGAGCTGGAACTGACAATGTCGAAGGTGTGAGTTGCGTCGAGGATGAACAGCACCGAGTAGCCCAGGTCACTCGCATCTCGTGCGGTCGTCTCGCAGCAGATGTTGGTCTGGATGCCACAGATCGCAACACTCCGAATGGCATGATCGATGAGCCAGCCGTGGAGGTCAGGCTCACCGAGGAACGCCGAGTGCACAGACTTCGAAACAAGGAGATCGGGCTCGATCGCCCTGACAAAGGGCATGAGCTCATTGCCCGGAGTGCCCACTCGCAGCGGCGATTCCACCTCCTGCGAATCGTGCCTGACGTAGACGATCGGCCATGCCTGGTCCCGCCACGCAACCAGCAGCTTCTCGATGTTCGCCTCCGAGACCGGGTTGCTGCGTGCCCCCCAATAGTCCTCGTCGCCGAATCCAACCTGCACGTCGACGACCACCAGAGCGGTCGCATCACTCCACTTCGCCATGGCTTCGTCCCTCCATCTGTCGGGCCCGGCGGCACACCGGCCGGGCCGGGGCGGTTGGCAAGAGACGTCCGCACTGGGAATCGTAACCGGCAATGGCCTTCGAGGCGCGCAAACGAATGTCTATCCTCACGACATGACGCCCCCGGTCCGCCTCAGAGTGCTCCCCGGGCGACTTGCCGTCGCCCGCCTCGGCCCTACCGACGACGTGCCCGCCTGGGCATGGACGGGGGCAATCACGTCGATCACTCGCACCCCGACCGAGCTGTCCATACTCTGCGACGACGAGGCGGTACCCGAGGACGTCACCGCTGCCCGACGGTGGCGGGCGTTACAGGTGACCGGACCGCTCGACTTCGGCCTCGTCGGCGTGCTGGCGCGCATCACCGAGACGCTGGCAAGCGTCGAGGCGAGCATCTTCGCCGTCTCGACCTACGACACCGATCTGGTTCTCGTCCCCGAAGGTGAGCTGAGCCAGTCAGTCGAGGCGCTGGCCCGGGCCGGCTACCGGGTCGTTCGAGACTGATCGGAGTCGGGCGCCACCGCCACCACACCTTCCTCGGTGACGAGCGCACCGACTCGCACGTCGTGGGGGTCGACCGGGAGTTGATCGACCACCAGGTCGGTGGGAACGACGCCGACTCGCACCGCATCGTGCCGGCAACGGCGCAGCAGCAGGTCGAAGTAGCCGGCACCGCGGCCGAGCCGATTCCCCCACAAGTCGAAGGCGAGCCCCGGAAGCAGGAACAAGTCGATCTCCTCGGGATCCACCTGGGGAGTCATCGGATGGGGTTGGAGAAACCCGAGGCGGTGCACCTGAAGTGGCCCGTCGAGGTCGTGTACGGTGAGTTCCCCTCCCCGGTCGGGAGTCCGGGTCACGAGGAGGCGGGTGTCCAGTTCGGCCGTGCGCAGCGGGCTGAGATCCACCTCGTCCGGCAGCGGCAGGTAGATCAGCGTCGATCTCGCCGCCGCCAGCGGCTCCCACGAGGTGAGCACCTCGACGATGGCTGCCGAGATCCCAGGCCAGTCGATGGTGGCACGGCGCCCCCGCGCCCACTCCCGCCACTCGGCCTTCGACGCTCCAAACGGGGGCTGCTGCTCTCCGGTCACCTGAGCAGCCGGGGTCCGAGCTTGGCGAACTCGTCCTGGATCGAGTAGGGCACCACGTACCCGTCCTCGGAGCGAATGTCGTCGAGATTGGCGGCGATGTCTTCGGCGGTGAGCGGACCCTCCTTTGGGTGCTTGAAGTAGCCGTCGGTGAGGCCAACGAAGTAGCGGCTCACCGATCCCCCGCCGGCGGACCAGATCTCGCCCGATACCTCGCATTCCTCCGAGGCGAGGTAGGCGACGATGGGCGACACCAGCTCGGGGGCGAGACCGCTGAGGGCATCGCCGAAAACCCCGGCGGTCATGCGGGTGTGGGCGATGGGCGCCACCGCGTTCGCCTTGATGCCGTGACCGGCACCTTCGAGCTTCAGCACGTTCATGAGCCCCACCAGCCCCATCTTGGCGGCCCCGTAGTTGGCCTGCCCGAAGTTGCCGAGCAGGCCGCTGGCGCTGGTGGTGAAGACGATGCGCCCGTAGCCCTGCTGCTTCATGTGGGCAAAGGCGGGGCGGGTGACGTAGAAGGCGCCGCGCAGGTGCACGTCGAGCACGGCGTGGAGATCGTCCAGCTCGAGCTTGGCGAAGGACCGGTCCCGCAGGATGCCGGCGTTGTTGACGAGGATGTCGAGGCGGCCGAAGCGGTCGATCGTGGCCTGGATCATGGAGGCGGCGTCGTCAGGATCGGAGACGGACGAGTGGTCCGCCACTGCGACGCCGCCGGCCGCTTCGATCTCAGCGACGACGGCATCGGCCGATTCGCTACTGGCGCCCTCGCCGTGCACCGACCCCCCGACGTCGTTGACGATCACCGCCGCGCCCCGCTCGGCGAGCAGAAGAGCGTGCTGCTTGCCGAGGCCTCCGCCGGCGCCGGTGACCACGGCAACTCGATCCCGGAAGTCGATCATGTGGCGCTGTCCTCCATCGTGTCGTCCCCGCTCCGTTGACGATAGCGGGCCGGGGCTGCCGTTTTGGGGGCGATTCGGCAGGACGCGGTGCGGTTCTCAACGAACGGCTTGACGCAGCGCCGCCGCCAGGTTGCCTCGGTCGGCGACCTTCACCTCCCCCAGATCCAGCCACCCAGCCATGGTGTGGGCCTCGTCGGCGAGCGCCCCGGCGACCCGTGGCTCGTCGGCGCCGGGTTCCAGGTGGGCGGCCCGCACCAGCAGAGCGCCCTGTTTGCGATCCGCCTTGAGGTCCACTCGGGCGACGAGCCGCCCGTCGAGCAGGAACGGCAGCACGTAGTAGCCGTGGACCCGGTCGGGCCTTGGAACGTAGACCTCGATGCGGTAGCGCATCGCGAAGATGCGCTCGGTGCGGTCCCTGTTCCAGATCAGCGAGTCGAATGGGCTCAGCAGCGCCGCTCCCTGCACCCTGTGAGGCCGCCGGGCTTCGGGATGCAGGAAAGCGGGCTCACGCCAGCCGTGGACCTCGACCTCGACCAGATGCCCGCCGGCCGTCAGCTCCTGCACCATGTCACGGACGGTGGGGACATGGAGGCGGTAGTAGTCGGCGAGATCGGAGACGGTGCCGATGCCGTGGTGACGGGCGGCCAGGAGCAGCAGCTCCCGGTGAGCGGTCTCACGGTCGGGGATCGGGCCGTCGAGATGCTCGGGGGCGATGACCCCCTCCGGAAGGTCGTAGATGCGGGCGAAGTTGGCGTTGCGGTAGGCGGTGAGCTTCCCTTTTGTGAAGAGCCATTCGAGGGCGATCTTCCCCTTGTTGTGCCCCCACCAAGGACCGCTGCGGGCCCCGGGGTCGGCCAGCTCGCCGACGGTGCGTGGCCCGTGCTCGGCGATCTCGTCGTAGACGCGGTCGACGTAGTCGGGATGCTCTCTCAAGACGTCCTGGATGCTGTGCCAGGGTTCCCGTTCGTCCATGCGCCACTGGAGCAGCCGGTGCTGCTCCACCGGCAGCAGCGACGCCTCGTGGCCCCAGTACTCGAAGATCTCGCCGCTGCGGGCCGTGTATTCGTCGAGGGCTGCCCGGTCGTACGGCCCGAGCCGGGCGAACATGGTGAGGTAATGGGAGCGGGCCAGCACGTTCACAGAGTCGAGCTGGAGCAAGCCCGTCCGGTGGAACACCCGGCGGAAGTGGCGCCGGTCGACACGGCCCGCCGGGCGCCGATCGGCGAAACCCTGCGCGGCGAGGGCGATTCTTCTCGCGACGTCATGGCTCATCCGACGCATCGCCACTCCCCTGGGTGTCGGGCTACGCTAGCGAGCCATGGTCCGCAAGGCTCTCCTCGCACTGAAGATGGCGGTGGCGGTTCCAACCTTCCTGCTGTTCACGATCTTCATCTCGGCCGTCTTCATCGTGCTGATACTGCTCAGGCAGCACCGCCTCGCCGAGGCCACCATTCGCCTGTGGAGCAGGTTGTTCCTCTCGATCCCGCCGGTGAAACTCGAGGTGGAAGGGCGGGAGCACATCGAACCCGGCCGGCAGTACGTCTTCTTGGCCAATCACCTCTCGAATCTGGACATCCCGGCCATGTTCCTGGCGATCCCGGTACCGATCCGGTACCTCGCCAAGAAGGAGGTCTACCGGATCCCGGTCTTCGCCCAGGCACTCAAGATCGGCGGCATCGTCAAGATCGATCGGGGCGCCGGACCTTCCACCTATCAGGCCATCAACGAGGGTGTCGCCCGCGCCAAGGAGCGTGGCTACTCGCTGATCATCTTCGCCGAGGGCACCCGGGCCCGGGGAAAGGACTTGGCGCCGTTCAAGAAGGGCGCCTTCCGCATCGCCATCATGATGGGACTCCCCGTGGTGCCGGTGACGATCCACGGCACCTGGGAAGCCTGGCCTCCGGGATCGAAGCTCGTCTACCCGCACGACGCCAAGGTCGTCATCGACGAGCCGATCCCCACCGAGGGTCTCGACCTGACCGATATCGGAGACCTCCGTGACCAAGTTCGGGGGATCATCGAAACGAAGTACAACGAATTCCTCGCAACCGACTGAGTACGCTCCGACAACGAGAAGGGGCCGAACCGCCCCGGTAGGGACAAGTGCGGGGGGAAACAGGTACCGCGCGACATGATGGAAGCGCTTCTCTTTGATGTCTGTGGGACGGTGGTCGACTGGCGAGGATCGTTGATCCGCCAGATCGAGGAGTTCTCGGCGTTCACCGGCATCGACATCCCTGCCGCCGAGGTGACCGACGAGTGGCGAAGCCGACACGGGCCGTTGATGGCGATGGTGCAGGCCCGTGAGATCCCGTGGCGGAATCTCGACGGCCTCCACGCCGACTCGCTGGAGGAGATCCTCGAAACGCGCGGCATCGAGGTCGCCGAGGACCACATCTCCCATCTCACGCGTACCTGGCACCGCCTCGATCCCTGGCCCGACGCCATCCCCGGCCTGCTGCGCCTCAAGAAGCACTCCACCCTGGCCACGATGTCCAACGGCGGCGTGGCAATGCTGACCAACATGGCCCGCTACGCCGGCCTGCCGTGGGACGTCATCCTCTCCGCCGAGCTGGCCCGCTCCTACATGCCGGGCCTCGACTCCTTCCGCTACAACGTCTCACTCCTCGGCTTGGCCCCGTCGCAGACGATGCTGGTGTCATCGAATCCCAAGGACCTCCAGACCGTCACCACCATCGGTATGCACACCGCCTTCGTGCAGCGACCCTACGAGTGGGGCGACAACAATCCCTC
>CAZMSN010000083.1:0-5716 GCA_964569015.1 uncultured Acidimicrobiaceae bacterium | reverse complement strand
CTCGATGCGGTGCCTCTCGACCCCGAGATCACGGGATTCTCCGTCAGGTGAGGGCCGGAGAAACGAATCCCAACGATGTAGTTCGTTGGTAAGCTCCAGGTGCCGTGTACCTGAAGACTCTCTCGCTCGCGGGCTTCAAGTCCTTCGCCGATCGGACCCGCCTCGACTTCGAGGCAGGTGTCACCGTGGTGGTCGGCCCCAATGGCTCGGGCAAGTCGAATCTGCTCGACGCCCTCGCCTGGGTGATGGGCACCCAGGCCACCAGCACGCTCCGCACCGAGAAGATGGAGGACGTGATCTTCGCCGGCACCACCACCCGACCTCCCCTGGGCCGCGCCGAAGTGGTGGTCACCTTCGACAATGCCGACCGGTTCCTGCCCCTCGACCTCAACGAGATCACCATGACCCGCCGCCTTTACCGGGACGGCACCTCCGAGTACGCCCTGAACGGCACCCCTTGCCGCCTGCTCGACCTGCACGAGCTGCTCTCGGACGGCGGGGTGGGACGGCATCAGCACGTGCTCGTCGGGCAGGGCCAGATCGGGACCATCTTGAGCGCCCGCGCCGATGAGCACCGTTCCGTCATCGAGGAGGCGGCCGGGATCACCAAGCATCGCCAGCGGCGCGACCGTTCCATCCGCCGTCTGGAGCAGACCGACATCGACGTCACCCGGCTCACCGACATCCTCGACGAGCAGCGGCGCCACCTCCGCCCGCTCAAGCGCCAGGCCAACGCCGCCGAGCGGCACGAGGGCGTGCGGGCCGAGATCCGGGCGCTGCGGCTGTGGCTGGGAGGCGAGCAACTTCGGTCGCTGCGGTCCCGGCTGACGGCGGACGAAGCCGAGCACACCACCCTCACCGAGGCGATCGCCGCCCACGGGGAGGAGCGCCGGCGCATCGTCGCCGACCTGAGCGATCTGCGAAAGGCAGCAGGCGAGGTAGGGAGAGCACTGGAGCGCGACACGGCAGCCGCGGCTCGGCTGGAGACGGTGGCCGAGCGCTATCACCGCATCGCCCTGGTGGCGCGCGAGCGCCGGTATTCGTTCGAGAGCCGCCGTCGCGGCGCCGGGGAGCGCCGGCACGATCTCGAGGAGGAGAGTGCCCGGATCGCCGCCGAGATCGAGAGCTGCATCGCCGAGGAGCGGGCCGCGGCCACCCAGGCAGAGCGGCGTGAGGTCGCCCTCGAAGCCCTCGAGGACGAGGAACGGTCGCTCGCCGAGCAGGTTCGGCTCCCCGCCGAAGCCGTGGTCGCCACGCTGCGCGGCGATCTACGGGCCCTGGAGAACGCCGCCGAGCGCGATCGCCGCGAGGCCGAGGCCGTGGAACGGCGCCGCGAGGTCGTCGCGGCTCGCCTCGCCGAGGAGCAGCACGATTCCGACACCCTCGTCGAGGAAATCCAGAGCACGGACGCCGAGGTGGGGCGGGCCCAGGCCGCTCACGCCGCGGCCCGCCAAATCAGCGAGCACACCCGCGACGAGCTGGAGCAGGCCGAGGAAGGCCAACGCCGCGACGAGCTGGCAATGGCGCGGGCCACCGCTCGGGTCGAGGCGGTGGAGGCGGCACTCGCCGGACTGGGCGACCCCGAGGCCTTTGCCCGCGCTCGATCGGCGGAAGCGGTACTGGGCACGGTCGTCGAACGACTCGACGTGCCCGCCGATCTGGGCCCGGCCGTCGACGGCGCCCTCGGCGAATGGCGCAACTCCCTGGTCGCGGCAGGTCGGGATGAGCTTCGCGACCTCATCGGTGATCTGAAGTCGGGAGGGCTCGGCGGCCTCACCTTCGTGCTTTCGGACACCCGCGCCGAAGGCTCGAGCGTCGCCGCAGGTCTCGGCGCCGAGGCACTCGTCGACCGGCTCGGCCCGGGTGCGGACCGAGAGCTGGCAGGGTGCCTGCTCGGCGATGTCGTGCTGGTGGAGGGTTGGTCGAGCGGATGGACGCTGGTGGAGCGCCACCCGGAGTTCCGTGCCGTCACCCCCGAGGGCGACGTCATCTCCCGGGCCGGCATGTACCTCGCCGATCCCGACGGGGCCGGCCCCGCTGCCCTGGAAGCGGCCCGGGTCGCCGCCGAGACCACCGACCGGGAGCTGGCCCGCAGCGCCAGCCGTTGTCACACCGCCCGCCGTGCTTTCGAGGAGGCGAGCGACGCCGAGCGTCAGGCCCTCGAGATGCTCGAGGAGCTGGAGGCCCGTCTCGCCGGCCACACCGAGGCGCTGGCACTCAACGCCCGGGCACGAGGAGCCGGCGAGGACGAGATGGCGCGGCTCGACGAGCGTCTGGCCGGCTTGGGCGTGGCGGCGACGGCGCGAGAAGAGAGGCTTGCCGAGCTACGGAGGCACATCGAGGAGTTCGAAGGCGAGGAGAGGGTTCGCCAGGAGGCCTGGGACGCTCTCAACCGGCGGCGTGAGGACGTGGCGCGGCGTCGTGACGAGGCACGTCGCCTCCGCGAGGAAGCGGCCGCCGCACTGGCGAGCACCCGCGAGCGGCGGCGCCTGCTGGAGAATCGTCATGCCGTCGTGACGGCCGAGATGGCGTCCTTCGACGATGCCCCCGGCGATCCCGAGGCCGTCGCCGAGCTGCAGGCCATCGAGGACGAGGCGCAGCGTGCGCTGACTGTCGTGCGGGGCCACGTCTCCGAGCTTCGCCTTCGCCAGCGAGGGCTCCGCGAAGAGTCGGGGCTCGCCGACGGGCGCCTGGCGGCCGCCCACGCGCGCCAGGACGAGCTGGACACCGCGCTCAACGAAGCCAAGGACAAGGCATCCGCTCTCGCTATCGAGCTCGCCGAGCTGCGCGTGCGCAACGAGGCGGTGGCCGAAGGTTTGCGACGCGACGCCGACGCCTCACAGGAGGAGGCACTGGCTGCTGCTGCGCCGGAACGGGAGGACGACGTCGACGCCGGAGAGCGCCTGGCGTCGCTGGAGGCCCAGCTTCGCCGGATGGGTCCCATCAACCCGCTCGCCGCCGCCGAGTACCGGGAACTCGCCGCCGAGGTAGAGACACTGGAGGCCCAGCTCGCCGACCTCGAGGAATCGCGCCACGAGTTGCGCAAGGTGATCAGGGCCCTCGACGACGAGATGGCTCTGCTGTTTGTCACCGCCTTCGAGGAGATCTCCGCCCTCTTCTCCGAGCACTTCTCGCTGGTGTTCCCCGGCGGGCGGGGGCACCTCTGCCTGACCGACCCGGACCGGCCCCTCGAATCGGGAGTGGAGATCGAAGCCCAGCCGCTCGGCAAGAAGATCGGGCGGCTCAGCCTGCTGTCGGGCGGGGAGAGATCCCTGGCTGCGCTGGCGTTCCTCTTCGCCGTCTTTCGGGCCCGGCCGAGCCCCTTCTACGTGCTCGACGAGGTGGAGGCGGCCCTCGACGACGCCAACCTGCGGCGATTCCTGCGGCTGGTCGACACGTTGCGCGAGTCGGCGCAGCTCGTAATCATCACCCACCAGCCGCAGACGATGGAAGCGGCAGATATCCTCTACGGCGTCACGATGGAGCCCGGGGAGTCGTCGCAGGTTCTGGCCAAGCGCATCCACGAGCCGGCCATCTGAACGGGCGAGGAGTTGGAAGTGACGCCTGTCGTCGTCATTGTGATCGCGGTGGTGCTGCTGGTGATAGGCCACTTGGTGGCGCGTCGCCGATCCCGATCGCCGAGAGGCATCGAGATCCCCGGCCTGGAACGCAAGGTCCCTCCGGCGGCGCCTGTTTCAGCGGCCACCGGCCTCCGAAACCGCCTCGGCAAGACGAGGAAGGCGCTCGCCGACCGGCTCGGGTCGGTGCTGGGGAGAGCGACGCTCGACGAGGGGTTCTGGTCGGAGCTGGAGGACTCTCTGGTGGCGGCCGACGTAGGCGTCGCCACCGCAGCGACGGTGGTCGGGGCGGTGCGGGAACAGGAACCAGATGACGGAGAGCAGGCTCGCCGCCTGCTGGAAGACGAGCTGATCGGCCTGCTCGGCGCCCGCGATCGTGCCGTGGCGAGCGGCGGAGCGCCGGCGGTCGTGCTGGTGGTGGGAGTGAACGGCAGCGGAAAAACCACCACGATCGGCAAGCTGGCTTCCCAGTTCCGCAGAAGCGGCAGCGGCGTGCTATTGGGGGCGGCCGACACGTTCCGGGCCGCCGCCGATCAGCAGCTTCGGAGTTGGGCGGAGCGGGCCGGCGTCGACATCGTCACCGGCCAGGCCGGTGCAGATCCCGCTTCTGTCGCCTTCGACGCCTACCGGGCGTGCCGGGCCCGAGGCATCGACGTGCTGATCGTCGACACCGCCGGTCGCCTCCAGAACAAGGCGAATCTCATGGCCGAGCTTGCGAAGGTGGCTCGGGTGCTGTGCCGCGAGTCGGGTAGGAATCCGGAGGTGCTGCTCGTGCTGGACGGCACGATCGGGCAGAACGCCATCGGCCAGGCCCGGACGTTCACCGAGGCGGTGGGTGTGACCGGTATCGTGTTGACCAAGCTGGACGGCACCGCCCGCGGGGGAGTGGTGGTGGCGATCGAGCAGGAGCTCGGCATTCCGGTGAAGTACATCGGCGTCGGCGAAGGAGTGGATGATCTGATGCCCTTCGATCCTGCGGCGTTCGTGGATGCGCTGCTCGGCCCATGAGCAACCCGACGCCGGACGAGCTGCACGCCCAGGCGGCGAAGGCCGCGGAGGCGGCCTACGCCCCCTATTCCGGCTACCGGGTGGGGGCGGTGGTGGTGGCCGCCGACGGGCGCCGCTTCACCGGCGTCAACGTGGAGAACGTCGCCTACGGGTCGACGATCTGCGCCGAGGGGAACGCCATCTCCAGCGCGGTGGCGGCCGGGGCTCGCCGGCTCACCACGGTGGCCGTGGCCGGCCTCAACGGCGGCGAGTGCTATCCCTGCGGCAACTGCCGCCAGCTCATGCGCGAGTTTGGAGTTGAGACCGTCGTCGTGCAGGGCGCCGACGGCGAGGCGCTGGCGTGTCGCCTCGAGGACCTGTTGCCACACGCTTTCGGGCCCGAGGTGCTCGGCGGCGACTGATCGGCCGGGTCAGTGCTCAAGAGATTCCCGGCGCCGGCCGATAGCGGGTGGATGCCCGAGCGACACGGCCGTGAGTTCTGCGAGGGGTGGCTGAGCCCTCTTTCCCGCAGCGTCGCGCTGGATACGGGATGGAGTTCGCTCCCGGTGGGAGCCGCTGCCGTCAACTCCGGTCTCGTTCTCGGGAAGTCGATGCCGTCTGTGGTGGAGGCGACATCGGCGACCTCGGTGTTGCTGTTCTCCGACCTCCTCCCGGAGCCGCTCCGCGCGCCGAGGCATCTGACTCGCGGCAGGGACGCAGCCCTGCGGTGCGTCAGGAGCCATCAGATCCTCACTTGAGACGGGGCACGATCGCCTCCTCTCGAGAAGGGGCTGGGGCAAGTCAGCGGGCCGGTGCCGGGGGGCACCGGCCCGTTCTTCTTCGACAAGTGCCGGGAACCCTCCGAGGTCTCGGCAACGTCGCAGTGACATGAGCATGGGACGTCGCGTCGGGTGGCTCGTTGTGGGAGTTGCCCTGCTTGCTGCCGCTTGTGGTGGCGCCGAAGGGGGCGGTTCAACGACGTCGGTCCCTGTCACCACGACGACGTCTCCTGGTGATCACACCCCGTCGACGTTGCCGGGTCCCCTGCCTGCCAACGGTGAGCTTGCCCGCGGCGACGTGGAGCGAGTGCTCGACACGGGCGTGACCGATGCCGAGCTGGCCGATCTGGTGGCGGGCAACACCGAGTTCGC
>CAZMSN010000082.1:0-5954 GCA_964569015.1 uncultured Acidimicrobiaceae bacterium | reverse complement strand
TGAACCCGTCCGGCTTCATCGGAGACTCGTTCGCGTGAGTCCGGCCGTGTTGGCTGGACTGTTCTGACGGTAGTGGTTGTCTTCTCTCCGGGCGGGTGGGATGTCTCCGATGGGTTCGAGGATGCGTCGGTGGTTTGAACCAGTCGACGTATTCCAGGGTGGCGTAGTCGACGTCGTCGAGGCCGCGCCATGGTCCCCGATTGTGGATGAGTTCGGTCTTGTAGGGGCCGATGTTGTCGGCGTGGGCGCCCCTGGACTTCTCCCGGAATCGCGCGCTCCGCGACATCGCCGATCCGCTGCTACCAACGCGAACCTGATGATCGACTTCATCCAACGGGCGAACTGGTTGTGATTGAGTGACATTGACAGCAACGGTGAATCAACGAAGCCGCCGGGCGCCTGCTCCGGGAGCGACGGTGAACAAGTGGGGGGGACGAAAGCCACGGCTGGCAAAAGCAGCCGCCACCTTGGTCCGGGCTGCCGCTTCGCGTTCCTGCGGTACAAGCGCGATGACGGATCCACCAAAGCCTCCACCGGTCATTCTCGCCCCGACCGCCCCGGCACCGAGCAGCGACTCGACTGCACAGTCGAGTTCGGGACAGCTCGCCTCGAAGTCATCACGCATAGAGGCGTGGCCTGCGACTAGGAGGCGACCGAGCTCTTCCCAGTCGGATCGCCCCAGTGCCGCCACTATGTCGCCAACCCGGGCATTCTCGGTCACAACGTGTCGTACCCGCTTGACCTCGTACCCTTCGTTGTCCAGGTGGCCGTGGGTCGCCGCGCGGTGCTCGAGATCTACGGTGACGATTACGCCACCCCCGACGGCACCGCCATCCGCGACTATGTCCATGTCATGGATCTGGCTGAAGGCCATGTCGCCGCCGTCGAGTATCTGGAGCGAAAGCCTGGCTACGACATCATCAACCTTGGAACCGGCAACGGGGTCTCAGTGCTGGAGTTGATCGCGTCGCTCGAGCGAGCATGCGGTTGCAAGCTGTCGACCGAGGTGGTCGGGCGCAGACCGGGCGATGCGCCGGAACTGTGGGCCGATGTCACCAAGGCCACAGACGTTCTCGATTGGAGGGCCCGGCGCACCCTTGACCAGATGACGGCCGATGTCTGGCGCTGGCAGAGCACCAACCCGAACGGCTTCCCCGCGTAGGTCCACCATGTGCGAGATGGTCCTTATTAGCGGCAAGGTCTCAACGGTTAGGCAGTGAGTTCGTGGATGCAGGAGTCGTGGTAGCTACCGGCTCGCGGTGCGTTGTCCTCGTCGACGTGCAGACCGGTCGATGCGCGAACGACCAGGGTGCTGGGAACGACCCGTTGGCGGGCGGCTGTTGCGCCCCCGATGGCCTGGACCAGAGCTTGTGCCGACCGTCGGCCCACCTCCGACAGGTTCATGTCGATGGTCGTCAACGCCGGTCGGGTGGCCTGCGCCATCAGTTTCCAATTGTCGGTGCCGACGATTGCAATGTCGTCGGGCACGGCCCGGCCTGCCTCGCGCAGAGCATCTGCCACCCCACGCGCTAGGAGATCGCTGCCACAGTAGATGGCGTCGACGTCGGGGGTGTCATCGAGGATTGCGCGCACAGCCTCCCGCCCCCAGGATTCGCACCAGTAGCGAGCCATCGGCCGCCCGCGGAGCGCTACTCCGTGCTCCTCGAGTGTGGTCGTCAAGCCTTTCGCGCGCTTCCGGACTGCGTCGAAGTCCCACGGTCCGGTGATGTGGGCGATCTGCCGCCGCCCCACATCTAGTAGGTGCTCGGCCGCAGCACGTCCGGCCCCCTCGTCGTCGACGACGATCGACAGGTCGTCGTCGCTGGCGGACGGGGTGTGTGCATACACGACGGGGAACGGCAAGCGCGCGGCCAACGGGGGTCGCGGGTTGGAGCAGCGCCCGGTGACGATCAGCCCGTCGATCCGACGGCCGAGCAACGCGGAGAGATGACTCTTCTCGCGGTCGACGTCGCCTCGGCTGTCACAGATGATCACCGAGAGCTGACCGCGGCCCAGAGCATCCTCAGCCCCGGCCATAATCGGGCCGCTGAACCGTCCGAAGCTGTCGGAGGTGAGCAGGCCGACGGTGAAGCTGCGGCCCGCGAAGATGCCCCGTGCGAGTTCGTTCGGCCGGTAGTCCAGCCGTCGACTGGCCTGCAGGACCCGGTCCCTTGTCTTGCTGGCGATACCCGGGTTGTTGTTGAGGACCTTCGAGACTGTTCCCGGCGACACACCGGCGAGGCGGGCGACGTCTCGAATGCTCGCCGGACGCTCCGCCGACCCGACGCCGACACCGGGTGTGACGTCGTCTGACGCCATGCGGACACTCCAGTCTTCTCCGTGGCGGATCCTGCCATCCGACCCGGTCGCTCACACTAGCGAGCCGGCCCCGTTGCCCGAACCATGACGTGGGGAGGCGATTCGACAAGTTGCGGCGAACGTCCCGTCTCGGGCACTCGCTCGAAGACCTCGAGGCGACGATCGCGACTGGCAGTCAGGTTGGTGGCGCGGCTCATGGTGTGAGCGAGTCGAGTTCGATCTGTATCTCGGTGTGTGGCGGTTGCCGTCGGCAACGAGGCGGCGGGGGGCGGTTCCACTGTGGAGGGTGCCAGCGGTCGATTGTCACGCGCCGGTCTAGTCGATGAATCTGCCGTCCTGGTCTTGAAGTCGAAATCGTCTGTCCGGCGCGGCGGCACTGCGCAGTGTCCCGGTGGACACGCCGAATGGTCTCGGCGTAGGGCCGAAGGGCCTATTGCTCGATCGGATATGGACGGGTAGGCTCGTCATGGAAACATGTTTCCGAAGCCTCTCAGCGACCGGCTCAAGCATCGGGAGTACCCCCGATCATGATGGCTCGTAGTCCCTCGATGTGGGGGCCGGCGATCGCTTCCCGCCGTTCCTCGGGCGACGCAGGCGTAGTGTTCGACGTGGAGGAGTTCGCCCTGCACGATGGCCCGGGGATCCGGACCACCGTCTTTCTGAAGGGCTGTCCGCTGCGGTGCAGCTGGTGTCAGAATCCCGAGGGCATCCGCTTCGAACCCGAGGCTTGGACAGACCTCCTGCCGTGCGCGCGGTGCAGCGGCAACATAGATGTGCGCTACGGCCAATGCCTCCAATGCGGCGCTGCGGTGGACAGCGTCCCGCTCCGTGTACGGCGGTGGTCTGGGCGTGTCTGGACGGTTGACGAACTCGCCCAGCGCCTACTGCGCCACCGGGAGGCGCTGGCCTCCAGCGGGGGCGGTATTACGTTTTCTGGGGGTGAGCCGCTCGCCCAGGCCGCCTTCGTGCGTCGGGTCGCCGAGGCCGTGCGGCCCCTTCATGTCGCGATCGAGACGTCGGGACAGGCTGCGCCCGCAGCATTCCGTGCAACCGTCGATGCTGTCGACCTGGTGATGATCGATGTGAAGCACCCGGACAGCGCTGTGCACCGGAAGTTCACCGGAGTCGGCAACGAGTTGATCCAGAAGAACCTCGCTGGCCTGTGCCGGGGTACGGTTCCCTTCGTGGTGCGGATTCCGCTCATCCCCGGGGTCAACGACGCTGCCGAGACGATGGAGCGGACGGCGAGTCTACTGGAAGACGCGCCAGCGCTCGAGCGGGTGGAGTTCATGCCCTACAACACGATGGCTCCAGTCAAGTATGCCCGGATCGGTCGGCCGTTCAATCCCCGGTTCGACGTGGACCGGCACCCCGAGTTGCACAGTGAACCGTTCGAGCGCCGCGGAATCTCCTGGGAGGTGCTGTGAGAGTCCGAATTGCACGGATGCGTGAGGCTGTCCTCGCAGGCGACCACCATGCGCACCGTCGGCCGGTCGAATGTGCCGCCGACGAGGTCTACACGGCCGCGCTAGCCGCTAGCGGGCGCTCCGCGGTGCTTCGGGCGAGCGCGCGCCTTGCTCACGTCCTGGATCGCGAGACCCCGGTCATTTTCCCAGACGAGCGGATTGTCCTGCTCCGAACTGTCCCGACGGTCCCGGAGATCTTCACCGACCGTGAGCGGGCTCAGCGGGCAGCGGGACACCGGATTCATGAGCTCGGCAAGGTGAGCAATGTCTCGCCCGACTATGCGACGACGATCGGTGCTGGTCTGGCAGAGCCACGTAGCGCGGCGGTCACCGCGCTGAGCGCCGGGCCCAGCCGCGGCGAAGCCGAGTTCCTCACTGCCGTGGTCGAGTCGATCGATGCCGTGCTCCGGCTATCAGACAGGTACGCCGACGAAGCGGACCGGACGGGGCACGACGACATAGCCGAAGTTCTGCGGCGGGTTCCGCGTCATGGCGCGCGCACATTCGATGAGGCACTGCAGATGCTCCGTCTGCTGCACTACGCGCTGTGGTGCTCCTCCACATATCACAATACGCTCGGCCGGTTCGACCAGTATCTGTGGCCGTACCTGCGCGACGACCTAGACGCCGGCAGGCTCGAAATGGACGATGCCCTGGAGCTGGTCGAGGAGTTCTTCCTCGCGTGCAACCGCGACAGCGATCTGTACCCGGGCGTGCAGCTCGGCGACAACGGTCAAAGCCTTGTGTTGGGCGGCGTCGACGCGGCCGGTGCCGATGCCTGGAACCCGTTGAGTGACCTCAGCCTTCGGGCGAGCCTGGAACTGCGACTTATCGATCCAAAGATCAACCTGCGCGTCGACCGTGCGACGCCGCTCGATCGCTTCGTCGCCGGGACGCGGATGACCGCTCAGGGCCTTGGCTTCCCGCAGTACTCCAACGACGACGTCGTGATTCCCGGTCTCGTGCGGCTTGGCTACTCGGAGCGGGACGCGCGGAACTACGTGGTTGCTGCCTGCTGGGAGTTCATCATCCCGGCAGCCGGCATGGACGTTCCCAACATCGCGGCGCTCTCCTTTCCGGCAGCGGTCGACGTCGCGGTGCACGCGGACCTAGCCAGCTCCGCCACGTTCGAGGACTTCTTGGCCAAGGTGCGGTCCACGGTGCGCAGCCAGGCGGTCGACCTCGCTACTGCCACAGCGGGCCTCGTCATGGAGCCAGCGCCCCTGCTCTCCATCCTGATGGACGGATGCATCGCGTCGGCGCGAGATGTCTCGAATGGCTTGCGCTACAACAACTACGGCATCCACGGCGTCGGGCTGTCAACCGCGGCCGACTCACTTGCCGCTATTAAGAAGCTCGTCTTCGACGAATCGCGGACAGAGGCACGACACCTGATCGACGCGTTGGACTCCGACTTCGACGCTGACCCCGCGTTGCGAGACGCGCTTCGGTTCGACGCACCGAAGCTCGGCAACGACATCGACGAGGTCGACCTCATAGCGGCGGATCTGTTGCAGACCTTCGCCGATGCCCTCGAGCCGCTCCGCAACGACCGCGGCGGGCGCTTCCGTGCGGGCACGGGTTCGGCCATGTTCTACGTCGCCTACGCGGCGACACTCGGAGCGACGGCTGACGGTCGCCGAAGCGGCGAGTACCTCAGTGCCAACCTTGCTCCGAGCCTCGGTGTCAAGGTCGACGGGCCGCTTTCGGTTGTGCGGTCGTTCACGAAGCTCCCGTTTGGCGCTGCGATCAACGGCGGTCCATTGACCATCGAGTTGCACGACACGGTCTTCCGTTCGTCGGCCAGTACAGAGAAAGTCGCGATGCTGGTCCGCGACTTCATCTACTCGGGCGGCCATCAGCTGCAGATCAACGCGCTCAATCGGGAATCGCTGCGCGACGCCCAGGTGCACCCCGAGCGGCACCGCAACCTCATCGTGCGTGTTTGGGGATGGAGCGCATATTTTGTCGATCTCGACAAAGAATACCAAGACCACATCATCCAGCGGGTAGAGCTCACCACCTGAGCACCCCGAGCCTTGGGGAACCGCGGGAACGAGTCCGGCGACACGTTCGGATCTGGCTCGGGGAGTGTCGGCTATTCAGCGATGTGTCGTCGCGTCTGCCTCGGACGTGCACGGGATCTCGCACAAGGGTCCGCCAGACCGC
>CAZMSN010000081.1:0-6021 GCA_964569015.1 uncultured Acidimicrobiaceae bacterium | reverse complement strand
CTACGGATCAGAAGGTTGGGGGTTCGAGTCCCTCCGGGCGTGCCACGAAACCCCCGTGTGAGCGGGGGTTTCGTCGTCTCTGCTGATTCGTTCCCCGTGGCCACAATCCCCTCTAGGATGCCCGAGCGGAGGCGCAGACTGCAGATTCACACAACCCAGGACACCCCCGGGATCTGCACCACGAGCGCACCCAACAGAAGTTGCCTGCCACCTCGAGGGTCCCGACCGCAAGACACCGCAGGACCACCCGAGGCGGCTGCGACCTCATTGTGCACCTGAGCCGGCGCAGCAGGTAGCGGCTACCTCACGCCCGCGTAAGCTGTGCGGGTCACCTGGCGACTCGACGAGAGGGAGATCCGACGTGATGCGGAGGGTGGGGATGCTGTGTGGTGCGGTGCTGCTGCTCGTCGCCTGCGGAGGTGAGGCTGCCCCGGATGCGACGGTCGGAACCGTGGCTCCGACGACGACGTCTACCACCACGACGGCCGATCCGGGCATTGTGCCTGTGGAGGTGTCTCCTTGCGACCTGGTGAACGTCGACGAGGTGACCCAGGCTGCGGGCCTCGAGGTGACCGAATCCCGGGACGAGCCGCCGATCTCGTGTGTCTTCGATTTTGGCGCAGAGGCCGGGGTTGCGATCTTCGTCAACGTCGACGACGGTGAGGGGCGCTTCGGCGCCCCGGCGGCGCTGTTCGACGGCTACATGGCAGAGGAAGGCGCCGAGATCATCCCCGATCTGGGCGTTGCCGCGGTCTACGTCCAGGGATTCCGCGGGCTTGCCGTCGATGCCGGCGGCGGCCGGTACATCGCGCTCGGGGTGAACGGAGGGTATGGGGAACTCGCCGAGCCGCGAGATGTGCTGGTCGAGCTGGCGACTGCCGCCCTCGGGCGTCTCTGAGTATCCACTGTCGCGGGGCCCGGCGCCGCCCTCGGCAAGTTCGCGCCTGCGAGGCCGGAACGCGGCGGCGCGGTGCCCGCACTGGTGGACGCGGTCAGGGAGCGGCAGGTATGGTCCCCGGCGAATCGCAGGCGGTGGCCGGGCGCTGGCGCCGTCTGAGGTCGATCGAATAGCGCATCACCGGGAGGAAGAGCACGTGACTACCCATATCGCAGACACGTCACCACGCCAGGCGGCACGAATCGCCGGCATCGGGTACCTGATCATCTTCGTGCTGGCCCTCTTCGCCAATTTCGTCGTGCGCATGGGACTGATCGAGCCGGGCGACGCGGCCACGACCGCGGCCAACATCATGGACTCCGAGGGGATGTTCCGTCTCGGCCTCGTCAGCTTCATGGTCGTGTTCGTCGTGGATGTGGTGATCGCCTGGGCGCTCTACCTGTTCTTCAAGAGCCTGAGCAGGGAGCTGTCGCTGCTCACCGCCTGGTTCCGGTTGCTCTACACGGTCTTTCTTGGGGCCGCCCTGGTCTTCTTCTTCCAAGCGCTGCAACTCCTGCGCGGCGCCGACTACCTGGCGGTCTTCGACAGCGGGCAGCTCAACGCCCAGATGATGGTGGCCCTCGACTCGTTCAACTACATGTGGCTGATCGGGTTGGTCGCCTTCGGCGTCCACCTCGTCTTGCTGGGCTACCTGGTCGTCAAGTCGGGCTACGTCACCCGGATCCTCGGATACGTGTTGATGGTGGCCGGCGCGGCCTACATCACCGACACGGTGGCCAACGCCCTCCTCACCAACTACGACGACTTCGAGACGCTGTTCCTGGTCATCGTTGCCGTGCCGTCGGTCGTCGGGGAATTGTGGCTCGGGCTCTGGCTCCTGCTGCGGGCCGGCAAGGATCGGGAAGCGACGCTTCCGGCCGGCTGAGCGCCCAGCCGATCCCAGCGCGACGGCGGCGTAGCGCCGGGTAGACCTCAGCCGCGAGATCGGCGTCGGTCACGGTCGGCAAGCCCGGAGGCACATCGATTCCTTCAACCTACGGCTACCCACCGACGCCGCCGGCGGTGATCTTCGCTGATACCGCGCGGCAAGAATCGGTGCCGAGCATCCCGCGTCATGCAGGGCACCTCTGCGACACCGTTGACGCGTCAACGTGGCTTCTCGGCGCCATATCCGCCAGGCTGTGTCACATTCCGCACAGGTATTGCCACTTGATGGGGTGATGTGGAGGAATCAATCTCGATCGAGACCGAGTGGGCGCAATATCAGGCCCCGGTGTACAACTTCATGCGCCGCATGGGCCTCGACCAGCCCTTGGCGGCGGATCTCGCGCAGGAGACATTCGTCCGTGCCCTCCGTGGGACCCACCGCTATCGAGGCGACGCATCCGTCCGGGCATGGGTACTGGGTATTGCCCGCAACGTGTTCCGCGAGTGGCTCCGCTCGGGACGGCGTGAGATCCCGGTGGCTGAGGTCGCCGAACGACCGGTGCGAGAGCCGGCCGGCGCCGAGCCCGTCGACGTCGAGCGCGCCTTGGCCCGTCTCGATGCCGACCACCGGGAGGTCCTGGTGCTCCGTTTCGTACTCGACCTCCCTTCCCGTGAGGTGGCCGCGGCTCTCGGGATCACCGACGACGCGGCTCGGCAGCGAGTTTCCCGGGCGAAGGCTGAATTCCGTGAAGTCTGGGGGCCGTGATGGATGACGTCGAGCGCGCCTTGAGAGACCTGCCCGAGGAGTCGCCTCCACCCGCGATCGTCCTGGCCGCGGTGCGCACCTTCCGCTACCGCGCCATCGCGACGGTCGCGGCGATCATCGCGGGGGTGCTGCTCCTCGGCATGGTGTGGAACGCTATCAGGCCGGACAACCTGGGCGCCGAGGCCGCTTCGGCGCGGAATCCGACCGTGGTGCCGATCCTCGAAGTCGCCGAGTACGACGGGATCATGATCGAGGTGACGGAGATGGTGTGGGACGACGGGACCGGATACCTGCGGTTCTTGGCCTGGGACACAGGCATCCATGCTGAGGTCATGATCGAGCCGGTGGCGATCACGACCAGCGAGGGTGAGAGGATTGACGTCCGCTTTAGGACGAGTCTTTGCCTACAGAATTACACGGTTCCGGACGGACCCCACATCGAGCGGAGAACGGCTGGGGGGTGGATCAAGTTCGACGATCCCGACCACGATCCCTGGGGAGCCCTGTCGTTCGAAATCGAACTCCAGGTATACCCGCTCGAGATAGTCCTCGAAGGAGGCGAACTCGGACCGTTTCCGACACTCACCATCCGCTACGAAGGGCTGGACCTGAGATGATCGACTGGAACCGATACCACCTCCCGCCCGAGGCGGCGCGAATCGACCGTATCACCTTCCGGGTGTGGAAGCTCTGGCATGGGTGGTTCCGGCCCACGTTGGGCCTAGCATTTCGCATCGCCGGTGGCCTCGCCTTCGTCTTTGTCGTCGGGCTCGTCGTCGCCGGCTCCCTTCGTCTCGGGCAATGGGCCATCGCTGCGACCGGCGTGATTGTCCTCGGAGTTCTTGGTGGGTTTCTCACCCACCGCAAGCCCCAGAAGGAAGCAGCGCCGGGCCCGACCAAGTCCTGGATTGTTGCCGTGCTCCTCGCGATCCTGCTTGCGCCGGTGCTGCTGCTCGTCGCCTTCGTGCTGGAAGTGCTGATGTCATTGGTGTTCTGGATTGGCGCCTTCCCGGTGGTGCTGCTCGTCCCCGTTGTGGCGCTCGGCATGGGCAGACTCATCGGGCGCCGGCTAACGCGAGAAGCCTCGCGCTACCCACCGTCGATCCCCTGAGCGAGTGAATCACCCGGCGCAGGTCTCCCCCAGCCACGCCACGGTCCTCGGCTCACCTCATGAGAGCCGCTGCGAGACGGTCGACGTAGCTGCGGTGGCAGAACCAGAAGGCGGTGTCGGCGTCGGCTCCGGAGTACTCCGTCGACACGTCCTCATTGGGATCGATGCTCCATTCGTCGACGATCGCGCCGCGGTCCTCCATGCACGCCACCATGGCCGCGACCGCCGTCTCATACTCGGCGCGGGTATCGACGCCGTCGGCGAGGATCTCGTCCTGAAGAGCTGTCCCTGCAGGGTCGGGCTTGGGCTCCTCGAAGGGAGTTCCCATGACGATGGTGGTGTCGGGGCTCTCGTTCGCGGTCTCTTCCGATTCGTAGAGCACCACCGTCTGGCCGTCGACGGTCGTCGCCAGCGCCCACATGACCGGCGGGTCGAAGGTCCGCAGGCGTTCCCATGTGGCGCCGTCTCGGGTGAGCCACGCCGCTTGGCCGTCGATCCCGGTCAGCGCCCCGTCGACCTCGAAGAAGGATTCACTGCGATACGAGAACGGCGGATCCGGCTGCAGCTGCCATTGCAGGCCGTCCGTGGAGGTCCGGACATGGATCATCGTGGCACCGTCGGTGAATGCGAAGTTCAGTGCCATCCAGCCGCCGGGCATGTCGATCACCCAGGT
Organism: uncultured Acidimicrobiaceae bacterium; assembly: GCA_964569015.1. Taxonomy (GTDB): domain Bacteria; phylum Actinomycetota; class Acidimicrobiia; order Spongiisociales; family UBA5794; genus CAYQEC01. The sequence continues at coordinate 1,646 of CAZMSN010000081.1, read as the reverse complement.
CGAGGCGCCTCGCTGGCCGGGATTGGGTTCCGGCGCCTCGACGGGTACGCCCGGCGTCCACACAGATCCGTCATCGGAGGCCCATGTGGCGAAGCTCCCATCGGGCTTGCTGAGGACCGCCACGAACCCGGCCCCGCCGCCGGCGATCTCCAGGTGGCCGTCCTCCAGGTCACTGGCCTCAGGGAATCCGACGGGGGTGTTGCGCTCCCACTGCTCTGCTCCCAGCCTCCACAGGGTGGGAGGCAGCTCATCGAATGGATCCGAAATGGTCGCTAGGAACACCTCGCCACCGGCTGCTACGTCGCGGAACCGTGTCGCCAGTTCCTCTGGAACCTCGACAAGCGACCAGTCCCGGCCGTTCGTCGAAGTCCAGGTCACCTCGTTCTCCGGTCCAATACCAAGCCATAGTGTTTCGTTGGCGACGGCCATTCTGAGCTGTGGTCCCGCCATGGGCGGTGGTTCGTAGTCGGGCTCCCGGGGGAACTCGACAGGTGTCCAGGTGACGCCATCGGACGAGAAGACGATCTGACTCGACCCGCTGTGGTAGGCATGACCGATGAAGCCCCCGGGCCCAGCGGCAAAACCCATCACATCCTCGGGAAACTCTCGCCACACGGTATCGGTGGGGTCGACCATCTCGGTCCCCGTCCCGCTGGGACGCAAGAGCAACAAGGGGACGCCGGCGAGCAGCACCACGGCGAAGACGGCAACGGCAACGACCGGTCCGCTGAGGCGGTGGCGGGGAGCAGGAGCGGGCGCGGGGACGGCGGTTGAAGTCGTTGAGGTTCCCTTGATGCGCTCCAGGAGGGCCTGAGCGCCGAGGGGCGAGCCTCGCTCGGCCAGGGTTTCGAATGCGTCTCTGTAGCGGTTCATGATTCGGCCTCCTCCAACAAGCTGCGAAGACGCCGCCTCCCCCGGGAGGCGGCCATGCGCACTGCTCCGTTGGACATCTCGAGCATGCCGCCCACCTCCTCGAACGAGTACCCCTCGACGTCGTGCAGGAACAGCACGGCCCGCTCTGTTGCGCTCAATCGGAACAGCTCGGCCACGTCTGACGGATACTCGGCGTCAGCGGCACAGGGAGCCGATCCCCGCAGTTTCTGCAGGGCCGTTCGGGTTCGACCGAAGCGGCGCCGTTGCGTGTTCGCCGCGCTCAGGATGGCTCGACGGAGGTAGGCAGCGGGTGCCACCAGCTCGGCGAGGGGACGGACTTGAAGTGTGCGGAGGAACGCTTCCTGCACGAGGTCATCGGGGTCGACGTCGGGACGGCCGACGACGGCGGCGAAACGGCGCAACGGGGGTAGATCTCCGGCACGAGATCGCGATCGGTTGCCGGCACCGATGAACCCTCGTCGATCATTGAAGCGCTGGCCTCCCCTTGCGGTCTCACACATACAAGACGCTCGGGGGACCAAGAACGCAACACGGCGGCGGGTTGTCCGGTGTGTGGGGGGGGTCCGAGAGCGCGGTGACTCTGCCACGACTTGCCGCGGTGACGCCCCGGTGGGCCAGCGACCCGCCGGGGACTGGCGGACCTGGGACGGCGGCTGCCGTGCCGCGGCCGATTGTCCGCTGGGCGTCCTGCCACGGTTCTCTCACCGAATCATGCTCCGAAACCGTCGGTGGACGCTCAGGTGTAGAGGACG
>CAZMSN010000080.1:0-6272 GCA_964569015.1 uncultured Acidimicrobiaceae bacterium | reverse complement strand
GCGATGAGCTGGCCGGCACCGCGATCGAGGATCAAGCCGACCGCGCCGCCCAGTACACCGAGGCCGCCGCCGGCCTGCTCGGTCTCGACGTCGGTTCGATCGGGCCGCTCGCCCAGGAGGAGATCGCCCTGGCGCTCGATGCCGCCGCCCTGACCGAATCCCCGACCGTCGGGGTCGGCGAGTGCAACCCGCTGGATTCCATCGCGAGCTGCACCGACTACAGCCAGTTCAAACCGCGGGGCCACTACACCCGCAATGACGACCTCGAGCGGTACTTCCGAGCCATGTCGCTGCTGGGTCAGGCCGCCTTCCCGGTCGAGGAGCCGGAGGCGATGCAGGTCGGCGCCCTCGTCTCTCGCGCCCTGCTCTCCGACCCGTCTCTGGAAGAGGGCTGGCGGCTGATCTACGAGCCGACCGCCTTCCTGGTGGGCATGGCCGACGACTACACGCCCCAGGAGCTCGCCACCGCGGCTGACGCGGCGGCCCCCGGCTGGCGGGCGGATCCGACCCTGCTCACCTCGGCGGCGGCAGAGGACGCCGCGGCGGGATTGATCGCCACCCGTGCCGTCGGCATCGATCCCGAGGGGGCGTCGGTGCGCATCATGGGCGCCCGGTTCGTGATCGACTCGTTCATCTTCGATCAGCTCCGATATCCCAACGTCGGCGAGCCCGACCACATGCGCACCTACACCTCCCCACTCGACCTGGTGGCCGCCTTCGACTCGAGCCTCGCCTACCGCATCCTCGACGAGCAGGATCTGACCGACTACCTGAACTTCGAGGAGCAGCTCGACCTGATGCAGGAGTTGCTCGCCGACCGCACCGCCGACGACTGGGCGTCGACGGTGTATGACGCCTGGCTGTACGCCCTCGAACCGGTGTGGGTCGACCACGACGTCGCCTACCCCGAGTTCATGCAGACCGATACGTGGGCCGCCAAGGATCTGCAGTCCGGCCTCGGCTCCTACGCCGAGCTGAAGCACGACACGATCCTCTACGCCAAGCAGTCCTTTGCCGCCGAGGGCGGCTTCGAGCCGCCCGAGGTGGCTCCCCGCCACTGGGTGGAGCCCAACCCGGTCGCCTTCGAGCGCATGGCGGCGGCCGTCGGGCTGCTGCAGGACGGGCTCACCGACCGGGATCTGATCGACCCGGCCGACGAGATGAGCGGCATGCTCGATGACGTCCGCACCATGCTGGACCGCTTCGGGCGCATCGCCGACGACGAGCTGGCGGGCGTCCCGATCTCGGAGGAGGACAACGACTGGCTGGAGGCGATCGGCTCCATTCTCGAGGGACTGTGGGTGGAGACATCGGATTGGGATCCCGACCTGGGCGCTCCTTCGGCGGACGACACCGACGCCGCCATCGTGGCCGACATCATGCGCAGCAGCTTCGCCTACCTCGAGATCGGCACCGGCCGCATCGACCGCCTCTACGTGCTGGTGCCCAACGACGACGGCCAGATGCAGCTCGCCGTCGGCGGGGTGTACTCGTATTACGAGTTCTGGAGGGAAGAGGAGCTCGGGCGGCTCAACGACGACGAGTGGAGGGAGCTGCTGGACACCGACCCGCCGGCGCGGCCCGAGTGGCAGGACGTGTTCTTCTCCGCGACCGACGGTTCCGCACTGCCGGACGCCCCGCTCTGCGCCGATCTCGCCGATGAGGGATTCGGCTACGCCGACGCCGTCGCCTACTGGGTGCAGGACGGCCGGCCCGATCGTATGGATGCCGACACCAACGGTATCCCGTGTGAGACGGTCTACGACGCCGGGGAGATCGACGCCTTCTACGACGCTGCCCCCACCACGTCGGGCCTGTTCTGCCGGGACGTCGTCGCCGAAGGTGGGGACTACGCGGCGGCAGTTGCCTACTGGCTGCTCGAGGGGGCCCCCGATCGTATGGACGCCGACACCAACGGCATCCCATGTGAGACCGTGTACGACTCGGGGGAGATCGACACCTTCTACCCCTGAGCGCTCATGACGGTAGCCGCAGGCACACAACGGCCAACGCCCGCCGCGGTTGACACCAGACGTAAACTTGACAATATCAGACTTAGATTTCTTGGCATATCGATGCTAGTATCGACGTTGTCACTAGCAGCGTCATTCGCAGGAGACCCATGGACATCAATCGTTTCACCCAGAAGGCCCAACAGGCGATCTTGGCGGCCCGCGACGGAGCCGCCGGCCGCAGCCATCAGCACGTCGCGCCCGGCCACCTCCTCGAAGCCCTGCTCGGCCAGGCTGACACCATCGTCTATCCCCTCCTCGCCAAGCTCGGCCTCAACCCCGCCGACCTGCGCGCCGCCATCACCAACACACTCGAACGGGTCCCGCGCGTCTACGGGGACTCAGGCGAGGTCACCTTCTCCGCCGAGACCGTTGCCGTGCTCGAGGCGGCCGAGAAGCACATGCGCACGATGAAGGACCAGTACGTCTCGGTCGAACATCTGCTGCTGGCGCTGGCGGAATCCGCCACTGAGACGGGCGAGATCCTGCGCGACCACGGCCTCACCCCCGACGCCACCCTCGGGGCACTCGCCGAAGTGCGCGGCAGCCAACGCGTCACCGGCCAGAACCCCGAGGACACCCTGGCGCCGCTGGAACAGTACGGCCGCGATCTCGTCCAGCTCGCAGGTCAGGGCAAGCTCGACCCGGTGATCGGCCGCGACGACGAGATCCGCCGCGTCATCCAGGTGCTGTCCCGCCGCACCAAGAACAACCCGGTCCTCATCGGCGAGCCGGGCGTGGGCAAGACCGCCATCGTCGAGGGTCTCGCTCAGCGCATCGTCGACCGGGACGTGCCCGAGGGCCTCAAGAACAAGCGCATCGTGGCTCTCGATCTGGGGGCAATGGTGGCGGGGGCCAAGTACCGCGGGGAGTTCGAGGAGCGCCTCAAGGCGGTCCTCGACGAGATCGCCGCCGCCGCCGGTGGGATCATCACCTTCATCGACGAGATGCACACCATCGTCGGCGCCGGCGCCGCCGAGGGCTCGATGGACGCCTCGAACATGCTCAAGCCGATGCTGGCGCGCGGCGAGCTGCGCATGATCGGGGCCACCACGCTTAACGAGTTCCGCAAGCACGTCGAGAAAGACGCTGCTCTGGAGCGGCGCTTCCAGCCGATCCTGATCGATCCTCCCAACGTGGAGGACACCATCGGCATCCTGCGGGGCCTCAAGGAACGGTACGAGGTGCACCACGGCGTCCGTATCACCGACTCGGCGCTCGTCGCCGCCGCCGTCCTGTCGGACCGCTACATCGCCGCCCGCCACCTCCCCGACAAGGCGATCGACCTCATGGACGAGGCGGCTTCGCGCCTGCGAATCGAGATCGACTCGATGCCGGAGGAGATCGATGAGCTGGAACGGCGCCGCCGCCAGCTCGAGATCGAGAAGAACGCCCTGAGCAAGGAATCCGATGCCGCCTCCGCGGAGCGGCTGGCAGCGATCGAGCAGGAGCTGGCCGACCTCGGCGAGGAGCTGGATCGTCTCACCGCCCACTGGCGGCTCGAACGCGAGCGCATCGACGCCATCCGCGCCACCAAGCAGCGGGTCGAGGAGCTGCGGGCCGAAGCCGAGCGCGCCGAGCGTGACGGCGACCTGCAGCGGGCCGCCGAGCTGCGCTACGGAACGCTCCCCGAACTCGACAAGCAGCTCGAGGCCGACCAGGAGAGCCTCGCCGAGCTGCAGGCGGATCTCAAGATGCTCAAAGAGGAGGTGGACGAGGAGGACATCGCCGAGGTCGTCGCTCGCTGGACCGGCATCCCGGTCTCCCGCCTCATGGAGGGTGAGATCGAAAAGCTGGTCCGCCTCGAGGCGCATCTCCACGACCGCGTCGTCGGGCAGGACGAGGCGGTGAGCGCGGTGGCGAACGCGGTCCGCCGCAGCCGGGCCGGGATCTCCGATCCGGATCGCCCCATCGGATCCTTCGTGTTCCTCGGCCCCACCGGCGTCGGCAAGACCGAGCTGGCGCGAGCCCTCGCCGAGTTCCTCTTCGACGACGACCGGGCGATGGTGCGCCTCGACATGTCGGAGTACATGGAGAAGCACACGGTGAGCCGCCTCATCGGAGCGCCTCCGGGGTACGTCGGTTACGACGAGGGAGGTCAGCTCACCGAGGCGGTGCGAAGACGGCCCTACTCGGTCGTGCTGCTCGACGAGGTCGAGAAGGCCCATCCGGAGGTCTTCAACGCCCTGCTCCAGGTGCTCGACGAGGGCCGTCTCACCGACGGCCAGGGACGCACCGTCGACTTCACGAACACCGTGCTGATCATGACGTCGAATCTGGGCTCCGAGTTCATCGATCCCGATCTCCCCGACAGCGCGGTGCACGACCGGGTGATGAAGGCCGTGCGCAGCCACTTCCGGCCCGAGTTCGTCAACCGGGTCGACGACATCGTGGTTTTCGCCCGCCTGACCCGAGACGACCTGCGCCGGATCGTCGACATCCAGTTCGGCCACCTGCGTGAGCGCCTGGCGGAACGGCGGATCACCCTCGAGCTGGCGCCGGAGGCGGCCGATTGGCTGGCGGCGGAGGGCTACGACCCGAGCTACGGGGCCCGGCCGCTCAAGCGACTCATGCAGCGGGCAATCGGTGATCCGCTCGCCGTCGAGATCCTCGAAGGGACGTTCCGGGACGGCGACACCGTGCGTGTGGTAGCCGACGAGGACCGCCTCGCCTTCAGGAAGGCCTGAGCCCGACCCGCCACACGGCAATCCTCGCCAACACGAGACTCAGGAATCTTCCTGAGGTTCCTCCATGGGCACAAAGGACACCTCGGTGTAGCCGAGCCCGAGCAGGAACTCGCGCATCGTTGCCTCGGCGTTCTGGGCGGCCGTCTCCAAGATCCCGTGCTCGAGGGCGCTCGTGACGAGCACCTCCTCGGCAACCTGGCGAGCATCGGATTCGAGCTGGGGGTCGCCCTTGGTGAGGAGCCCCGTGTCGCGGTCGAAGACCTGGGTGGCTTCGTTGTCGATCGAGACATAGGTGATCGCGGCCGGCGGCATCTTCACGGTGACGGCGCCGCTGTCCTCGTCGACTTCGAAGCTGTCGTCGTAGAGCCGATCGAGGTCGATACCGGCGCCGATGCGGGCGACGGCGAACAGGAAGAGACGGTCGCCGCGCGCCCAGTTGAGCCAGCCGAAGTCGTTGCCCTTCTCGACAGTGGTGTACTCCACCATCTCCACCGTTGTGAGCGCGGCCAGCCGGCGCACGCTGTCGACCACGGTTGTCCCTACCTGGCTGTAGGGCTCGCCCCTCAGCGACTTGAACGGGGACCACCCGATCACCGAGGAACCGATGAAGAAGGTCCCGGCGATCAGCACCGCAGCGATGAAGATCGATCCGACCCGTCTGCTCGTATCGGCCATTGCTCGAACCTCCACCTCTTGGACACCCGCGAGGTGCCTCGGGTTTCACTATTCCGCCGGATTCCTCTTGCCAGCCTAGGCGCCTCGTGATACATTGCTAGGCAAGGTAACCGGTAACGCAAGTTAACGGGTGAGACAAGGTAGCTGCACGTATGATCATGCCGCGCACGTAGGAGGGGCTCGTGGATCACAGCTCCCAATTGCTCAAGGGCGTCTTGGACATGTGCCTGTTGGCGCTCATCGCGGAGGAACCGAGCTACGGCTATGAGATGGTCGACAAACTGCAGCACAAGGGACTCGAGCTGGTCAGCGAGGGAAGCATCTACCCGCTGCTCAGCAGACTCCAGAAGAAAGGCTACATCGAGGGCTACTTCGTGGAGTCCACCGGTGGCCCGCCGCGCAAGTACTACCGGATCGCCAAGGACGGGAGATCGCAACTCACCGAATGGTCGACCGAGTGGCACAGGCTGTCGACGGGCGTGGAAGAGGTGCTAGATGGAGGTGCACGTGGGTGATCGGATGAGCGTCGACGAGGTCGTCGCCCACTGCGGACGTTACTGGAGCGAGACCAGAGTGCCCCAAGAACGGGCCAAGGAGATGAAGATCGAACTCGAGTCACACCTGCGCGAGGCGCAGCAGGCGGGCAAGAGCCCGGAAACCGTCGTCGGCCCCGACCTCGCCACATTCGCCGAGGCCTGGGCATCTGAGTTCCGCGCCCCGGCTGCACCCGGTGCCTGGCAGGTGCGCGACCGGAAGGCCCGCGTGCGCCGAGAGCGCTGGTCGGCCTACGGTTGGCTACTGGGACTCGTCGCCGTTGTGATGATCCTGATTGCCTTTGGACCCAAGGAGGAAACCGTGAACGACATCGAGACGTGGCGCTGGGTTTGGCTCGGAGCCG
>CAZMSN010000079.1:0-6652 GCA_964569015.1 uncultured Acidimicrobiaceae bacterium | reverse complement strand
GAGGGCTACCCCATCATCGTGCCATGGTTCGCCGTCGCCGTCGTCATCGTCGGGGTTCCCGTGGTTGCCGGGCTGATCGCCGCCGCCGTCTCACGCAGGCCCCCGGCGGCACGGCTCCTCCGACCGATCGCGTGACCCGCGGCTGCAGCGGACTCCGCCTCGCCGATCGACTTGCGTCGGACCGCGCCTCGTCGCCATAGTGCGCCCATGTCCTCGGCACCGTCCGAGATGAGCAGGCTCCACGCCGACGTGTGCAGGGGTCTCGCCGACCCCAAGCGCCTTCTGATCATCGACGCCCTCCGCGATGGAGAGCGCACCGTCTCCGAACTCGTGTCCGAGCTGGGAATCCCCCAGGCCAACGTGTCACAGCATCTGGCCGTACTGCGCGACAGAGACCTCGTGACATGCCGCAGAGACGGCCAGTGGGCCTACTACTCGGTCACCTCGTCGAAGATCATCGAGGCCATGGATCTGCTCCGCGAGGTCATCGCAGACCACACGGTCAACGCCGGCTGATCCGCCGCCGCTAGGTCTCCTCGGACTCCCCGGCGTCCTCGACGACCTGCTCGGAAGCCACATCGGCAACGTCCACCGGTGGCTCACCGACGATGGGCGAGCCCATGGATTCGACCACCTCTTCCGCCTTCTTGCGCTTCCGGCTCTGCAGGTACGCCGCCCCCAGGCCAATCAGCACCAAACCGGCGAGCACCGCGAGGGCGATCACGATTGCGTTGCCGCCGCCACCGACCGTCGAGACCGCCTCGATCACTTTGCCCTCGTCATCGAGGGTCACCAACCAGGTGAGTGTATTGCCGTCGACCTTGTCGGCGTTGTTCTCGCCGATCGAGCCCGGCAGCGTGACGATGAGGCGGATCTCGAAGAGGGAATCGAAGAGCGTCGCGGCATCGAACCCCTCCATCCCCTCACCGAGATCGCCTCCGGCGACCTCGCCGAGTCCTTCGGCAATGCCTGCCAGATCCGCGTTGAATCGGAACTCGTCTCCCTCGTGCGTCAGGCCGATGTCGGTCATGAGTCCCGTGGCCGAGGTGTTGCCCGACGCGACGAGCCCCGAGAGCTCGTCCTCGAGCTCCTGGATGCTCGCGAATGCCCGCTCGACACGGATGCCCTGGAACTCACCGTCGGTGAACTCCTCCACCGTCCAGCCGGCCGGGACGTCCTCGAGGCCCTCGGTGAAGTCGATGGGCTCGCCGCCCTCCGACTCGGCGAGCTGGCGAAGCTCCTCGTCGGCGGACATCTCGATGGCAAAAGTGCCCGACTCGTCCTCGTTCAGCACGAGCTTGGAATCCATCCGGATCGTGCAGCCCGTGAGGAGAACGAGAAGAGCCAGCAGGGAAACAATGCGTTTCACGGTCACTCCAGGTGTTGTGGAACCCTCACTGTATCGCCTTCGCCCCCCGTCGTCGCCGCATCGTGAAGGCCACGGTGGCAGGCATTCTCCACGCCACGGCGAGACGAGAGGGGTCGATCCTGGAGAAGCCTCGGCACCGTCGAGCAGCTGATGCCGCCCGAGCCGCCATGACACCAGGGCATTCTCCGAATCGAGAGCGCCGAGTCGGCCGGCGTGCAATCCTGTCGCCGCTCTCGGCGCCGTGTGTCACAATGGCGCCCATGCGGACGAACCGGCCCACCGACGTGCGACGTCAGCTCTTTGCTGTCCCGTGACCGAGCGCGCCGCGCCCCGCCCAATCGATTCGCACCGCACAAAGGAGACTCCGATGTCCGACCTCGTTCTTCGCCACCAAGAAGTCATCGCCAAGGTGTTCAAGTTCAGCACCGACGTCGAGGTCGTGTCGGCGGAGGGCAGCTACGTCGAGACGTCCGATGGGCGCCGCTTCCTCGACTTCACATGCGGCATCGCTGTGTCGAACCTGGGCCACCAGCCGCCCCATGTGAAGCGAGCGATCCTCGACCAGGTCGATCAGGTGTGGCATGCCGGCGCCGTATTCCGCTACGCGTCTCTGGTCCGCCTCGGGGAGCGCCTCCGCGAGGTGACCCCGGACGGCATCGAGAGCTTCATGACCATGAACTCGGGGGCGGAGTCTGTCGAAGGGGCCGTCAAGCTCGCCCGCAAGACGACAGGGCGACAGGGCATCGTCGTCTTCCGGGGCGGGTTCCATGGTCGCACCATGGGCTCGGTCTCGTACACGACCTCGAAAGCCAAGTACCGCCAGGGCTACCACCCGCTGGTCGGCTCGGTATTCGTCGCCCCCTACCCGTGGCCATTCCACTGGAACACGACCCTCGAGGCCTCCACCGAGAGGGCCCTGGAGGATCTCCAGTCTCTGTTCAGCCACCAGATCACCCCCGGAGAGGTCGCGGCCTTCCTCGTCGAGCCGATGCAGGGCGAGGGCGGCTACCACCCGGGAGGGCGGGCGTTTCTCCGGGAGCTGCGGTCGCTGGCCGACGAACACGGCATCCTGCTCATCGCCGACGAGGTACAGACCGGATTCGGGCGCACCGGCGACTGGTTCACGTCACAGGTGTACGACGTCCGTCCCGACATCCTGGTGATGGGGAAGGCTATCGCCAACGGTTTGCCCCTCTCGGCGTTCGGGGCGTCCAAGCAGCTGATGGACTCGTGGCTTCCCGGATCGCACGGCACCACCTTCGGCGGGAACCCGATCGCGTGCGCCGCAGGCGCCGCCACCGTGGAAGCGCTCGCCGATGTCGTTCCCCAGGTGCCGAAGCTCTCCGATCACGCCTTCTCCCGCTGGAACGAGATGAAGGAAGCGCACCCGACCATCGGCGACGTCCGCGGGCTGGGCCTGATGATCGGGATCGAACTCGTCGAGGCCGATGGCCGCACCCCGAACCCGGAGGCGTTCGACAGGATCGGCCTGCTCGCACGCGAAAAGAACCTGCTGATCCTCCCGTGCGGCCCTAACGCCAACATCATCCGCTTCATCCCGCCGCTGACGGTCTCCACCGAGGAGTTGGATCGCGGAATCGACGTTCTCGACGAGGCAATCACCGCCTACGAGCGCGGCTAGGCAGCGCGGGAACCGCGCAGGCCACCTTCCGGGCGACCCTCACCGGGCACCATCACCGCGGCCACGGCCCCGGCGGCGGCGGCGAGGAGCACCCAGTCTCCGAACCGGGCGTAGAGCGTCAGGCCGGCGGCGCGGAAATGCACCTCGCCCAGCAACACCTCATCGGTGAACAGATCGGTCTTCTCACCAACCTCCCCGGCAGCGGTGATGAACGTCGACTTCCCCGTGATGGCAGCGTGGATGAGATCCTGCCCCACGGCCGCGGCGTTGACCCGGGTGAGCCCGATGAGCTGATCCGAGGCGGGGGCGTTACCGTAGCTGCTCTCGTTGGTGGCCACGACCAGGAGCTGGGACCCGGCCCGCGCCTCGTCACGGACGTAGCGGATGAACGCCCCCTCGAACGAGATGACCGAACCGACGACACCCCCCTTGACCGGGAACACAACGGCCTCGTCTCCACGAATCATGTCGCGCGGCACCCGTTCGAGTTCAGGGATGAAATCCACGAGGTCGCGGAACGGCACGAACTCCCCGAACGGCACCGGATGGCGCTTGGCGTAGCGTCCCACCTCGGCACCGAACGGCGAGTAGATCATGTTGAGGTTGAGGAACTCGGCATCGCTCACCGTCTGGGTGCCACTCACCAGGATGTAGGCGTCGAGACGATCAGCCTCGGCTTTCAGCTCGGCGCGCACGTCGGCGTTGCTGATCGGGTCGTAAGGAGACCCGAAGGAGTTCTCGGCCCATACAACGAGATCGATGCTCCCCGGCGTCAGCCCTCTCGTCAGCTCCAGGTGGCGCTCGTAGATGCGCTGGTTCTCGTTCTGGCAGTGCGTGCCCGGGCACGGCGAGTTGCCCTGGATGATCGCCACCCGCAGCGGATCGCCGTCGGCCCTGGGTGGCATCAAGGCGCCGCCGAGCGCCAGCATGAGCACGACCACCAGGGGGTCGACGAAGAGCGTCCAATTGGCCGTGTTCTCGAGGATCAGAACGATTCCAGCCGCGACTCCGACGGCGAGGATCGTCCATCCGGTTGGTCCGATCCACTGCACCGAACCGAGAAAGCCCGGGTTGCCGGCGGCTGCGTAACCGACGGAGCCCCACGGGAAGCCACCCCACGGGAAGTGGGCGCGCAGCGTCTCAAATATGCCCCAGCCGCCGACGACGATCAGCCACCATCGCCTGGCAGGCCACAGGCGAAAGGCCCACACGACGAGCGCGAAGCCCGCGGTCAGCGATGCCAACCACACGGTGAGCGGGAACCACGCCACTGCTCCGAGCACGAAGATCCACCGCAGCAGGAGACCGAAGAACACAGTCCCGTACAGGAATCCGAGGGCGATGGCGGGCCCGGCGCCATCGACGCGTCGCAGTGCCCACAGGAATGGGACCGGCGCGACAAACGCCAAGAGACCCCAATCGAGAGGGGGAAAAGCGGCCCACATGAGCAGACCACTCCCTATCGCGGCAACGTACGGGGCCATCGAGAACAGCAGGGTAGAAGTGCTCCGGGGAAGATACGAATGGGATCCCGCAGCCGCTGCCCGCCGATCCGAGCTGGCGTCTGAGGTCCGCCGGGACATGAGCGACGCCACGGCGTCGCCTCGGCTCGAGTGCGTGAGGCGGTCCGTAGAGTGGCGCCCATGAACGACACCGAGTTGGCCATCGCGGCCGCGGAGATCGGCGCCTCGATCGTGCGGGAGAGCTTCGGTCCTTCCCATCGGGCCGACCTGAAAGGACGCTTCGACCCCGTCACGGAGGTGGATCGGCGGTCTGAGGCGGCCATCGTGGAATACCTCGCGGCACAACGACCCGCCGACGGCATCATCGCCGAGGAGGGAACCGGTCGGGCCTCGCCAGGTCGCCACTGGCTGGTCGACCCGCTCGACGGCACGGTCAACTTCGTGCACGGCATTCCGCAGGTGGCGGTGTCGGTGGCGCTCTACGACGGAACGGAGCCACTCGCCGGCGCCATCGTCGATCCACTGCGTGACGAGGTCTTCGCCGTGTCGGCCGGCGCCGGAGCCACGCTCAACGGCGTGACGATCACCGTCTCCGCCGTCGATGATCTCTCCCGGGCGGTCGTCGTCACCGGCTTCCCCTACGACCACGACCGCTATGCCTCCGCGTACACCCGCACTCTGACAGCGGTCCTCGAGCAGGCCAACGGCGTGCGCCGCCTCGGCTCTGCGGCCCTCGACATGGCATGGCTGGCAGCCGGCCGATTCGACGGGTACTGGGAGTACTCACTGGCGCCCTGGGACACCGCCGCCGGGATCCTCCTGGTTCGGGAAGCCGGAGGGATCGTGAGCGATGGCCACGGCGAACCGTTCGTACCGGGAGGCCCGCACGTCGTTGCCGCCAACCCACAGCTGCATGAGCGGCTGCTCGCCCTCGTCGCCGCCACGTTGCCGGCGCACCTCCCCTGACAGGCAGCCCGCGGCAGGGGTACATCCCCACACCTCGACCCCGGGGTTCACCGCGCGGCGCCGGCCACAGACGGCTGAGCGTGGGAACGTCGAGTTTGCCTAATTCAGCGCCCCGGTACACTGACCTGCCGTTGCCACGCTCTTCGATCACTCTCTCCTGAAAGACCCTCGATGACCTCCACCAAGACCCGCCCCGCGTCACCGAACGCGCCGGACAAGCCGCGGAGATCGAAACTGAGCCGCCTCAAGAAGGTCGTGCTCGGCTTGTTGATCTTCGCCGTGCTCCTCGTCTTCGTCGCAATCGCATTCGTCGTCTGGACCAACGCCAAGATCGACCGCATTCCCGAAGAAGAGCTGCAATCCCTGCAGCCGCTCGCCGCCGGCGGAGTCCGCAACATCCTCGTCGTCGGCAGTGACAGCCGTGAGGACCTTCCGGAGGGTTTCGAGCACTTCGGGGACTTCAGCGGGGAACGGACCGACGTCATCATGGTGGTGCACGTGATGCCTGACGAAGGTGCCCAGCTCCTCTCGCTGCCCAGGGACCTCAAAGTCGACATCCCCGGCGAGGGCACCAACCGCATCAACGCCGCCTTCGTCTTCGGTGGCCCCGATCTCTTGGTGCAGACCATCCAGAACAATTTTGGGATCTCGATCAACCACTACATCGAGATCGACTTCGGCGGATTCGCTCGCGTCGTCGACGCCCTCGGCGGCATCACGATGACGTTCGACGTGCCGGCGCGTGACCTCAAGTCCGGGTTCTCGATTGAAGCAGGCACTCACAAGCTCGACGGGGAAGCCGCCCTCGGCTACGCACGCTCGCGCAGCTATCAGGAGTACCGGAACGGCTCCTGGGTGAGCGTCAACGGCAGTGACATCGGACGCACCGAGCGCCAACAAGAACTGCTGCTCCTGCTGTTCGACCAGGCAACCTCGGCATCTAAGGCATTCAACCTCCCGGGTTTCGTCTCCACCTTCGCCGAGCAGATCACCGCCGACGTCGGGCTCACTCCGGGTGTGATGATCGATCTGGGACGATCCGCCCTCGACCTCGGCACCGGGGACATCCAGACGATGACGCTGCCCGTCAAGGTCTCCAACGAGAATGGCCGCTCCTACGTGATCCGTGTCGAGCCGGACGCCGAGCAGGTGCTCGAGGCGTTCCGCAACGCCATGCCGTGGCCACTCGCCGGGTCCTGATGCTCCCAACCC
>CAZMSN010000078.1:0-6705 GCA_964569015.1 uncultured Acidimicrobiaceae bacterium | reverse complement strand
GGCTCGGTCTTCGTCTCAGGCTCGGTCTTCGTCTCAGGCTCGGTCTTCGTCTCAGACTCCGCGTTCACGTCGGGCGTTGACGAGCCGCCCTGATCTCCCCCTTCGACATCGGTCATTCTGGGATGGTTCATCGTGTGCTCGCTCTCTGCTCTTGCGCCATCGACGGACGAAAGCGCATTCCGTTGGAATCGACCATACCGCTCACCCCTTGCGAAAGGTTGCCCAAGACGCATGATACGTGATTCACCGAGCCGGCCCCAGTGAGCTGGTGCCCCCGGAGCTCGCCGATGCCCTCCACCGGTGGTTGCAGCGGCAAGGCACCACGCCCCGTCCCCACCGGTAGGGCGCGCCGAGCGGCCGCCCCTGGTATCATGCAGCTACGGCCCAACGTGCCGTTCACTTCTGCTCGCGGATTCCCCGGCCCGGCGACCCGGTCCTGCCTCACCAGTGATCGCTGCTGCCTTTGCCCACGAGTACCGTCGAAGGAGTCATGATGCTGTCCGGTTCAGGTGTGTCCATTGGATTCGTGGGCACGTTCCCGCCCACGGTCTGTGGGATCGCCACCTACACGGCGTCGCTCGTCGAGGCCATTGCCGGCCAGCCGAGCTCTCGGCGAGGGCGGTTGGGAGTGGTCAGCTTGACCGACGGCCCCCTTCTCGCGGGCGGTGCGCCTGTGGTGTTCCATCACCGTGTCGGCGAGCCCGGCTCGCTGCAAACCGCGACGCGAATTCTGAATACGTATGACGCGGCGTCGATCCAGCACGAGTTCGGCATCTTCGGTGGGCCTGACGGCGCCGAAGTGATCGATCTCATGTCGGGGCTGACGGTGCCGACCGCCTTGACCCTCCACACCGTGCTGAACCAGCCCACTGACGATCAGCGGGCGATCATGGATCGGATCTGCGACCTCGCCGACCGGATCGTCGTCATGAGCGAGACGGCCTCCGATCGTCTCGTCGACCGCTACAGCGTGGACGCCCACCGGATCAGTGTGATCAATCACGGGGCGGACTACGACCTGGCCGGTCCGTCGCTCTCGACCGGCGACCGGCCGCTGGTGCTGACGTGGGGCCTGATCGGCCCCGGCAAGGGATTGGAGTGGGCGATCGAGGCCTTTGCCGGACTCCTCGACCTCGACCCGCTGCCCCGCTACCTAATCGCCGGCGCCACCCACCCCCACGTGCGGCGCGCATCGGGTGAGAGTTACCGTGAGGGTCTGGTGGCTCTGGCCGATCGCCTCGGATTGGGGGACGTGGTCGAGTTCGACAACCGGTACCTCGACCGGAAAGATCTCGCCCGTCTCGTCCGCAGCGCCGACGTGATCGCCCTCCCCTACGAGTCGGTGGAACAGGTCACCTCGGGCGTGCTGGTGGAGGCGATCGCCGCCTCCAAGCCGGTAGTCGCCACGCCGTTCCCTCATGCCGTCGAGCTACTGTCGGCGGGGGCGGGCGCGATTGTCCCGTATGACGAGCCCGCCACACTCGGTAGGGTGCTGCGGAACCTGATCTCTCATCCCGACTCGATGGCGCTCATGGCACAACGGGCCCGACAACTCGCAGCCGACTGGTACTGGCCGACGGTGGGCAACCAGTTCGCCCAGATGATGACCGAGATCGCCGCAGGAGACGAGAGCGACTCCAGCCTGACTGCGAATCGTCAACGTGTCGCGGGATAGCCTGGCGGATCTCGGCCACCCGTCGGCGTCCCCCGGCAGATGGCCGGCTCCGAGGTTCGACCATCTGAGGAGACTCACGGATCGCCGGGGACTGTGGGAGCACGCCGTCTTCTCCACCCCTCGCCCCGAGCATGGTTTCTGTACGGAGGACAACGCCCGCGCCCTCGTGGTCGTGTCACGCCACACCGGCGCCGAGAGCCTGACCGACCTGGCCGCCACCTACCTGGCGTTCGTCCTGGACGCTCGCACCGCCTCGGGGGAGTTCCACAACCGTCGCAACGCCGACGGCGACTGGACCGACGACGTCGGCAGCGACGACTGCCAGGGAAGAGCCTGGTGGGGCCTGGGAACGGTGGCGCGTCTCGGGCCGGAGGCCTGGATGCGGGACGCAGCCCTCGACGCATTCGGTAGCTGCTCCACTTTCGCCTCTCCTCACCTGAGGGCCAACGCCTACGCCGCACTGGGCGCCGCCGAGGTCCTGGGGGTGACCACGAGGTCCCTGCCGGCCCTCGAGCTCCTCGACCGCACCAGCGAGTTGATCGCCGCCGCCGCCCGGGCGACCATTCCGTGGCCGGAGCGCCGACTCACCTACGACAACGCCCGACTTCCCGAAGCGCTGATCGCAGCCGGTGTCGCCCTGGGAAACAAGCGGCGCTCAGCGACGGGCATCCGGTTGCTCGAGTGGTTGATCGACGTCGAAACCAACGGAGACCATCTCAGCTTCACACCGGTGGGTGGGTGGGAGCCCGGCGACCGGCGTCCGGGGTTCGATCAGCAGCCGCTGGAGGCGTGGGCGCTGGCCGACGCCTGCTACCGGGCATGGTCGTTGACCGGAGACTCGAAGTGGAGGAACCGGGCCCGGCATGCCGCCTCATGGCTGCTCGGCAGGAACGACGAGAGAGCTGTGCTGTATGACGCCACGACCGGTGGCACCGGCGACGGGCTGATGTCCGAGGGTGTCAACGAGAACCGCGGCGCCGAATCGACTCTCGCCGGTCTCGGCGCCCTGCAAACCGCCGCCCGATGCGCCGCCGACATCCGAGAGCCGGAACCCGACTGATGTCGGGGGTCCCGGTCACCCGCTCGCAGGTCCGCCTGCTGCCCGATCCGACCCGACGGATCGTCATGCCCTACCTGCCTGCCGACCTGGGCCCGCCGGGACCGGGCCCGGGCCGCACCGAACGGATGATCCAGCGAGTGCTCTCGCTCTCCCCCCAGGATCTCCGCACCGCCCTCCGCGACCTCTACGAGAGGTTCGCCGACACCTACCCCGACCTCGACGAGGTCTTCCTCAGCGGCTTCTCGACGGTGGAGAAGTGGGTTCCGGCGACCACCGTCGTCGGCGACGAGCAGCGGCGGCTGATCGGCGCCTACTTCCTCCACGAGTACACGCTGGAAGGAGCGGCCCTGACGAACCCGTCGATCGTCGCCGCCCCTGATCAGGCAGGCCTGGCCGACGGTTACCTCCGGGTCGTCATCAGCCTCCGCGCCGTGGGCGAGGGCCACATCTCCTCGATCGAGTTCCGTATCGGCGTGGTTGGGCCAACCGGGGACATCGAGGTGGCCAGCCCCGCCGCTCCGGTGGCCGGGACCCGTCAGACTCCCCTCTTCGAGCGAGCGATCTTCCTCGCCAAGCTCGATGAGCTCGGTGCCAATCCCGGGGTGGTCAAACGCGTTCTCGGGTCCCTCGACGATCATTTCACGATGGACAGCCTGGAGACGGCACTCGCCCCGGCGGGGGCGATCCGGGTCCCTACGCCGGCCGTCCAGCGGGTTCGCCACCTGGCGCATTGGCTCGCCTCCTCCAACTACGAGGTCGTCTTCTCTCCCGATCTGGACCTCTCGCAGCGGATCCTGACCCCGAACGGGCCCACCGAGAGCCACGGCATAGAGGACGCCCGCTTCGTCCGGTTCGTCGAGTCGGACGGCTCGGTGATCTACTACTGCACCTACACCGCCTTCGACGGGTTCAGCGTCCTGCCCCAGCTCATCGAGACCACCGACTTCGAGACCTTCCGGGTCTGCACCCTCAACGGGCCGGCGGCGGTCAACAAGGGCATCGCCCTGTTCCCCCGCCGGATCGAGGGCAGGTATGCCGCGCTGGGGAGGTCCGATGGGGAGAGCAACTACCTCATGGTGTCGGACCATGTCCGGTTCTGGCACCACGCCGATCTGATCCAGGTGCCGGCCCGACCCTGGGAGCTTCTCCAGATCGGCAACGCCGGAACCCCGATCGAAACCGAGGCGGGCTGGCTGGTCATCACTCACGGGGTCGGCCCGTTGCGCCAGTACGCCCTGGGCGCCATCTTGCTGGACATCGACGAGCCGCGCCGGGTGATCGGCCATCTCCCCGAGCCGCTCCTGTTGCCTGAAAGGGACGAGCGCGACGGGTACGTGCCGAATGTCGTCTACTCCTGCGGGTCACTGGTGCACGAGGGCCATCTGATCATCGCTTACGGGGCGTCGGACACCTTTGCGACGTTCGCCTCGGTCCCGGTGGACGCCCTGCTGGCGGCCCTGACCAGTCCCTGATCCGATCCCGCCGTCACTCCTCGAGGATGCGGCGGTAGAGGCTCAGGTAGTCGTCAACCATCCGGTCGGCGTCGAAGCGGTCGATGACCGAGCCGCGCACCGATGCCCGGTCGAGGCGGTCGAGGTCGGCGACGGCGGCGACCGCTTCGTCTCGGGTGCCGACCAGGAACCCGTTCACTCCCGGCTGGATGATCTCGGGCATCGATCCCCGGGGATGAGCCACCACCGGGGTGCCGCATGCCATCGACTCGACGACGCTGAAGCCGAACGGCTCGTCGAATTCGATCAGATGCAGCAGGGCTCTGGCGCCGCCGAGGAGCCGTTGCCGCTCGGCCGGGCCGACCGGGCCGACATAGGACACGTCACGCCCGTCGATGCGGGGCTCGACGCACTGCTCGAAGTACTCCTGGTCCTGGATGATTCCTGCGATCACCAGCGGTAGGCCGGCTTGGGTCGCCACGTCGATGGCGGCGGCGGTCCCCTTGTCCGGATGGATCCGCCCGAAGAACACCAGAGGCCCACCCCCGGGCCCCACCTCGAAGGCGCTCATGTCGATGCCGTGGTGGATCGTCGCCGCATACCGCAGGGCCGGGTGCCGGTCGGCCTCGCTGATCGCCACGTACCGCACCCGGTCGGCGTACTGCGCGTACACCGGCAGCGTCGACCCGGAGGCGAACCCGTGGATCGTGGTGACCACCGGGGTGTCCACCAGCCTGGTGAAGATCAGCGGAAGGAAGTCGAAGCTGTTGTGGATCAGGTCGAAGTCGGAGGCACGCTCGAAGAGGTTGGCGATGTGGAGTGACTCCCACACCTTGGCGTCGAGTGACAAGTCCTCCGAGTAGCCGGTGGGGGCCACCGCCGCCAGCGTCGCCGAGGTGACCGAATCGGCGGTGGCGAAGAGCGTGACGTCGACCCCTCTCGCCACCAAACCCTCGGTCAGCAGCGACGCGAACTGCTCCCACGGGCCGTAGTGACGGGGCGGTACCCGCCAGGAGATCGGCGCCAGCACCGCCACCTTCACGGGAGCGACCGCTCGCCGGGCCGTCGTGGCGTGTCAGACACCTCGACTCGACTTGGCGTCTCGACCCGCCTGCTTGGCCTTCTTGTCGAGGCGCTTCTGCTTGACGCCCACCTTCTTGGTGGTCTTGCCGCCCTTACCCTTGTCTCCCATGGGTACCTCCAGGCTGGGCCGCCGCATCGGCAGCCGGAACGGCATTGTCCCACGACCCGCGCCAACGGTGGGCGTTGCTCGCAAACTGGTCACCTCGGCTTCAGCCGTGGTACTCGTCCCCTTGGCCGTGGCCGTCGCGGGATCTGTGGTGATCCCAGGAAAGCCTTCGTTTCGCAGCGGTCGTTGGATGAGTGGCGGTGGTATCAGTGCTCGTGCTCGTCGGCGTCGGCATCGGCCTTGGTTCGATGCACGGTGCCATCGGGGTGCTCAGGCGGTGAGTAGATCGAGTAGAGCTTCACGTCCTCCTCACCGGTGTTGACCACGTTGTGCCACACCCCGGCCGGCACGATGAAAGCCCAATCGTCCTCCACCTCGTGGGACTCGTCGACCGCGTCCTCGGTCTTGCCGAAGTCGAGCCGAGCCTTGCCCTGTTCCAGCCGCAAGAACTGCTCGAGATGTCCGTGGGCCTCCCAGCCGACCTCCCCGCCGGGGGGGACCGACATCACGGTGAGCTGGCTGTGCTCCCCGGTGTGGATGACCGTCCGGAAGTTGGTGTTCTCCAACGTGAGCTTCTCGATGTCGTCCACCCAGCCGAGCATGACCTCTCCTTTCGACTCGTCATCCGACCCTACACCGCCGCATCACCCGGCCGACGGCTGGCGGGAGCAGCATCGTCGGCGCCAGGGAAGCGGGGATGAGGCCGGGTCTGGCGGGTTCACAAGCCTGTGCTGAAGGTGTCGCAGCCGTTGGGATCACCACTGTCCAGGCCCACCCGGAACCACTCCTGGCGCTGCTGGGACGAGCCGTGGGTCCACGTCTCGGGATTCACCTGACCTTGGGTCTGCTCCTGGATTCGGTCGTCTCCGACAGCGGCGGCGGCGTCCAACGCCTGGGCGATCTGGGCCGGGGTGAGCGGTTCCAGGAAGCCGGTTGCCACGGCGTGGCTGGCCCAGATGCCGGCGAAGCAGTCGGCCAGCAGCTCGGTGCGAACCGAGACGCTCTCGCCGCCCTCGACCCAGCTTGTCGCGCCGACTGACATGACCGCCGCAGGGGTCTTCTGTAAAGTGGACTCCGACTCTCGGGCACACACAGGAGGAGTCGTGAGCACCACTGCCTGGATCATCCTCATCGTCGTCCTGTTCATCGTCCTCGGTGGCGGGTTCGGCTACAGACGGCGGCGTTGAGGCTGAGTGACCGCTCGGTAGGTCGCACACCCTGCAGGATGCCGGCCGCCTGGCCGGCCGACAGGTGACGGCCCACCCATCTGGCGGAAGCTGCATCAACCCAGAGCGCAACCGGCATGCCGCCTGGTTCTCGAGCCGGTGAG
>CAZMSN010000077.1:0-6873 GCA_964569015.1 uncultured Acidimicrobiaceae bacterium | reverse complement strand
ACACTGATTTCGTCGACGACGACGATTCGATCTTCGAAGCCGACATCGAGAAGCTCGCCACCGCCGGGGTCACCTACGGCTGCAACCCGCCGGTCAACGACCGGTTCTGCCCCAACGACAACGTCACCCGCGGTCAAATGGCCGCCTTCTTGTACCGGGCTTTCGGGTCCCCACCGGTCATCGGATGGCCGGGATGCGTCATTCAAACGTCGGTGCCTGAGGCTGAATGCGACGCCCTCGTCGCCCTCTACGACTCCACCGACGGACCCAACTGGGTCAACAACACCGGATGGCTCACCAACACCGCCGTCTGCACCTGGGACGGCGTCACCTGCGACACCGGCCACATCACCAACCTGGACCTCGAAAGCAACGACTTGTCGGGGCCGATTCCACCCGAGCTCGGCAACCTCACCAATCTCACTGGACTGGCGCTTCTCGAAAGCAGCTTGTCGGGGCCGATCCCACCCGAGCTCGGCAACCTCACCAACCTCACCCACCTGGCGCTCTTCAGCAACGACCTGTCGGGGCCGATTCCACCCGAGCTCGGCAACCTCACCAACCTCACCGGACTGTTGCTCGACGACAACGACCTGTCCGGGCCGATCCCGCCCGAGATTGGCAACCTCACCAGCCTCCTTGTGCTCATGCTCGGAAGCAACGACCTGTCCGGGTCGATCCCGCCTGAGATCGGTAACCTCGTCAACCTCGTATTGCTGGGTCTCAGCTATAACGATCTGGTGGGTGTCGTTCCCGAGTCGATGCTCAACATCTCTCCGGACGCGTACGTCTTCCTGTCCGGCCAGACGGGCTGTCTCACCGCGGTGTCGCCCGAGTTGCAGGCAAGACTCAGTGCTTGGGACCCGGACTGGAACGACAGTTGTCACCCTTGACCTGAGCTCTCGGCGAGCGGCGCCGAGACGGGCCTGGCGGCTCATTGTCGATTCGACGGCCGGCCGATACGGTCAGCGGAGATGCCGGTTGTGAGCAGTGGGAGGAATCCCGCATGCGTCGCCTGATGATTGGTCTGAGTGGACTCGCGTTGCTGATGGTGGTGGGTTTGGCGCCGGTCGAGTCGGAGGCGCAGACGGCGCCGGCGGTGTTCGACGATGTCCCTACCACCAATCAGTTCGCTACCGCCATCGCCTGGTTGGCAGGGGAGGACATCACCTACGGCTGCAACCCACCCACCAATGACCGGTTCTGCCCCGGCGACTACGTCACCCGCGAACAAATGGCCGCCTTCCTGCACCGCGCCTTCGGATCCCCGCCCCCGGCGCTTCCTGAGCCCACCGGCTGGCTGCGAGTCGAGGAGAACCGGATCCTGCTCCCGGACGGATCGGCGTTCCACGGACGAGGGGTGAACATCTTCGACACCCGTAACGCCGGCGCCTGTGCCTGGACGGAGCCCAGCGTCGATGAGTGGATTCGACGGATCGACGTGCTGATCGACGAGTGGAACGTCAACTTCTTCCGGTTCAACCTGGTGAGCTGGGAGAGCAATCAGGTGGGTCCCTACACGGTCGTGCAGTGGACAGACATCATCGATGACCCTGAGTACCTGGCCGACGTCGAGGCGATCGTCGATCACATCGGCACGAAGCCGGGCGTCTACGTCATGGTCACGCTGTTCTCCCACCCGAGCCAGGACGAGCACGAACTCCCGACCGACGCCACGATGCCGATCTACACCAAGCTCGCCGAGACGTTCCTCGATTCACCACACATGCTCTACGGTGTCACCAACGAGCCCCACGACACCAGCGACTCCGACGTCTGGAACGCCATGAACGCGGCAGTGGCGACGCTTCGCAGCGTGGAACCCGCAGCGGGGCCGCATCACCTCATCGCCGTCCAGGGCACGCAGCACTATGCCCGCGATCTCGACTACTACGTGACGCATCCAATCACGGCCGGCGGCGGCATCAACATCATCTACGAGACTCACGCCTACAACCCACCGAACGACTGGCAAGAGCTGTTCATCGACCCTGCCGAGACGCTGCCGGTCATCATCGGCGAATTCGGGCCGGACGGCACCTACATGGAGACCATCGACGTGGCCAAGCAACTCATGGCGACCGCCGAGACGCTCGAGATTCCTTACATCGGCTGGTCGTTCTCCTCACAGAATCGACCGACCATGCTCCAGGGTGACGACCCCAGTGAGTGCCTGCAGGACGACTGGCCGTTGGTGCCGACCGAATGGGGTCAGGCCATCATCGACCAGCTCGCCATTCCTTGGTGAGGGGTCGGTGCCTTGAGATCCCGGAGGAGTGAGCCGGACCAGCGCCCGTGCTCAACGCCGGATGAGCGTGGCGAGCCACGAGAGGGACGCCTCGGTGTGGTGCCACCAGAGGTCTTCCCAGAGATAGTGGACGGCGAGGCCGCGGTAGGGAGCCCATTGGGCGATTTCGGTGAGCAAGTGCTCGACGGGTGCGGGATCGTCCGGATCGGTGCCGAAGAGGATGCGCGAGTAGATCTTCTGCTCCCACGGAGAAATGTGGTCGAGAACGTCCCATCGATGGAACACGTCCGTGAGCAGGTACTGCACCGTTGCCGGTCCCACGCCGTAGAGGGCGAGCAGGCCTTGGCGCTGCTCGGCGAGGCCGCACCTGCGTAGCTCGAGCTCGTTGATCTGCCCGGCGGCGAAAGCATCGTCGATCCGCTTGATCGACTTGGCCCGATATCCGACCTTCAGGGTTCGGAGATCGTCCTCGGGGACGTCGGCGAGATGACCGGGGGCCAGAAGCACCAGAGGCGCCGATCATCGAACGCGAGCAGCTCGCCGTGAGCTTCGAGCAGTGCTCGCAGCATCTGCGTGGAGCGCCGAACGGTCGCGTTCTGCAACACGATGCCGATCATCAGGTACTCGTACAAGGAGCCGGGGTGGGCGGGACGCAGCCCGCGCCGGTGTTCGAGGACCGGGCCGAGGACGGGGTCCCGGCCGAACCGAGCCGAGAAGTCGCCGAGATCGAGGTCGAGGTTGAACCGGTAGCGAAGCTCGGTTGTCAGAGCGTCTGTTGAATCGTGATCGAGAGGCCGGGCCGAGTAGACGTCCACCCTCATCCGAGGATGATCGGTCTCACCCTCGTCGGCGAGGACGAGGCCGAGAGCTCTTCCCTGCCAGCGCATCGTTTGCCACCGGGTACCTGGCTCCCAAGCCGTGTCGGGCGAAGGGAAGTGGTCGGGCTTGAACACGGTTCCGTCGAAATCGAAGGGCGCCGTCGGAGTCACTCGTATGGTCGAGACGAGATCGAGCTCGGTCATGTGCATTACCTCCGGCCCGACGATAGGAGCCGAGGGTGACACGCGGGCGAGCGGTGTGGGGCGATTCAGCCTGCGATGCGCCCCTCCACCAGCCGCACCCTCCGGGTGATCCGCACCTCATCGAGGAACGCCCGATCGTGGGTGACGAGCAGCAGTGTTCCGGTGAAGGCGTCGAGTGCCTGTTCGAGCTGCTCGATGGCGGGCAGATCCAGGTGATTGGTCGGTTCGTCGAGCACGAGCAGATTGGCCCCCTGGGCCATGAGCAGCGCCAGTTCGGCACGGGTCCGTTCACCCGGCGACAGCGACGACGTCGAGCGCTCGGGTTCCTGCCGCAGCCACCCGACGGTGGCGGTGATGGGCGCCACTCGCACCTCGCCAGAGTCGAGAGGCAGGGCCGAGGCGCAAGCCGCCAGCAGGGTGGATTTCCCCACCCCGTTCGGCCCGACCACGCCGGTGCGTCGGCCGGGGGCGGCCACGAGATCGACGTGGTCCAAGACGGGGACGGCGCCACGGGTGACCGTGACATCGTGAATCGACAGGGTTGCAGGCATGTGAGGACTCCTCGGGAACGGCCGGCGGCCGGGGATCATCACATGCGCATGGGAACGGGTCTGCCAGGTCGGATCGGCTCGTGCCAGCGTCGATGAGGGTAGGGTGAGTGCCGCCCGGGGACGAGAGGAGGCTCGAGGTGTCGGAGACGCCGAGTCGCCGCGGGGAGCGGGCGCTGCTCTGGCTTCTCGCCGCCCTCACGCTGCTCGCCGTCGGGTTCGTGTCGTTGACCGTCCTGCGACCACAGCTCGCCGACGGCGATGGAAGAGGGGGCTGGAGCGCCCTGACCGGCTACCACCACGTGGTCACCTCCGTCTCGATCGAGGCCGGCTGGGCCAGTTGGGGAGGGTTCGAGATCGCGGCGGTGGAGGAGGTGCCGGGAGCCACCGTTAGCGGGGCCTGGATCCTACGGGCGTCCGAAGGGGCCGGTGCCGGCGACGATTGGGTGGACCCGGATCGCGTCGAAACCCCACTCGACTACCTCGCGGCCCTTTGCCCGGGCCTCGACCTCGCCGAGGCGGCGTTGCCACAGCGGCTGGGTCACCGGGAGCGTGCCGACCTGATCGTCCTGTGGGACATCACGGAATGCGCGGCGCTCGTCGAGGGTCAGCAACCCGAAATCGTGCTCCACAACCTGATCGGTATCCCCTTGCGGCGCAGCCTCGACTACCCCATCTCGGCACCCGCCTTCGACTACGAGACCTTGGTCGACACCGGCATCTGCCCGCCACGGTGACCTTCGGTCGAAGTGGTGTCGGGCAGGGAATGTGTCGGGGGTGGGTGGTACGATCGAACGTATGTTCGATGACGTTCCCCGTGGGTTGGATCAGATGGAGCCGGGTCCCGTCCTGGCGGCGTTCTTGTCGTCGGTCGACGTGGCCGGATTGTCGGGTCACGACCGGATCGTGGTGTTGCGCGCCCATCAGCGAATGGCCTCGCACTACGCCGCCCACGTCTATGAGGACATGGTGGCGGTGGCCGAAGCCATGGGCGAGATCGACAACGATCCTCAGACAGCCGCCGAATCGGCGGCAGCGGAGATCCGTGCCGCGTTGCGGCTGACGCGGCGGGGCGCGGACGTCGAGCTGTCGCTGGCGTTGGATCTGCGGTGGCGGTTGCCGCGTGTGTGGGGAATGCTGGTCTCAGGTGAGATCGACGTGCGGCGGATGCGGGTGATCGCCCTCGGCACGGTGCACGTGCCGGATGACACCGCCCGTGATGTGGTGGATCGGATCGCTGAGTGTGCCGGTCGGTTGACAACGGGGCAGTTGGCGGCTCGGATCCGGCGGCTGTGTGTCGAGGTCGACCCTGCCGACGCGGTGCACCGCTACGAGACTGCGGTGGCTGACCGGCGGGTGGTGTGTGAGCCGACCGAGGCGGGGACCGCGAACCTGTTGGGTCTGGATTTGCCTCCTGATCGGGTGGCGGCTGCGGCTCGTCGCATCAACGGGTTGGCTCGGAGTCTGAGAGTCGATGGCGAGTTGCGGACCATGGATCAGCTTCGGGCGGATGTTCTGTTGGATTTGCTCGAGGGCACCAACGCTGCCGGCGCTGCGGGCGCTCCCCGGGGCGTGGTGGACATCCAGGTCGATCTCGAGACCCTGGCTCGGCTCTCGGAGTCTCCGGGTGAGCTGGCGGGATACGGTCCGGTGGTTGCCGATATCGCCCGCCGGGTCGCGGATTCGCAGCCGGGAGCCGAGTGGCGGTACAGCGTCACCGACCCTGGTAGTGGTCAGGTGATCGTGAACGGCACCACCCGGCGCCGGCCTTCTGCCGACCAGCGCCGCCAGGTGGAGGCCCGGGATCGGATGTGCGTGTTTCCGGGGTGTCGTATGCCGGCTGCTGCCTGTGATCTCGACCATCGGGTCCCGTGGTCGGAGCACGGCCCTACCTCGGTCGACAATCTGGTGCCGTTGTGCCGGCATGATCATCGGATCCGGCATCAGGCCGGATGGGCCCACGAATCCCTGGATGATGGTGACCACCGCTGGACGAGTGGCCTCGGTCATGTCTACACCACCAGCGGCCGCTCGCCCTAGGTGGGTGGGGCGAGCAGCCCGGCGAGCAGGTTGTCCGCTACCAGTCTCCACAGCGCCTCGGGGGATTCCTCGAGACTGCGAATTCCGAACCCGTCGTTGATGAGGAGCATGGCGAGGCCGTGTGAGGCTGCCCAGTACGCCATGACGAGACCCTTGGAAGAGCCAGGTCGAAAGACTCCCTGTCGCTGACCACGGCGGATGATTCCGATGCACCGGCTGAATGCCGCCTCGGCGGCATCCTGCAGCGCCGGGCTCGGGTCGTCCCGCTGGAGCAGGCCCCCGAACATGAGCTGGGCACGCTGGGCGTTGTCGATCGCCTCGCGGACGTAGATCGCCCCGGCATCGATCATCTGTCGCCTCGGATCGTCAGGGCTCTGGGCGATGACGGTGTCGAGAGCCTTGCCCAGATCCCGGAATCCTTCGATCGCCACCGCCTCGAGTAGCGCCCTCTTGTTCCGGAAATGCCGGTAGGGGGCGGCGTGACTCACCTTGACGGCGCGGGCCACACCTCGCAGGCTCAGGGAGGAGGGGCCGCCCTCCTCGATGAGCCGCGTCGCCGCCGCTACCAGGGCGGCTTTGAGGTCACCGTGGTGGTATGGGTTCGCTGTGGGCTGCATTACGGATCCTGACCGGGTCGGGCAAATCCGGGCTTGATTCGTGGTGAGCGCGCCCTGCCCGGGATCGGCTCTCGGCTCGTGATCAGGCCGGGTACCCGGCCTTCGCTCATGTTGACGCCGCCTACATTAGTTGTTTACGCTGTCAACATGAAGGATGGAGCTTGACGGGCTCGTGGAGACTCGCGGTGGCGCGAGGCTACTTCCGCTCTGCCGGGCGTCTCGCACCCCGGAGGGTCGGGCGCCAGGCCATTCGGCTCTGCTTCACCCCGGCACGACGGCCCGGGGTTGCCGCACCCGCCCGCGAGCTGCTGGACCGCGCCGAACGGCTCTCCGTCATGGCGGGTGGCCGGCGGATGCGCGTCTACCGCTGGCCGGCCCGGCCCGGCCCCTCGGCGAAG
>CAZMSN010000076.1:0-6952 GCA_964569015.1 uncultured Acidimicrobiaceae bacterium | reverse complement strand
TCAGGTAGTCGAGACGGCTGGTGATGCCGGGGAGGTCCCCGACGCCGTTGCCGGTGGAGTCCTGGAAGCTGCGCGGGTAGATCTGGTAGATGACGCCCATCGAGAGTGCCACCCGGGCCGACTCGCCGAGGCCGAGTCGCCGCGCCTCCTGCTGGCCTGCTTCCGAACTCCACCAGCGTGCCGGCCGGCCTCCTGATTCCGTCATGCGGGAATACTGCCCCGTCATCGCACTCCCTGCCAGCCCCGATCCGCCGCGGCGGGTCGGGGCGTCAGGCGGCCACAGGCTGGATCGAGGTGACGTCGCTGAGCGGGATGGACTCGGTGCGGGCTCCGTGGCGGAGCAGGATCGCCCGATCACCGTGGGGGGCTTCCATGCCGAGGTACTCGCCGGCGGCGGTGCCCTGCCGGGTCGTCGCCCGGTAGGTGATGCCGCGCCGGAGGCTGTTGAGGTTCCATGCCGCGTCTTGACGCGGGGTCTGTGGTGTGTTCATTCGATACTCGTTTCGATGGGGCCGGTCGGCCCGACATGTGATGAGGTGGATTGGTGTGTTGAGGCGGATCAGCCGCGATAGCGCCGCGGCCGGGCAAGACGAACCGTGAGGTCACGGCCACCCAACGTCGAGCCGTGCAGCGCCTCGACCGCGCTCTTGGCGGCCGGCCGGGGCATGTCGACGAAGCCGAAGCCCTTGGAGCGCCCGGTGCGCCGGTCGGTGATGATCGTGGCCTGGTGGACCTCGCCGAAACGCCCGAACAGCGTCTCGACTTCTTCGGTGGTAGCTCCCCAAGGCAGGTTCGCCACGTAGACGCTCTCCCCCCCGCCGGCGGCCTGGCGTGGCTGCGTCTTGGATCGTGACGCCGGCCGCGTGGGTGAGGCTTCTCGCCGTGGCCTCTCGGGCGAGCGCTCACCGATCTGGTGCCCGCCGGTGCCGAGGTCATCGAGTCGCGGCGCCTCGATCAGCGCCTGCAGGCCGAGGTCCTGCTGTATGCGCCGCACGTCCCGTTGCTGGGCGCCGGTCACGAGACTGACGACGTTGCCGGTGGCCCCGGCCCGGGCGGTGCGCCCCGAGCGGTGCAGGTAGTCCTTGGAGTCACCGGGAGGATCAAAGTGGATCACCGAGGCCACGGCGTCCACGTGGATGCCGCGTGCTGCCACGTCGGTGGCGATGAGCGCCTGGGCCCGTCCGGACGAGAACGCCTGAAGGGCCCTGTTCCGCTGGTTCTGGGATCGCCCGCCGTGCATGGCGACCGCCCCGATCCCCTCCTTGGCGAGCTGGCGGGCGAGGCGGTCGGCACCGTGGCGGGTGCGGGTGAACACAATGGAGCGGCCCGCCGTGTCGACCACGTCTGCGGTGTGCTGGACACGATCCTCGTGCTGCACGAGCCAGAAGTGGTGGCGGGCGTCGATCGTCTCCGGCTCCACGGTTCCGGCTTCGTGACGGATGGGATCATGCTGGTAGTCGCGGCTCAGCACCGCGATGTCACCATCGAGCGTCGCCGAGAACAGCAACGTCTGCCGATGCTTCGAGGTGCGGTCGAGGATCCTTCGCACGGCCGGCATGAATCCCATGTCGGCCATCCGGTCCGCCTCGTCGACGACGACGATGTCGACTTCGCTCAGATTCACGGATCCTTGCTCCATGAGATCCTCGAGCCGGCCGGGGGTGGCCACCAGGACGTCGACGCCGTTGCGTAGGGCGCCCTTCTGGGGGCCATACCCCACCCCGCCGTAGACGGCGATGACGTTGCGGTCGGCCGCCCTGGCGAGCGGGGCGAGCTCCTGCTTGATCTGCTCGGCGAGCTCCCGCGTCGGAGCCAGGATCAATGCCTTGGGGCGAAACCGGTTCGCCCGGTCGACTCTGACGAGCAGAGGGAGGCCGAAGGCGAGGGTCTTACCGGACCCGGTCGGGGCCTTGCCGGACACGTCCCTGCCGGCGAGGACATCGGGGATCGTGACTGCCTGGACGGGGAAGGGCTCGACGATGCCGCTCTTGGCGAGGACACGGACGAGCGGTTCGGGTAGCCCGAGTTGGGCGAACGTAGCTGACATGAATGACTCCTGGCCCCAAATGGGGAAGAGAGGTTGGATTGTGCCGATCTCTCGCTCGACCGTGCGGCGTCCATCGCCTGTGGGATCGAGAATCGGCCGAAGAGGCGGTCCAACCGGGTGAGAACCTGAGCCGTGTGAATACCGGGGAAGCGATGTTTCGCTGGCCTCCACCCGGTACAGCCGCCGGAACGCTAGCAGGTTTCGGGGGTTTGGGAAGGCGCCGCCCGAGCAGGACCCGCGATCGTGGTCCGGCCACACTGCCTACAGTGCACCGCGGCGATCCCTGGAGGCCCCATGAGCACCAGCATCGAAGTTAACCCCCTGAAGAGCGACCGCTACCGGGTGGAGGTCGCCGACGGACGCGGCACCAGCCACCATCAAGTGACCGCCTCTCCCGCCGACGTGGCTCGCCTCGGCGGAGGAGTCGAGGCCACACGATTGATCGAGGCGTCGTTCGAGTTCTTGCTCGAGCGCGAGCCGAAGGAGTCGATCCTGTCCCGCTTCGACCTCACCGTGATCAGCCGCTACTTCCCCGAGTACGAGACGGAGATCCGCCGCCGCTTGAGCGAGTGACGACGCTCCGGCACTGGGGCGCAGAACGCCGCGGCCTTCCTCAAGCGCTGGACCATCCTCCGTCGGAGGTGACGACGGCGCCGTTGACGTTGGACGCCTCGTCCGAGGCCAGCCAGGACACGGCAGCGGCGATCTCGTCGGGCTGGGCGGCGGCACTCATGGTCGCCATCGAGAGCTGGGCACGCTCCATCGCCCAGCCGCTCTTCGGCTCCGCGGTGGCCCCGATGCCGGTCTCCACCGGGCCGGGGAGCACGGCGTTGGAGCGGATGCCCGCTGGGCCGTAGAAGTAGGCGATGTGCTTCACCAGGCCGATCACGCCGTGCTTGGACGACGTGTACGCCACCCCCGAGGCACCGGCGGAAAGGGAAGCCTTCGAGGCCACGGTGACGATGGCGCCGCCGCCAGCTGCCTGCATCAGCGGCACCACCGCCCGGGTGAGGCGCATGACCCCGGTGAGGTTGACGGCGATGACACGATCCCAGGTGGCGTCGTCGAGCTCGCCGAGCGGGAGGAAGTGGTCCATGATCCCGGCAACGTTGGCGAGGATGTCGATCTTGTCACCGGCCGCCACCACCACCCGTTCCATGTCGGCCTGGTTGGTGACGTCGGCGGTGAGCAACTCCGCCGCCAACCCCTGTGCGGCGAGTTCGGCTCCGGTGACCTTCAGCCCATCCTCACTCACGTCAATGCCCACCACCCGGGCGCCCTCTGCGGCCAGCCGGAGTACGGTCGCCCTGCCGATGCCTGACCCGGCGCCGGTGACGATGGCGGTCTTGCCCTCGTGTCGTGTCGTATCCATGGGGATTCCTCTTCGATCTCATTGCCTGCGCGATTCATCGTAGCTCAGTGACGTGAATTAATGAGCGGGCGACTCGACAACCGACGGCCTTGTCGGCCACGGCCCACTACCCCGTGGACAACCGTCCGTGGCGAGGACGGGATCTGTCGGGGCTCCCCGGCTACTGGCGCCTGATGAGACCGAAAGACGCCACGGCGGCGACTCCGCCTCCGAGGAGCACCAGCCAGAGGCCGGCGCCGATCGAGGGCTCCACGAGCGACCTCGATATCTCCGGCATGAAGTCCTGGACATCATTGATGTCGATCACGGCGACGACCACCACGAGGAGGGCGGCCACCAAGGCGAAGATGGCGATGCCGCGCCTGACGCCTGTCCGCAGCCCCCAGAAGGCTACGAGGGCAAGCGCCACCCCGATGATCAAGGTGATAGCACCGTCGCCATCCATGCCGGAGTTGGAGACGCTCTCGCCAAGTACCGAAATCGTGGCCCACGCCATGAAGGACCCGATGATGATCGCCCCGGCGGCGATCAGCAGCGTCATGGCCCACGTCCGTTGCTCATCTCGGGTCTTGGCCCGCTCCTTGGACATGCCCGGCGCCGCATCAACGCCGGCCGTCTCCATGCGATGACCGCAGTTGGGACAGGTGCTCGCCTCGGTTGATACCTCGTGACCACATTCCGGACAGGTGACCGGTTCCATTCGAAGCCTCCTCTCGGCGCCGCCGACGTTACTCGACAACCCTCCGCCGGCGCCGAACCTCACCTCCTCGGGAGCCTGAGCGTCGAAAGTCAGGGCCTGATCGAGGTTCTTGATGACGTCGGCGAGGCGCATAGGACGCTTCTCGAGGGCCGGGAATTCGCCGCAGCCAACACTACGTGCCCAAGGCCGAACTCGTTGGTTTCCGATGCACCGCCCACCGTCTCAGGCATCACTTGCCCCCGCCATTCGCGTCGGTCTTCGGGGCATTCAGGAAGCCCGATAGACTCGGAGGGCTCTCCGTCGCGGCCACCGGGAGATCCATGTCAATCGATTTGACGCCCATCGGCGTGGTGCACACGCACGCCAGCAAGGCCGACGTGCGTGCCGAGAAGCCCGACATCGACGGTGAGGTGGAGGTCTTTGCGGAGTTCGCGGCGGGCCTGGAGGGGATCGACGGCTTCTCACATCTCTTCCTCGTCTGCTACTTCGATCAACTCGAGCCCCGCCAGATAGGCCCTCTCCAGGTGCGACCTCGGCGCCTGGTCCGGAGGGGCATCGCGCTGGAGGATCTCCCCCATCTCGGAGTCTTCGCCCTCGATTCCCCCACCCGACCCAACCCCGTCGGGCTCACCCTGGTGCAGTTCTTGGGAAGGGAGGGAGCCCGGCTCGCCGTGAGGGGCCTGGACTGCTTCGACGAGACTCCCGTCCTCGACATCAAGGCATATCAGGCCGACTACGGGACACCGGAGTTCTCGGTGCCGGACTGGTACGTGAGGCTGATGGACGAGTCGGGGCACATCTGAAAGGCAAGACGATGCGATGTACAGCCGGTTCGAGCATCGACCACCGATGACGAACGATCCCGGGTCCGACCGCGGCGACGCCGCCCCCGCTTCCCTTGCCGGAGCCGGCGCCCGACCTGAGGAGAGCACACGCCGCGATGTCAGCCAGCCCACTCCCATCGTCTTCGGCCCGGTGCCGTCGCGGAGGCTCGGCCGCAGCGTGGGAATCAACAACATCCCACCGAAGGTGTGCTCATACGCGTGCCTGTACTGCCAGGTCGGGCCCACCCTCGATCGGTCAGTGACCCGGCGTGCGTTCTACCCACCCGAGCACGTTGCCGACGTCGTGGCGGCGCAGGTTCGCCGGATCCGGGACCGGGGAGAGCGCATCGACTATTTGACCTTCGTCCCCGACGGTGAGCCCACCCTCGACGATGGTCTCGGGCGAGCCATCGAGCTGCTTCGCCCTTTGGACGTGAGAATCGCCGTCATCACCAACGGGTCCCTGTTGTGGCGCGACGATGTTCGAGCAGCACTCGCCACAGCCGATTGGGTGTCGGTCAAGGTCGATGCCGGCGACGATGTCACGTGGCGCCGCATCAACCGGCCACATCCCGACCTCGACTTTGACACAGTCATGGGCGGCCTCAGCCGGTTCGCCGCCGACTTCGACGGCGAGATCGTGTCCGAGACCATGTTGGTCGCTGGAATCAACGACTCGCCGGCGGCGGCAACGGCCGTCGGTGCGTTCCTCCGTGAGACACCGATCGGCAAGGCGTACTTGGCGATCCCGACCCGGCCCACTCCATACTCTGGCATCACTGCCCCGGACGAGAAGACGGTGAACCGGGCGCATCAGCTCATGTCGGAACATGTTTCCCAAGTCGAGTACCTCGTCGGCTACGAGGGAGACGCCTTCGCCTCCAGTGGCGATCCCCGCCGTGACCTGCTGAGCATCGCCGCCGTGCATCCCATGCGAGCCTCCGCCGTCCACCGGCTCCTCGCTCGAACCGGTGCTGCCTGGTCGGTCATCGATGATCTCGTCGAGGACGGCAGCCTCGTGGAAGTGGCCTACCGCGGGGAGCGCTACTACGTGCGTCGCTTCCGGCGAGACTGAGCGGGGTGAGCCGCGGCGAGCGGCTTCAGCCCCGTCGGATGGCTTCGATGACCCGCCTCGTGGCGTTGGAGCGGTTGAGGGTGTAGAAGTGGATCCCGGGCGCGCCGCCTTCGAGAAGGCCTCGCGATTGTGCGATGGCGCGGGCAACTCCGATGTCGGTGACCTTCTCCGGATCCCCGCCGGTGGCTTCCAGAGCTTCGAGGAGATCTCCGGGGATCGTCGCACCGCACATGGCGGTGAACCGTTTGATCTGCGCCAGGCTCGTGATCGGCATGATGCCGGCGATGATCGGGGCCTCGATGCCCATCTCGCGGGCTCGTTCGACGAACCGGAAGTACGCGGCGTTGTCGAAGAAGAGTTGGGTCACCAGCACTTCTGCGCCGGCGTCCACCTTCTCTTTGAGGTGTGCCAGATCTCTCAGGAGGCTCGGCGCTTCGGGATGCTTCTCGGGGTAGCAGGCCGCGGCGACCGAGAACGAGTAGTTGGCCTTGATGAACGCCACGAGCTCACTGGCGTGGAGGAATCCGCCTTCGACCGGCGTGAAGCTCGTCTCCCCTCGGGGCGGATCGCCGCGCAACGCCAGCACGTTCTCGATGCCCGCTTCGGCGAGTTCGTCGAGCACTGCGGCGATCTCCCGCCGGCCGGCACCCACACAGGTGACGTGGGCCACGGTCTCGATGCCGGTCTCGGCCTTGATCCTCTTCACCAGGTCGACGGTGAGCCGGCGGGTCGATCCGCCCGCCCCGTAGGTGACCGACACGTAGCCGGGTTGGTAGGGACGCAATTCGGCGATCGTCTGGAGTAGACGCTTCAAGCCCTCCTCGTCTCGTGGCGGGAAGAACTCGAACGAGAACGAAGGGGCGCCGGCGGTGAGGATGTCGATGATTCCCACAGGAGACGGCAGGATAACGAGTGGCGGGCGGTCCGTCCCCGT
>CAZMSN010000075.1:0-7216 GCA_964569015.1 uncultured Acidimicrobiaceae bacterium | reverse complement strand
GCCTTGCCTCGCATCCGGCGGTAGCGGGCGACGGTGTCGGTGTGGGTGTAGGAGAGGACGTGGCCGATGTGCAGCGAGCCGCTCACCGTGGGCGGCGGAGTGTCGATCGAGTAGACCTCGGCCCGGGTGGCGGGGGGAACGAACCGGTAGGTGCCGTCGGCTTCCCAGCGGTCACCCCATTTGGCTTCGAGGCCGTCGAGGGACGGCTTGTCGGGAACGTGGCGCATTGCGACACGGTAGTCGGGACCGAGCAGCCGGCGGCTGTTGGGTGGTTGAACGTTGTCCCGCTCCGCGGTGATGGTTAGTATCCATCACTGAGATCGATAGTATCGGAGTTACACGCATGTTGTTTCTCACGCCGGAACTCCACGAGCCGGAGCGTGAAGTTCTGGTCCAGATCGAGGACCTGAGGGCTCAGTTGCGATGGCAGCTCTACGAGCCGCGCCGCTGGCTGGGATCACTCCGCCGGCTGTCGTTTGCGCGTGCGATCCAGGGCTCCAACACGATCGAGGGGTACACGGCCGAACTGGACGACGCCGCAGCGGTGGCCGTCGGCGAAGACCCGCTGGACGCAAGTGAGGAGACGAGGTTGGCTCTGAGCGGCTACCGCGATGCGATGACCTACATCCTCCAGCTCGCAACCGACCCCGACTTCACTTACAGCGAGCAGCTCCTGAAGAGCCTCCACTTCATGATGACGAGTCACGATCTCCACAAGAGCCCTGGTCTCTGGCGACCGGGCAGCATTTACGTACGCAACGAGGAAACAGGCGAGATCGTCTACGAAGGCGCCCCGTTCGACGAGGTACAGCCGCTCATGCATGAGCTGATCGAGGACCTGAATCGGAGCGACGAGGCCCCACCCCTGATCCGAGCGGGAATGGCACACCTGAATCTCGTCATGATCCACCCTTTTCGAGATGGCAACGGACGAATGGCCAGGTGCCTGCAGAGCCTCGTCCTCGCTCGGGAGGGGATACTCGCCCCGGTCTTCGTCAGTATCGAGGAGTACCTGGGACGCAACACGCGGGCCTACTACGACGTGCTCGCCGTCGTCGGAGGCGGCGAGTGGCAGCCGGAGCGAGATACCCGGCCTTGGGTGCGATTCATCTTGACGGCCCACCTTCGGCAGGCCAGAACATTGCTCCGTCGTGTCCGGGAGAGCGAACGTCTCTGGGATGAGCTCGAGCGACTCGTGGGCCAATACGGCCTTCCCGGTCGCACCATTCTCGCCCTCTCTGATGCGGCAATAGGGCTACGGGTGAGGAACGGTACGTATCGAGCAGCGATCGGAGAGCTGGGCGAGATCACAGAGCAGACGGCGACGCGGGACCTCGCCAGGCTCGTTGACGTCGGATTGCTGAAACCGCACGGCGAGAAGCGCGGCCGCTTCTACGTCAGGGACACCGCCTTGGCGGACATGTGGCGTGCGATCGTCGAGGCGCGGGGTCGCCGCGACGACTCAGATCCGTTTGCACCTGCCGGCTAACCGGACGCGGTATCACTTCGCTCGTGTCCCGAGGCAGCCTGATCGCTCCGGCAGATGGCGGTTCCCGGCGGCGCGGTAACCTTCCCGGAAACCAGGGGAGGACGGCGCATGGGCATCGAGTTCCTGATCACCTCGCTGGTCGTCGTGGTGATGCCGGGCACCGGGGTCATCTACACCGTGTCAGTGGCGCTGGCCGGGGGGCGGCGCCGTGGGCTGATCGCTGCGATCGGTTGCACCCTCGGGATCGTCCCCCACCTGCTCGCCGCCGTGTTCGGGCTCTCCGGGTTCATGCACGCCGGGGCGCTCGCCTTCCGGGTCCTCAAGTACGCCGGGGTCGCCTACCTGCTGTTCCTGGCGGTGTCGATGGCGCGCGCCAAGACGGCCACCTTCGACAACCACGGAGAGAATCCCGCCGGAGCGATGCGGGTGATCGTGCGGGGCATCCTGCTCAACCTGCTCAACCCGAAGCTGACGGTGTTCTTCTTCGCCTTCCTCCCGCAGTTCCTCTTTGTCGATGCCGCCACCGTCTCGCTGCTCTGGCTCGGGGCGGTGTTCATGGCCCTCACCCTCGCCGTGTTCGCGGTGTACGCCGTCGCCGCCGCCGGGGTGCGGGACGCCTTCCTGCAGAAGGCCGCGCTGCGGCAGTGGCTGCAGCGGTCGATGGCGGCGCTGCTGGCCGGCTTCGCCGTCAAGTTGGCCTTCACCGAGCAGTAGGGCGGCGGCGGGGCTACTCGTCGGGGTCCGGGAAGATGTAGAGCCACACTCCGAGGCCGAGTGAATCACTCTCGGCTGTCGGGATCACCGCGTATCTTGCCTTGACCCTGGTGCCGACAGGAGGAGGGGAGTCGCCGGGGAACACCAGCGGCCTCTGGCACTCCACGTCATCGATGTCGGCGTCCATGGTGGGACCGATGCATACGCTCGAACCCGTCTCGGACATGTCCGTGATGACCCCCCTGACCACGCGGGTGTCGTCTGGGGCGGTCACCCGTCCGAGCCACCAGCCCCCCAGAAACACCACGAGCAGACCGGCGACGATGACGACAAGCGGCGGGAGCGGCGTGAAGGCGTGGGGCTTCGGGGCGGGCACGCCGGTTTGGGTCCTAGATGAGTGCATGGTATTCGTAGATGTGGAAGTTGAAGCCCGATGACTTGCCGTTGGGAACCTTGGCGAAGTCCTCTGCGGTGGTCGCCACGTTCGTTGCTCTCACCTTGCCGTTCCATTGCGTGTAGTAGCGACTCGTCGTCTTGGTGATCGAGATCTTCGTTGGGCACACGGACACCGAACTCAGCAGCGTGACGCCGTAGGCCGAGAGTGTGAACGACCGCGTTTCGCAATCGGACGACTTGACATCCCCAGCGGGATTGAACATGACCACCGTGGTCGTCGACGCATACCGGTGATCGACTCGTCCCGTCTTGAGATACCACACGCCCTTGCCATGCCCAGTACCTTGGCTCCTGTCGCCGACGTAGTAGTTGTTTGGGTCGGAGTCGGATGTCGTGTAGCGGGTGTAGCAGCCGTGCCAGTACACCGACGAGTCGATCGTGAGGCAGCCCGAGTCGAAGATGCTGCCGGTAGCGGCGAGAGTGCCATCGGGGAGCCCCACCGCGTTCATTGGAACGGCGCTGGGCAGCTCTTCTGTGGATAGGAGTTCTTCGGTGGACAGCAGCCCGAGGTTCTCGAGATCGTTCATCGTGAGCCCGCTGGCGAGGGCGTCGCCGATCGGTGACCGGCCGGCGGCCGCGTAGGCTGCAGCGGCTTCGTCCAGTCTGTCGCCTGGGACCTCGGGAGGAGCGATGGACACATCCGTGGATCCGGACCTGCCGTCTGGCGCGGTCCTGGTGGTGAACTCGATCGTGGCGCCTTCGCTGGCCGTCACCGTCACTCCGTTGGAGAAGGTCGCGGTGACTGCTCCTGACGGGTCGACCTGCGAGCTCACGAGCTGCACGCCGTTCACCTGTGTTGGTTCGGCGGACTGGCTCGCTGGTGCTGCGGCTACAACGAGGACCATCGACATGGTGAGCATGAGCAGCCAAGCTCGGTTGGTGTGGCGTGACGAGCGAACCTTGCTCATCGCAACCCTCCTCGGGTTGTTGACTGGCCGGACGGCCAGTCAGTCTAGGTAATATCTAGCACTTGGGTGGACGTCCGTCAAGCCTATAATTCGCGTGATGCGGTCGAGGAAGAACCGGCGAGAGGAAATTCGACTCACCGCGCTCGAGCTGTTCTCGGTTGCGGGGTACGAAGGGACGAGCGTCAGTGACATCGCTGCGACGCTCGACATCTCGAAGGCCGCGGTCAGCTACCACTTCACTAGCAAGGACGATCTGCTCATTTCCCTCGCCGAGCCGCTGGTCGACGAGCTCGAAGGTGTCATCGCAGCGCATCCGGACCCTGGTTGGCCTGAAGGCATCCGAGCAGTTGTCGGCGGCTACTTCGATGTGCTGGTGGTCAATCAACGCTTGGCAGTCTGGATGGACACCGATCGGGCGGTGCTGAGCCATCCCACAGTCGGCAAGCGTCTCAGGAAGGTGCAGGATGCGTTGACCCGTGCAGTGTCCGGGCCCGGTGCCGATTCCGCCGACATGGTGCGGGCAGCAGCGGTGGTCGGTGGTCTCTGGCGGCCGCTGCGGCGTCTTCCCGCCGCGGATTTGACAGCCAACCGAGCGGCGGTCGTCGATGCCGCCCTCGTCAGCTACGCGCCCCTCCCCGTACCGGACGACTGACCGCCCGAGCCCTTTCAGCCGAGGGCGCGGTGGAGGAAAGCGGCCATCTGGGCCCGGGTCACCGGCTGGGTGGGGCAGAACATGGTGTTGGTGGGCGGGTTGCAGCCGTAGGTGACCCCGGCGGTGGCGAGCCGGTCGATGTCGGCTTCGAAGATCGAGGTGTCGTCGTCGACGAAACGGTCGCCGCCTCCGTCGTCGGCGTAGCCGAGGGCACGGACCAGGAAGGCGGCCATCTGGCCCCGGGTCACCGCATCGTCGGGGCAGTAGTGATCGTTGACGGGTGGGTTACAGCCTCTGGTGACATCGGCGGTGGCGAGCCGGTCGATGTCGGCTTCGAACACCGAGTCGTTGTCGTCGCTGAAGCGGTTCCCTCCTCCGTCGTCGGCGTAGCCGAGGGCACGGACCAGGAAGGCGGCCATCTGACCCCGGGTGACCGCATCGTCGGGGCAGTAGCGGTCGTTGACCGGCGGGTTACAGCCTTTGGTGATCCCCTGCTCCGCCAACCACTCGACATCGCCAAAGAACAGTGACCCCCGCGGGACGTCGATGAACCGCGACCCCACGTCGTCGTCGGTGGGCCCGTAGTCGGGGAGTGGGGCCCCGTACTCGTGGGCGCCGAGGTCCGGCGCGCCGCTGATGCCGAAGGGGTCGTTGAGATTGTCGAGCGGGGCACCGGCTCCGATGGCGTCGGAGCCGGCGGCGAGGCGCAGGTCCTGGGAGCCGGGCGCCACTGCCACGTCCCAGTCCGCCGGGTAGGCCGCATCGGCGAGATCGGCCAGCGAAACCTCGATACCGTGGTCCTCGACCCCGGCCGGCAGGTCGCCGACGTGGTCGTAGCGCACGTCATCCCACTTGAACCAGGGGCCGCCCGGGTCCTCGATGCGGCTGGTGCCCCATCCGTCGTAGTCGAAGTCCCGGAAGCCCTCGTCGGCGACGGTGGTGAATTCGAAGGCGTAGCGGGTGCCCAGAAAGAGGTTGTTGCGGAGGGTGGCGTTGCGCCACATGGCGCCGTTGTCGCCGTAGCCGTTGTCCACCTTGATGCCAGTGTTGTGGGCGACGATGAACCCGGTGGTGTGGTTGTGCATCTTGATGGGGGCGCTCTCGAGGTTGAGGAACTCGTTGCGGAAGATGTAGGCGGGCCCGCCCCGGATCGGCTGGACCGAGACCCCCATGCGGGCGTTGGTCACCCGGTTGCGCCACACTCGCACGTTCGCCTGGTTGTAGTCGATCTCGATGCCGTCGTCGACGCAGTAGGCGGCGTCGTTGCCGTAGACGTCGTTGCCGTAGGAGGGCCCGGTGAAGGGCTGCACCGAGATGCAGTCCCCGAAGTTGCGTACCTGGTTGTGGCTCACGACGTTGCCGGTGCCGCGCAGGTCGATGCCCCGTTCACCGGGGATGCCGCTGTCCGGCCAGGTAGTGCGCCCGGTGATGACGTTGTTGCTGATCGTCTGGTTCGCCTCCTCGCCACCCTCCCGCCGGTTGAGCACGCCGTAGTCGACGTCCTGGATGGTGTTGCGCCGCACCACGACGTCCTGGGTGTTCTGGGCGTCGATGCCCCAGCGGCCGTCCTGGATGGTGAACCCGTCGACGATGACGTGGGCGGTGACGTGGTCGTACTCGCCGATGGTGACGACGCCCCGGTCGGTGCCGTCTCCGTCGATGACGGCGCCCCCGCCGTCGGCGCCGACCAAGGAGATGGGGTGCCCGGCGGTGCCGCCGGTGACGATCGTGAACGGCTGGTAGGTGCCGGCGGCGACGTGGAAGGTGTCGCCGGGTTGGGCAGCGTCGGCGGCGGCCTGCAGGCCCTGGAACGGATCGGCGGCCGAGCCGCTGCCGCCCCCGCTGCCGGGGACGACGTAGAGCTGGCGCCCATCGGGATCGGGTTCGGGCATGGTGCGGGTGGTTCCGGTGACGGTGCGGGTCTCGCCACCGCCGTCGGGGTCGGTGAGGGTGAGGCGCAGCTCGTATTGGGTGCCGGGTTCGAGGAACATGGCGCTGGCGCCCCACGAATCGAGACCGAGCGGATCGTCCTGGACCTGGATCGTGGGGTAGGCCCGCACCGCCGGCGCCCCGGGTTGCCACGCCGTGTCGCCGACGCGGCGGAACTCGAGGCTCATGGTGCTGTCGAGGTCGAGGTCGTCGGTGACCTGCCACAGCACGCCCAGGTGCTCGAAGGTGGCGTCGACCCGGACGTCCGCGGCCACGACTGCGTCTCCGGGGGCGGCTTCGGCCACGGGAGCAGCGAGAACGGCGGCGAGCACGAACCCGGCGGCGAGGATGTGGCCTGGCGTTTTCACGAGGCACCTCCGCCGATGTCCGGGTTCGAGCGGTCTCGATGGGCATTGCCGACGCTAGTCGGGATCGCACCTCTGCCTGCAGTCGTCAGCGCTCCCGGAGGTCGTCGCCGATGGTGATCACGGCCTCCACGAGATCCTCGACGTCGGCGTGGGTGGTGCGGGCGCTGAGGAAGCAGGGGCGGATGGCGAAGACGCCGTTCACCACCGTCGAGCTGGGAACGTGGTCCGTCTCTCGTACCAGGCGGCGTAGCAGCCGCGAGTTGAAGGCGTCGAGATCCTCGATGTCGGGGGCGGCGTAGCGGAAGCAGCAGATCGACAGCACCGGCTCAGCCAGCAGCTCCAGCCTGGGGTGGCGACGGACCCGTTCGGCGACGTATCGGGCGAAGTCGTTGTGGCGACGGATCCGGGCCCGTATCCCGGCGACGCCGATCTCGCGCAGGATGCTCCACACCACGACTCCCCGGCTCGGGGCGGACAGCTCCACCGCCAGGTCGCCGTAGGGGATGCCCAGGCTGTCGACGGAGGTCTCCACGTCGTCCTGGTCGGCGAAGGAGCCCTCCAGGTAATCGGATGGTCCCTGGGTGAACGCCCGGTGCAGCAGGGCCCGGTCCCGCACGAAGGTGGCGGCGATGCCCACCGGCGCCCCCATCCACTTGTGGGGGTCGACGATGGCCGAATCGGCCAGCTCCAGGCCGTCGTA
>CAZMSN010000074.1:0-7427 GCA_964569015.1 uncultured Acidimicrobiaceae bacterium | reverse complement strand
CAAGGGCGAGGTGATCGAGCCCTAGCGGCGGGCCCGCCGGGCCGAGAGGCGCAGCACAAGCCGCTGCCGGCGGTACCCTGGCATCCGGAATGGCCGGACCTTCCCGCTTCCGTAGTGTCGTGCTCGCCGTCGCTCTGGCGACGGCGCTCGCCGCGTGTACCTCGGGAGGCTCGGACACCTCCACCTCGACGACGGCCGCGCCGACGTCCACCACCACGGCGACGCCCGATGACCCGAACGTCGACGAAGACGTGATCACCGGGCTGCGGGACGAGATCGCCGCTCTCGTCGAAACCGCCGAGGACCTGCGTGGCCTCGAGTTCATCGACGAGCCCGATGTGACGATCCTCGGCCCGGAGGCCTTGGCCGCCCGAGTGCGGGAGGATCTCGAGGAGGAACTCGTCTCCGAGGAACTGGCCATCGACACCAGGGTGTACCGGATGCTCGGCATCCTCGACGCCGGGGACGATCTCGAGCAGATGTACCTCGATCTCTACAGCGAGCAGGTCTTGGGCTTCTACGACGGCGACACCGGGGAGCTGGTGGTGGGAGGCGAGGCCGGGGAGCTTGGCCCTGCCGACCGTTCCACCGTGGTCCACGAGCTGGTGCACGCCCTCGGCGACCAGCATTTCGATTTCTCCGACGCCCTCGATGAGCTCGTCGAGGGCGACCGTTTCGACGAGGCGGGCGCTCTCCAGGCCCTCGTCGAGGGCGACGCGACCTACTTCCAGCTCGTCTACATCCAGGAACTCTCTCCCGCCGACCAGCTCGCCCTCGCCACCGAGGCGCTCGCGGCCGACACCACGGTGCTGTCCTCGGTGCCGGATTGGATGATGTCGAGCCTGCTCTTCCCTTACGAGGCAGGGCAGACCTTCGTTGGTCAACTCATCGACAGCGGCGGCATCGCCGCCCTCGACCAGGCCTACGGCGAGTCCCCGATCTCAACCGAGCAGATCCTGCACCCTGAGCGCTACCAGGCAGGCGAGACCATACGGCAGGTGCCTTCACTCGGTCTCGCCGTCGACGGCTACACGACACACGAGGAATCCACCTTCGGCGAGCTCAGCCTTCGGCTGCTGTTGACCGACACCGTCACGCCCGGCTTGCTCACCCAAGCCGCCGACGGTTGGGGAGGCGACGCCTATCAGGTCCTGTTCGACGAGGACGACGTCGCATTCGCCTTGGCCTACCGGGGCGATGTCGAGGAGGACGCCACAGAGCTCACCTCGGGACTCATCGAGCACGCCAAGACCGTCATGGGCGCCGGGGAAGGAATCGAGACCGGGGGCGGCCTTCTCTTTGACAACGGCGGTCTCTACGTCTTCATCAGACAGATCGGCGACGGCCTGATCTTCATTGCTGCCACCGACTCGTCCCTGGGCACTGCGATCAGATCCCAGATGATCGTCCCGTAGGTCTTCTCTGCGGCGGGCCGATTCGTTACGGTCGGCGATGTGACTCGACGCGTCGAAACCACCGGCGGCATCGAGACGGGAGCGCGAAAGAGCCTCGGCGCGGCTCAGCCGCGACCGGCGTTGGGGCGGCGCCCGTGGTTGGCCTTGGAGCGGCGGGCGCGCAGCTTGCGGCGCTTCTTGGTTGCCATAGCGGGCCGGAGAGTACCACGGTTCC
The DNA here is from genome assembly GCA_964569015.1 of uncultured Acidimicrobiaceae bacterium. Classification (GTDB taxonomy): domain Bacteria; phylum Actinomycetota; class Acidimicrobiia; order Spongiisociales; family UBA5794; genus CAYQEC01. The sequence continues at coordinate 5,798 of CAZMSN010000074.1, read as the reverse complement.
GACGGCGCCCACCCGCCGGGCCTCTGGTGATCGCGGATGTGCGATCAGGGTGGGTCTCGCCTCCGCTCCGGCTCGCCGGCAGCACGGCGGCGCGCTGGCGGGGGCTGCGACGTGGAGCGGCCGGGCAAGCACTGTTGCTGAGGACCCGCAGCGTTCACGGCTTCGGCATCAACGAGCCGCTCGAGGTCGTGGCGCTCGACTCGGACGGATTCGTGCGGGAAGTGCGGCGGCTCCTCCCGCGCCGCGTCTTGGTGTTTCCGGCGGAGACCTGGGTCCTGGAGCTTCCTTCTCGCCATCGGGTTCCGGCACCGGGAGATCGGCTCGAATGTCGCGGCTCTCTATCCTGACCCCGTGGCCGGCCGCCTCATCCTCTGCGCGACCCCGATCGGGAACCTGGGCGACGTCTCACCCAGACTGCGTGACGCGCTCGCCGGAGCCGACGTGATCTATGCCGAGGACACCCGCAGATCGCGTCGGCTGCTGCAAAGCGTCGACGTTGACCGTCCGCTGCGATCGTTCTTCGTGGGAAACGAGGAGCAGCGAGCCGTTGAGATGGCAGAGAAGCTCGCGCAGGGCGCAACGGTGGCCCTGGTCACGGACGCCGGGACTCCGGGCATCTCCGATCCGGGGCTCACTGCGGTACGCGCTGCGCTCGAGGCGGGCGCCGACGTGGGGATCGTGCCGGGGCCCAGTGCGGTGACGGCGGCCCTCGCCGTTTCCGGCCTGCCGTCGGATCGGTTCGTCTTCGAGGGGTTTCTCCCGCGCAAGGGATCCGCACGGTCGGCACGGCTCGCCGAGCTGGCACGCGAGGAGCGGACGACCGTGCTCTTCTCGGCGACGTCGCGGGTGGCGGCGGATCTGTGCGACCTGGCCGGGTCGCTCGGTCCCGAGCGCGAAGTAGTGGTGGCTCGCGAGCTGACCAAGCAGTTCGAGGAGCTGTGGCGAGGCACGCTGCGCGCAGCGGCCGATCACTGGGGTGCCGAAGAGGAGCCGCGCGGTGAGTTCACCTTCGTGATCGCCGGCGCCATCACGGCGCCGGCCGACTGGGGGACGGCCGTCGCCGCGGTCAACGAGGCCGTCGCCGGTGGCGTCACAATGACCGTCGCCGTGCGGCAGGTCGCCGCGATGACCGGCCTGCGCAGGCGCGAGTTATACGAGAGGGTGCTGCACTCCCGAGACCGGGTAGAACCCGACGCGTGAGTGAGTCAGGAGATGGCGCTGCGGCACGAAGCGCACACGCCGCGGCCCCTGAAGGGGCTCACTCCCTTGGTCGAGCCACAGAAAACGCACGTGGCGTCGAGCTTGCGAATGATGATCGAATCATCATCCACGGATATCGCCAATTCGTCCCCCTCACGAATGTGGAAGAGTCGACGCGTCTCGGCCGGAATCACGATCCGACCCAGGTCATCGATCTTGCGCACCATTCCGGTGTTCAAGACGGGTACCTCCATTTAGGTGACCGATTGCGGCCTCGTCCCCACCGACCGGTATTCATCTGCAGGAAGGGATTGTACATGGTCGGAGAGTCGACGGAGTGTCGATTCCCCGCCTGGTACCATCGCCGTCCTTGAGCGATACGCGTTCCGATCCCCAAAACGTCTTGGTAGCCGTGGCCTGGCCGTATGCCAGCGCGCCGCGTCACCTGGGACATCTCGCCGGCGCCTACCTGCCTGCGGACGTCTTCGCGCGCTACCACAGGGCGATCGGAAACCGTACGTTGATGGTGTCGGGATCCGACGTGCACGGTACCCCGATCACGGTCCGTGCCGAAGACGAGGGTGTCGAGCCACAAGTCATCGTCGATCGCTACCACCACGAGTTCATCGAGCAGTGGGACGCCCTCGGGCTCGACTGGGACCTGTTCACGTCCACCGGCACCGCCAACCATCACGCCGTCACCCAGGACTTGTTCCTGCGCCTCCTCGCGAAGGGGTACATCGACAAACGGTCGTCGGATCAGTTCTTCGACCCCGAAGCCGGGCGCTTCCTCCCGGATCGCTACGTCGAGGGCATCTGCCCGCATTGCGCCTACGAACAGGCCCGCGGCGACCAATGTGAGCACTGCGGGCGAACGCTCGACCCGATCGATCTCGTCAGTCCTCGATCCCGCCTGACCGGGGCGACGCCGGAGCCTCGTGCCACCGAGCACTTCTACCTGCGGCTCTCCGCATTCTCAGAACAGCTCGAAGAGTGGCTCAAGAGTCGCACCGGCTGGCGCAAGCACGTCCTCAACTTCTCGCTCGGATGGATCGAAGAGGGCCTCCACGACAGGGCCATCACCCGCGACATCGAATGGGGCGTCGACATCCCCGTTGACGACCTCGGCCCGGGCAAGAAGATCTACGTTTGGTTCGATGCGGTGATCGGCTACCTGTCGGCCTCGAAGGAGTGGGCCCAGATCAACGGGGAGCCCGAGGCGTGGCGCGACTGGTGGCAGAACCCGCAAGCCGAGCACTACTACTTCATCGGCAAGGACAACATCCCCTTCCACACCATCATCTGGCCGGCGATGCTGCTCGGCTACGGAGGGCTCAATCTTCCGACCGATGTACCCGCCAACCAGTACGTGACCTTCAAGGGAGGCAAGGCTTCGGCCAGTCGAGGCGTCGGACTCACCGTCAGCGACGCCCTCGAGCGCTACGAGCCGGATGCGCTGCGCTACGCCCTCGCCAGCAACTTCCCCGAGACGGCGGATGTCGACATCACCGAGGACGAGCTGGCGCGGCGCATCAACGACGAGCTCGTCGCCACGTGGGGCAACCTCGTCAACCGCGTGGTGGCGATGATCCACCGCTACTTCGGCGGCATCCTTCCCGAGCCGGGCCCGCAGGACACGGTGGACGAGGGAGTGCTCGAAGCCGTCGATGGAGCGCTGGAGACCGCCAGCAACCATCTCGGCGCTGTGCAGCTGCGGGCAGGGCTGGCGGTCCTGCTCGGCGGAGCCCAGTCCGCCAACCAGTACCTCTCGGAACGTGAGCCGTGGAAGACGGCGAAGGTGGACTCGGAACGAACCGGCACCACCCTGTACGTGGTCATCCAAGCCATCGCCGGGCTCGCCGCCGGCTTCGCTCCCTACTTGCCGGTCACCTCGCGCCGGGTGCTCGAGACGCTCGGCCTCGACGTCTCGGGTCGCCAGCCGGCGTGGGAGCGACGAGTCGTGGCCGCCGGCACCGCTCTCGGGGAAGCGGAGCCGCTATTCGCCAAGGTCGAGCTCCCCGACGGCGAGTAGCCCATGGCGAGCGGCTGGGTCGATAGCCACTGCCACCTCTTCATGATCGAGGATTCCCTCGACGCGGTTCTGGCGCGGGCCGAAGCGGCCGGTGTCGACTGGTTCGTCTGTCCCGGGGTCGACCTCGCTTCGTCGTTGGAGGCGCAGCAGGTCGCCGCCGCCTACCCGGACCGAGTGCTCTGGGCGGCCGGACTCCACCCCCACGACGCCGAGCGGTGGCCGGACGAGCAGGGACGGCTCGAGACGCTCATCCACGATGCCGCCGCGGTGGGGGAGATCGGCCTCGACTACTACCGCGACCTGTCACCGCGGGACGAGCAGCGTCAGGCGTTCCGCGACCAGCTGTCGCTGGCGGCCGAGCTGGGAATACCGGCGATCATCCACATCCGAGACGCCTTCGCCGACGTCTACGACTTGGTCGCCGATGCCGGTATGGGCGAGAAGGCCGTTCTCCACTGCTGGACGGGAGGGCCACGGTGGACGAAGCGCTTCGACGAGCTCGGTGTCACCTTCTCCTTCGCCGGCCCGGTCGCCTTTCCCAACGGCGACACGGTACGGCGAGCCGCCGCGGTCGCTCCCCGTCACCGCACGATGGTCGAGACCGACAGCCCGTACCTCGCCCCGCCGCCTCACCGCGGGCAAGCGAACGAGCCTGCCTTCGTGCCCCTGATCGGAGCCGCCGTCGCCGAGGTCTGGGGCGTCGACGCCGACGAGGTCGCCCGCTCGACCACCGAGACCGCGTCGCGGGTGTTCCGAGGGACGCAATGAGCGGCGGCCGGCCCCAGGGGCGGCGCCAGATCCGCGATCTGCTGGAACGGCACCGGCATCGGCCCCGGAAACGGCTGGGTCAGCACTTTCTCGCCGATCCCAACCTGGTCGATCGCATCGTCCGCACCACCGGGATCGAGCCCGGCGGCCTCGTCGTCGAGATCGGGGCGGGGACCGGCACGCTGACACGAGCGCTCACCGAGGCCGGGGCACGGGTCGTGGCCTACGAGATCGACCGGGGCCTGGAGCCCGTGCTCGCCGAGAGCCTCCGCGGCAGCTCCGCCGAGGTGCGATTCGAGGACGCCACCCGGGTCGATCTCGCCGCCGCGCTCGCCGGCGGGCCGTGGACGCTCGTCGCCAACCTGCCCTACAACGTCGGGACCCCGCTGCTCCTCGACATCCTGCGTCGAGTCCCCCAGGTCACGAGGATGGTCGTCATGGTCCAGCGCGAGGTCGCCGACCGTCTCACCGCCGAGCCGGGAAGCAAGATCTACGGGCTTCCGTCGGTGGTGGCCCGCCTCCACGCCGAGGTGCGATTCGGCTTCGCGGTGCCTGCGTCGGTGTTCTTCCCGTCACCCGAAGTGGAGTCCGCAGTAGTGAAGCTCGTTCGCAGAGAGCCGCCGGAGAGGGTGGAACGGGCCATCGAGCTGGCGGCGGCGGCATTCGGTCAGCGGCGCAAGATGCTGCGACGGTCACTGGCGGCGGCAACGGACGACGTGGGATCCCTGCTGACCCGGGCCGGAATCGATCCGGAGGACCGCGCTGAGGATCTCGCCCCCGAGGACTTCGTGCGACTCGCAGAGGCAGAGGCAGGCAACTGATGCGCGCCGACGCCTTCGCCAAGATCAACCTGGGCCTCAGGGTCGGCTCCCGCCGGGAGGACGGGTACCACCCGGTCCATGGTCTCTTTCAGTCCATCGGGTGGAGCGACCGGATCTGGCTCGAGTTCTGCGACGAGGACGTTGCCGAGACGGACTCGGGTGATGAGATCCTCGCAGGGCTGGGGAACTTCGCCTGGCGGGCGGCAGTGGCGGTCCGCGATGCCGCCGGGTCGGATCGGGCCATGGGGCTCCGGCTCCGCAAGGAGATCCCGGTGGCGGCAGGCCTCGGTGGCGGCAGCGCCGATGCGGCGGCAGCGCTCGGCCTCGCCGGCCTGCTGTTCGGTGTGCCGTCGAGCGATTTGGAGAACCTCGCCGCCGGCATTGGCTCGGACGTACCGTTCTGTCTCCGGGGCGGCCTCGCCCTCGTCGAAGGACGTGGCGAGATCGTTCACCCGCGCCGACCGGCGGGCGGGTACACAGTGGGAATCGTGGTCCCCCCGATCGAGCTTGCGACGCCGGCGGTGTTCGATCGCTGGGACGAGTTGGGCGAACCGCGCGGCCGAGAGATCGCGGCGTCCACCTTGCCGCCGTCGCGGCGCGGGGAGGAGTCACCAGCGAACGACCTGTACCCGGCCGCGGTCTCCCTCAGCCCGGCGCTCGACGACTGGCGCGCCGAGATCGAAGAACGGTGGAGCCGGCCGGTTCACATGTCGGGCAGCGGGCCGGCGCTCTACGGCTTCTTCGTCGACCGCGACGAGGCTGTCGAGGCCGTCGCCATCGCACCGGTCGGGGCGAGGGCCGCCCACGCCGCGGAGCCGGTGTGGCAGGGCTGGTCGGCCCTCGGGGACGAGACCACCGACGAGTGATCTCCTTGGGCCCGGGTACACTCGCCGGGCTCACCCTTTTGGGGGGTGGTGTAAGAGGCAGCACAAGTGGTTTTGGTCCACTCAGTCCGGGTTCGAGTCCTGGCCCCCCAG
>CAZMSN010000073.1:0-7657 GCA_964569015.1 uncultured Acidimicrobiaceae bacterium | reverse complement strand
GCTGGCTGCCCGGTCTGCTGCCCTCGGCTGAAGCCCCGCTGGCGTCTCCGTGACGCTCCGCGTGCGCCGGTCAGCCGACGGCGCCGGCGGCAGCCATGTTTAGGGTGATGAGGCGATTGATCTCATCGGCGCAGGCGAGCGGGAGCTCACGGAGGATGGGCTCGATGAACCCTGCGATGAGCATGGATGTTGCCTCTTCTTCGTTGAGGCCTCGGCTCATCATGTAGAAGAGCTGGTTCTCGTCGATGCGCGAGACCGTCGCCTCGTGACCGACGCGGGCGTCGGCTTCGTCGACCTCGATCGTTGGATGGGTGTCTGCGCGCGACATCGTGTCGAGGATCAGCGAGTCGCAGCGCACGAAGGAGCGGGAGTCCCCGGCGCCGGAATCCACGTGGATCAGTCCTCGGTATCCGGCCCGCCCACCGTCTCGGCAGATTGCCTTCGACGTGACCAGCGAGGTGGTACCGGGAGCGAGGTGGAGCATCTTGGCGCCCGTGTCCTGGTATTGGCCCCGGCCTGCGTAGCCGATCGAGAGGACCTCACCGTGGGCGCCGGGTCCGCTGAGCAGCACCGACGGGTAGCTCATGGTGAGCCGTGCGCCCACGTTGCCGTCGGTCCATTCCATGGTTGCGTTCTCGTGGGCGACCGCCCGTCTGGTGACGATGTTGTAGACGTTCTTCGACCAGTTCTGGAGACCGGTGACACGGCAACGGGCGCCACGCTCGACCACGATCTCCATGACGCCGGCGTGGAGTGATGCCGAAGGCCACGAGGCCGCTGAGCAACTGTCGATGTAGTGAGCGAAGCCCCCTTCTCCGACGACCACAAGTGTCCTCTCGAACTGGCCGAGCCCCTCGGCGTTCATGCGGAAGTAGGCCTGGAGAGGGCGCTCGAGGCGCACTCCCTCGGGCACGTAGAGGAAGGATCCGCCCGACCACACGGCCGAGTTGAGGGCCGCGAACTTGTTGTCGTCGAAGGGAACCACCGTGCCCAGGTAGCGCCCGACGAGGTCCCAATGCTCCCGCACCGCGGTATCCATGTCGGTGAAGATCACCCCGAGACGGTCGAGCTCGGCTCGATTACGGTGATAGATGACCTCCGAGTCGTATTGGGCGTTCACGCCGCCGAGGAATGTCTGCTCACCTTGCGGGACGGCCAATCGCTCGAAGGTGCCTTTGATGACGAGCGGGACCTCGCTCCAGTCGCTCACTTGCGCCTGGGTGGGACGCATGTAGTAGCGAAGGTCGTCGAAATCGATGTTCTCCAGATCGCCGCCTCCACCCCACGTCGGGAGGGGCAGTCGCTGAAAGGCGTGGAAGGCACGCAGGCGGCGTTCGAGGACATCGGTCGACTCGCCTTTACGGATGGAGAGGTCACGAATGTGCTGTTCGTCGAGCCCCCGATCTGAGGCGTACACGTATTCGAGCTGGTCGCGCCAACCCAGCCCCGGTGCTCTGATGTCCAAAGAGGCGTCGTCCATCGTGTCTCCGTAGCCGGCTCTCCACACTATCGAGATTGTCAACGCAGCCTGAACGTCGTGACGCAGCGCCGCGGTCGAGACATCTCCGGCCGCCGCAATCCCGCCCTCGTCGAGCTGAGGCTGACACCCACGGCGACGGCGACTCAGTGCTCACCTTCGAATCGTCCAAGGACTACGGGTCGATCGTCTTCTCGTCCCCGGATCTCGAGGCGGGCGCGAGCTACGACTTCTCCTTCGGCGGCACCGCCATCGGCGACGACGTCCGCGGCAAGTACGACGCCGCGACATACACCGACGGCGACCTGGCTGGCACCCTGGCTGCGGGATAGCAGCCCTTCGTCCCCCCGCGCCAGCGGGGCCGGGCGCGATCGTGAGCAACGGTCGGGGCTACCTCGCCAGGTCACCGGTGCGTCGGTACCCCATGACGTAGACCGAGGAAACCGGTCCCTTCTGGAACTCGGCCGGCCGTCATTGCCATGGGCTCGGAGAATGCGATGCCCCGAGGGAGCACGGGGCTTTCGCCTCGGCCCTCTCGGGGCTCGCGGGGGGAGTTTCTCTCGTCCCTCCCCCAGCGAGAGTATGTAGAGCCCCACCGAAGCGAAACTCTCACCGGGGCAACACCGAAGCGCCACCCTCGCCCTCGCCGTATCACTGTATCACGACGTGACGGACGGCGCCCCCTGATTCTTCTGGCCCCTTGACCGCTGCTGGTCCATACGTTTCAGCAGTGCGCCGGTCTCGGCGTCGAAGTAGGCGTCTCGCCATCCAACCGCCCGCAGCAGTGTTCGCAGAGCTGCGTCGTCCAGCACGGCGCCCTCGAAGTGGGTGTCCTTGACGGTCGCTCCGTTGAAGTTGGCTCCCGTCAGGTCGGCGTGTTGAAGGTGAGCGCCCGACACCAACGCGTCCTCGAAATAGGCGCCGGCGAGGTCCGAGTTCTTCAGATCGATGGACGCCATCCGCGCCTCGTGGAAGTAGGCCCCTCTCCCGTGGGTGCGTTGCCACCGCACCTGGTGCAGGTTCGCCCCGGACAGCACCGCCTTGGAGATGTCCACCTCGATCGCGCTGGTTTCCCGGAGATCGCATCCTCGGAGATTGGCGCCACGCAACCTCGCCCAGGCGAGGTCGATGCCGCGCAGGTCGAGCCCGTCGAGATCGATCCGCTCCAGCCACGCCCGTGCCAGCGAGATGCCCCTCAGGGTCCTGCCGGCCGCCGCCCGCTGTTTCACACCCTCTTCGAGTGCGTCCACCAGCAGCCGGCGCACGCCCTTGGGATGGTCGGCGATCTTGACGTTCGTCACCACCAGGTCGAAGACATCGTCGAGCAACTCGCCCCGGTAGCGGGGCTTGAGGAACGTGCGCAAGGCCACGGCGGCCCCGCTCCGCACGACCTCGCTCTCCGACCCGAGGTCGGTCGCAACGTGGGTGAACCGCTCGTCCATTCGGTGGATGGACTCGGTGCGGCGATCGTGGGCAAACCGCCCGTAGGCGACCGCCGCTCCCGCCAAGCCGATGAGGAGGGTGCCGAGGGGCGCGAAGTCGGAGATGAGACCTCTCGGTCCCTGACGGCTGCGGAGCTCGCGGATCTCTTCTCGGGTCTTCTCGGCCTCGAGGTCGTCAGGGGTCATCCCGTCGAGGTCGTCGGCCGCGAGGACGGGACCCGCCGTGCAGATGCCGACCGCAAGGAGCAACGCCAGAAGTAGGATCACCCGGGCGTGTTGCCTACGTATCACGCCGTCAACACTACCGAAGGCTGCCACTCCACCTCCAGGGCGAAGGGCGGGGCGGCACCCACGGTTGGAGTCGCCGCGTACTCCTCAGCCCCAATGATCCGGAAACCTCCCGATCGGTGTGCCATTCATTACCTCGCGACAATGACAACGCCGATCGGCCGAAACGGGCAGCCGTGTTAGGGTGAATCGCGGTACTTCCGTGTCCGCAATCCCGTGAGGAAGGTCTCTCACGATCATTTGCTCCACCATCCGCCCCCGCCGTGTCGGCTTTGCGCTCGTCGTGGCATTGGCGCTGCTGCTCGCCGCGTGCGGGGATTCCGACGGGTCTGGGTCCGAACAGGCGGCGGCCGAGAACGACATCTGCGTCGGCCTCGACTCGGGCATGTTCAACATCATCTTCCCTGCGGACGAGGCGACACTCGACGCCTTTGACGGCCCCGCTGCAGAGGATGCGTTCCGTGCTCTGATCGACGATGCCCCCGATGAGGTGCGGGGCGACCTCGAACTCCTGGAATCGCCGGTGACTGATTACTACCGCGCTCTCGGCGCGATGGAGTCCGGACAGGACCTCGCCGCCGCCTCCGATCTCTCCGAGTACCGGTCACAGATCGACCTCGGCGCGTGGAACAACGCCGCCGCTTGGCTCGAGGATCTCTGTGGATTCGAGGTGCCGGCGGCGCCTGGTCCCGGCTCACCAACTGCCGCCGGCCCCGACGACGAAGCGGACGAAGCAGACGGCGAGGCGTCCGAGGACGAGACCGAGGAGGATGCCGCCCGTTCCGACGACGACCAAACGGGCGAAGACAACGGCGAGGTTCCCGAGGACGAGAGCGACGAGGACCGGATCGTTCGCCAGCTCGAGGAGCTCTGCTCCGCCGACGTCGACATCTCCGAAGTGCTCAAGCTCCCCCACGTGCAGTGGGGGTCCGGGCCCCCATTTGACGCCGACCTCGCCGTCAGCCAGTACCGCGCCCTGAGCGACTGCATCCCCACCGAGCAGCTCCGTGCTGATTGGGAGTTGCTGGTCGATGGTTACTACTACTGGTTCCATGCCGCACAGGCGGTTCAGGAGTGCGACAGCGAGGCAGCGGGCGACTTTGGAGAGCAAGCCGAGCAGCTCTTCTCCACTGCGGGCGCCCAGGCCGCATGGGATCGTCTCGCAGCCGAGTATCCGAACTTCTTCGGAGACGCCGGTCTCGGGCGCCCCTGAGCACCCCCGCGAGTTCTGCAGCTTCCGGCGACGTCGAGGGATTCCTGACACCCCACTTGGCCCGGAGCGATGCGTGGCAGCCGTCGCCAACTACCCGCCGGAACTGCTACACGCCCTGTGTGAATTCCCAGGGCCTCCCGCTACGCGTTCGGAGCGAAATGCCCGACCCACACTGGTGGCGTCAGCCGATGAAAACGGCCTTCCCTGTTAGGGTCAGTGTGGGACCTCGGGGTCCGGAATCGAGCCAGAAAGGTAGGCCATGACCTCCCGCCACGCCACTTTCTCTCGCCACGTCTTCTTCGCGCTCGTCATGTCACTGGCGCTGGTGCTGACCGCCTGCGGATCCGACACGTCCGACACGGAACCGCCTGCGGCTTCCGACGTGACGGAGCCGGCGACCGACACGACCGCGCCAGCCGCCGACGAAGAACCCGACGAGGTGGTCGACGAGGGGTTCACCCCCGAACGTCCACTGCCCGCGGACTTCCCGGTGTTCCCGGGTGCCGTCATGTGGCATTATATCTCGTCCGGCGATCTCCACCACTACCTATACAGCAACACGACAGGGACCGCCGAGGAGATCGTCGAGTTCTTCGGTACCAGCTTCCGCGAGCTCGGCCTCCAGGTGACCACCGAATTCAGTATCTTCGAGGAGTTCGGAGTGGCAGCCGTGATCCCCGGAGTCGACGACATCACAGTGGCGGCCAGCGTGTACTACCTCGACGACTCCTCCGAACTCGACGACATCACTCCAACCACACCTGGTCGCAGCTACGCGGTCGCAATCGACCTGGACGCGTGGGCGGCTCGCTAGTGCCGTTGACGGGAGTCCCACGCGAGATGCCGTGAGTCTCCGGCTCCGCATCGCCTGGGTCGCCACCGTGGCCGCGTTGCTGCTGACGGCCTGCGGCGGCGGCGGCCACAGCTGACGGCGAAGAAGTCTTCGATTTCTACATCCGCAATAACAACCCGCAAGCCCGCTCCGTTCCACGTGATCCCGCCGAGACCGCCTACTGGCTGGATGGTGCGGGAGACCTGACACCCCAGGCCCTCCCGATGCCCGACCGGCCCGGCACTGGAGGTACCGCCTTCCAGGAGTGCCCCAGCGACCACTGCGCCGCCTGGGTGTATGTCAACGACGGAGTTGTCACAGAACTCGTCGAACAGTATCTGCCCTGAGTGGTGACGCCGCTCCCCCTGCCAGGGGCGCACTGAAGAGTCGGCACCCCATAGAGCAGCACCGTCACGACGATCTGACATGGCATTCAGTCCTCGGCGGCGGGATCCGCGACCTCGGCGATGTCGGTGTAGATCGTACGAAGGCCGTATTCGTTTGCCAGCGCTCCGTGTGTGGCGTCCGCCGCCCACTCCGGATCGTCGTAGGCAGGGTGATCCGGGTCGACCTCGACAGTGATGATGAACCGGTACGTACGGGTGGTGCTCTCCATGGTCCGGATCATCACTCGAGCCGGCCGCATCGGCAACGACTCCGTGACGCCCGGGCACGGCTGCTCGGAACAAGGCTCTGGTTTCGGAGCCGATCCGATCGACGTCATGTGGCCCAGCCCAGACAATCGACGACATCATCACGAAAGCCGAACGGGAGGACGCATCACACTCGAACGCGTCACTGAACCGGCACAGACCATGAGCTCTAGCTGGTTTGGAGAGTCCAGTTTCCGTCGGCCGAGATCTCGATCACCATAGCCGCCGGGTCGATCCGCACCGTGCCCTCATACGGTCCGATCTCGTTGACCAGCAGGTCACGACCGTTCGTACTCCACGCCCAGATCGCGAAGTTCGAGTCTCCGTCGTGGGTGGCGGTCAGCCGGGAGTCATCGCCGACATAGAGCAAGACCTCATCGCCTGAACCCTCGGAGATCGAGTCCATCATCGGTGACTCGGCCAGCGGGCGGGCAGTGACCGTCCATGGCCCGTCGGCGGTGATCTCCAGTTCGCTGATCTCTTCGCCTGACAAGAAATTCGCCGGGCGGGCTCCTGTATAGGAACCGATTGTGTTCACCAGCAGGTCGATTCGATCCGCTGCCGCGGTGTACGAGATGACGGCGAAGTTGCTCGACCCCGTATGGGTGAACTCCAGCACCGCAGCTTCATCACCGGGAATGCCGAAGTCGATCACATCGTCGCCCCGACCCTCCACCGTGAATGACTCCCAGAGCGGCTGCGTGGTTGTGGTCGTCGCCTCGGTGGTGGTCGTGGTGGTCGCCTCGGTAGTGGTCGTGGTGGTCGCCTCGGCGGTAGTCGTCGTCTCTGCCGCCGTCGTGGTCGTCTCAACCCCGGCTGAGCTCGCCACAGGCTCAGTCTCCGCCGAACTCGTGATGTCGGCAGGCGCGACCGTCGTGCCAGCGGCCTCATCGTCTTCGCCCGCGTCAACGATCCCGCCAATGATCGCGAGTCCGAACAACACCGCCAGTGCGATGAACCACCAGCGCTTGTAGAAAGGCTTCTTGGTCTGGGGATCGTCTGCGATTCCGCCATCGCCGGGGGTGATATCTGTCACGTCACTCCTCCTGGGGTTACTCCCACCCTGAACATACAACGGACCTCTGACAGAAACCGGGTGCTGTTGGTCCATTACGCGGACGATCTCGGCGACCGCCTCGCAACCGGGTACGTTCCGGAGGGCGGCATCGCCGGTGAGCAACGGGCTTCCTAGCGCCTCGGCGAGCCCCGGGGTAGAGACTGGCGGAACGAGGATCCGCGTTTCGATCGACTCCTTCCCGCACGCAGCCGGCGCCATGTCGCTCCCCATCGTTACCTTCGGTGGATGACCGACACACCAGTCCGCACCGGATGCCGCACCATTCCTGGCAGGATGCACGCCCCCGACGGGCGCCACGGGAGCGCTATCGCCCCAGGTCGGCAGTCGGACTCCCGAGAATCTCGATGCACGCCGTATCCGGACGAGCTAAATTACATTTGTGTAAGTAGCAGCTAGGGGATGAGGCAGCTCGAGCTCATGGAAGAAGCGACCAACCTCCCAGCCACCCACCACCGGCTCATCCTCGGCGATGCTCGCCACATGGTCGAGCTGGAGGACGAGTCGGTTGCGCTCACGGTCACCTCGCCTCCCTATTGGACCCTAAAGAAGTACCCGGCCCACCCGGGACAGCTTGGGGACCTCGACGACTACGAGCTGTTCCAGAAGGAGCTGACGCGGACCTGGGACGAGTGCTACCGGGTCCTGCTGCCCGGAGGCCGCCTCTGCATCAACGT
>CAZMSN010000072.1:0-7755 GCA_964569015.1 uncultured Acidimicrobiaceae bacterium | reverse complement strand
GTGGAGTCCGGGGGCGCCGGCGTGAAGGATGCGTGCCCCGAACCGGGTGAGGTCGGCCGAAGAAGCGTCGAAACGGGCATTGGCGCCCTGATGGTGGAAGAAGGTGCGCCGGCCGCCGTCGCGCTCGACCATGGCATCGGTGAACGCGGTCGGGGTCTCCCCAATCGTCACCACGCCGGTCGTGTCGATCCCGAGGCGGGAGCATTCGTTCATCACGAATGCTCCATGCTGGTCGTCGCCGATCGCCCCCAGTATCCAGAGGGGGAAGTCGGCACCGAGATGGGCGAGATCCACGGCCATGTTGAGACCCGGCCCGCCGGTGCTGATCGACACCTGCTCGATGGTCGCCAGGTGATCCAGCGCCGGGTAGGCATCGATGACCTTGCTGAGATCGGCGATGATCGAACCGACGCACACCACCCCGCCGCGTCCGCCGGCGGTGCTCATTCGGAACGCAGCACGGGATCGGTGACCTCGAGATCGGCCTCGATCGTGCGGAGGGGGTGGATGCCGCTGCGGGCAAGGGATTCGTGATATGCCCGGACTGCTTCGGTCGGGGAGAGTTCGCCGCGCAACACCGAGCGCATCCGGGCGACGAGGTCGAGTTGCGACTCCGCCCGCTGGATCTTGCGCCCGAAGAGGGCCACCCGGGCGCCGTGCCGCTCGGCCCGATGCAACAACTCGAAGGTGTCCCGGGTGGTGCCGGCCGACCCGCCGAGGACGCCGACGACGACCGACGGATCGTGGTCGGCCAGCTCGGCGAGTGCAGCAGCGCCGTTGTACGCGATCTTGAGGAAGAGGGGACGCTGGGATTGGGTGACGCCTGCCAGTGAGCGAACGATCGAATCGTTGACGAAGGCGCCGATCTGCTCCGGCTCGAGTTCAACCGGAGCGTTCGGGTTGAACACCTCGAGGAAGTGCCGTATCCCGAGTGCGGCCGCCTCGCCGCGGAACGAGCGATACGCCTCGAGGGTGGCCAGATCATGATCGAGGTCGTTGTTGAACGTCATCGAGTAGAGGACGAGGTCGCAGAAAGGACGGATCGCCGCAAGGTCGGCCGTCCGGAAGGGACGAGACGGCACCGTCGCGTAGGCGCCACCACGGGGATACCAGATGTCGGTCGTGTCGTTGCCCCGGACCGCCAGCGTCAGGTCCTCGTCGATGGAGCCGGCTGCGCTGAGGAATTCGCCGTTGGAGGCCGACGTCAGAAGGATGTCGACGTCTCCCAGACCTGCGATGGCCTGCATCGCGTCGAGGTAGGTGCGTCTGGTTCGGTATCGTCCCGGCCCGTCGCGATCGCGGGTGACGCCGGGGAGCGGACCGGCGGCGGTGACGCCAAAGGCCATGTCGGCGTCCTTGGCATCGGCGATGATGAAGTCGTCCGGGACATACTCACCCGCCAGGATGCGGTTCAGCTTGCGGTCGAGCCGGCGGGTTGGCGGCGTTGCTGCCGCTGCCTCGCTGCTGGTGGGCACTCGGCCTTCCTTCGTCGTTTGGTTTCGGTCGATGGTAGAGCGACTGCGCCCATCCCGATCTCGAGTCCTCCCGGCATCTCACCCCTTCTCGCGCTCTTCGTGCCTGTCATCGAGCGGTTGACGGGCGAGAGGCGGGACCCGAGCAGACCCGAGGACGTGGCAAGGAATCTCGCCACGCCGGTGCTGGCTCCTCATCCTCCGGTCGGCGAGGGCGAGTCGGTTCCGGTAACCAGCACCACCTTGCCGGTGTTCCCGCCGCGCTCGAGTAACTCGTCAGCGCGGGCCGCTTCCAGCAGGGGGATGCGATCGGCCTCCCGGCGGCACGATGATCGTCACACGGCGCTTGGCATGGTATATCTAATCAGATATAGTAGGTGGATGAACGTGGTGAAGGATCTGCGACGAGCTGCGGAGGTGACTCAGGCTGAGTTGGCCGAGGCAGCGGGCACTTCTCAGCCTACGGTGGCCGCCTACGAGTCGGGTAGGACGAGCCCGACATTGCGTACGGTGGAGCGTCTGGCGCGCTCGCTGGGCCGCGATCTTGTGGTCTCGTTTGTGCCTGCGCTGACCAGGGAAGATCGAAGGAGTCTGTTTCTGCATCGAGCCGTGGCCGACAAGGTGCGTCGCGAACCCGATGCGGCCCTCGCCCGGGCGCGCAGGAATCTGGAGCGGATGAGGGAGATGCATCCTGGTGCGGTTGCGCTGTTCGACGAGTGGGAACGGATTCTGCGACAGCCGGTCGACCACATTGCCGTGGCTTTGGTCGATCCGCGGATGTATGCCAGGGATCTGCGACAGGTGACACCATTCGCTGGGGTCTTGTCGGCGCGAGAACGCGCCCGGGTGTACTCCGATTTTGCCAAGGAGGAAGCGGTCCGATGAACAAGCAGGATTTCGACCATGCAATCTGGGCGGCGGCGGGCGTCCTCGGTGTTTCCGAATTGCTCGTGATCGGCAGCCAGGCAGCACACGGGTCTGTCGCCGGCGAACTGCCCGCCGAAGCGTTGCGGTCCGTCGAAATCGACGTCGCGGCGTTCGATGATCCCGACGCGGCGAAGGCCGATCTCATCGACGGGTCGATCGGGGAAGCGTCGATGTTCCACGAGACCTTCGGTATCTACGCACAAGGGGTTTCGGAGACGACCGCGGTCCTTCCCGACGGCTGGCGGGACCGGCTCGTGCGATACGAGTCGCCCGGGACGAGCGGTGTCGTTGCTCTGTGTCTCGAATTGCACGATCTCTGGATCTCGAAGGCGGTGGCCGGAAGATCCAAGGATCGCGAGTTCTGTCGTGCGTTTCTGCGCCGAGGACTGGTCGAACCTGAAGTTCTGAAAGAGTGACTGGCTGGGCTACACGGCCTCGCCGACGCGGTACGGGAGAACGTGCTCGGTTGGATCGACACCGGGTCCAGCTCATAACCCAACGGTCGCGGGTTCAAATCCTGCCCCCGCTGCAAAGTGAACCCGTCCGGGTATCCGGGTCACTGAGGATCACGGTGAGGTGTTCGGATGGAAGGGGCGTTGGGAGGTCCCCACCGTCCATTTCGGTGCCGGCCTGCGGGCTCCGGATCGTGAGCGGTCGGCGGCTCCTGCCGATGCGGGCCTCGCTAGCGTCATGGGGACCGAGTGCCGGGTCGTGATTGGAGAGGAGTGACGGCAGTGGATCTGCACACCCACATCAACGAGATCGTCAGCCGCCGGCCGGTGGTGGCCCTCGTCCTGGGGATGATGATCGTCCGCATCACCAGGGACGGAGGGATTCGGCCCGAAACCACAACGATCATCACCGGGGGGATTCTGTTTATCTTCGTGCTCCTGCAACGAACGGTGATGGGGCGGCGCCGATGAGCTCCTTCGCCGGCCGTGCGTTCCGAATCCCGGTTGCTGCGCCCACCGTCGGATCGGGACGCGTACGTCACTGTGTGAGTCGGAGGAGCAATGGCTGAGCCGAACGATCGCGTCCTGCGCTATGTGATTGGCGTCGACTTCGGAACCTTGTCCGGCCGTGCGCTCGTTGTCGACGTCGCCGACGGCACCGAGGTAGGCACGGCGGTGTATGAGTATCCGCACGGCGTCATGGATCGGCGGCTCGCTGCGTCTGGAGCTGAGCTTCCTCCCGAGTGGGCGCTCCAGGTGCCGGAGGATTACCGGGGCGTACTCAAACATGCGGTTCCTGCCGCTGTGCGCGACGCCGGCATCGATCCGGGTGCGGTGATCGGCATCGCGACGGACTTCACCGCGTCGACGCCGTTGCCGGTGCTTCGAGACGGCACGCCGCTCTGCGAAACGCCGGAGTTCCGCGATCGGCCTCACGCCTACGTCAAGCTCTGGAAGCATCACGCGGCCCAGAAGCAGGCCGACCGCATCAACGCCCTCGCTCGGGATCGTGGTGAGTCGTGGTTGCCGCGATATGGGGGCTTCATCTCGAGCGAGTGGCAGTACGCAAAAGCCCTCCAGGTACTCGTTGAAGATCCTGAGGTGTACGCCGCGATGGACTGCTGGACCGAAGCTGCCGACTGGATCGTCTGGCAACTCTGCGGCGAATACGTCCCGAATGCGTGTACCGCCGGTTACAAGGCCATCTATCAGGGCGGCGAATACCCGAATGCGCAGTTCGAGGCCGCACTCGACCCGGGTTTCGAGGGGTTCAGCGCGGTGAAGCTGAGTCGCCGTATCGGGAAGCTTGGGGCGCCGGCGGGCCGCCTGACTCGGACCGCCGCAGAATGGACCGGCCTGCCGGAGGGAATCGCCGTGGCTGTGGGAAACGTCGACGCGCACGTGACCGCGCCCGCTGCCCGTGCGGTGGAGCCTGGACAGATGGTCGCCATCATGGGCACGTCGACGTGCCACATCGTGAACCACGACGCATTGGTGAACGTGCCAGGGATGTGTGGGGTCGTGGACGGGGGAATCATCGACGGGCTCTATGGGTATGAGGCGGGTCAGTCGGGTGTTGGTGACATCTTCGCCTGGTATGTCGAGAACCACGTCCCCGGTCAGTACTCCGCTGAAGCCGCCTCCGCAGGGGTTTCGATCCATCAGCATCTGACGAACCTCGGCTTCGCCGAACCGGTCGGCGCCCACGGGCTTGTTGCCCTCGACTGGATGAACGGCAATCGATCGGTGCTGGTCGACACGTCCCTTTCCGGAGTGATTCTTGGTCAGACCCTTGCCACGCGGCCAGAGCAGGAGTACCGGGCGCTGCTCGAATCGACCGCGTTCGGAACTCGCAAGATCGTGGAGACTTTCGCCGCCGCAGGTGTTCCGGTGGAGGAGTTCGTCGTCGCAGGAGGACTCCTCAAGAACGAGGCTCTGATGCAGCTGTACGCGAATGTTCTCCGCGTTCCCGTGGCGACGATCGCATCGGCGCAGGGACCCGCCCTCGGCTCGGCCATCCACGCAGCCGTTGCTGCAGGGGCGTATGACAGCGTGCGAAGTGCCGGCATGGCCATGGGGAAGCGGAACAGCGTCGTGTACCAACCGAACGCGAGCGAGGCGGACGCCTATGACGACCTGTATGCGGAGTATGTGCTGCTCCATGACTACTTCGGCCGCGGAGGCAACGACGTGATGAAGCGACTCAAGGCGAGGCGAGAGGAGGCGTTGGGATGACGGATCCGACCCAAGAGATCGCTCGGGCGGTGGATGCCACCCGGGAGGAAGTCGCGGCGCTTCATGCCGAACTCCCGCGCAACGGTCTCGTCGTCTGGACTTCTGGCAACGTCAGCGCCCGGGTACCCGGCACCGACATGTTCGTCATCAAACCGTCGGGCGTTCGCTACGAGGATCTGACGGCCGACACGATGGTGCTGTGTGACCGGTCTGGGTCCGTTGTTCCCGGGTCGGCGGGCAGCGACAAGCATCCGTCTTCAGATACGGCTGCGCATGCCTACGTCCTTCGAGAGATGCCTGAGGTGGGCGGTGTCGTCCATACGCACTCTCCCTACGCGACGGCGTGGGCGGCGCGGCGCCAGCCGATTCCGTGCGTTATCACTGCGATGGCTGACGAATTCGGTGGTGAAATCCCAGTCGGGCCGTTTGCGACCATCGGCGACGATTCGATCGGTCGAGGCATCGTTGAGACGCTGGCTGGACATCGCTCGCGCGCGGTGTTGATGGCGAACCACGGCGTATTCACGATCGGCCCCAGTGCGGCCGACGCGGTCAAGGCTGCGGTCATGTGTGAGGATGTCGCGCGCACGGTGCACCTGGCGTTCCAGCTCGGGACGCCGGTGGAGATACCTCAGGACAGTGTGGACGCCCTGTTCGACCGCTACCAGCACATCTACGGACAAGATTCACAAGGGGGTCGTCCATGAGTCGAAGCATCGTTGAAGATCTCCAGCCTCTCGAGATCTGGTTCCTGACCGGGAGCCAGACGCTGTACGGCGATGAGGTGCTTGCACAGGTCGCCGCGCAGTCTCAGGACGTTGTCGGCCTGTTGCAGGCGTCCGGGGATGTCCCATGCACCATTGTGTGGAAGCCGGTGGTCACCTCGAGGGATTCCATCCACCGGACGATGCTCGACGCGAACGCGCGTCCAGAGGTGATCGGTGTCATCACGTGGATGCACACGTTCAGCCCCGCCAAGATGTGGATAGCCGGGCTGACTGCCCTCACAAAGCCGTTGCTTCACCTGCACACGCAGGCGAACGTCGAGTTGCCGTGGTCGACGATCGACTTCGACTTCATGAATCTCAATCAGGCCGCCCATGGCGATCGGGAATTCGGCTACATCGAGACGAGGCTTGCCGTACCTCGTGCAACGGTGGTCGGCCATGCGTCGGACCATGCTGTGACCGAGCGCATCGGTGACTGGTGCCGAGCTGCGGCTGGCCGTGCGGCCGCTCGCGACATGAAGGTCGCGAGGTTCGGCGACAACATGCGGTATGTCGCTGTCACTGAGGGTGACAAGACGGAGGCCGAAGCTGTCTTCGGGACTCAGGTCAACACATGGGGTGTGATGGACCTCGCCGAGTGTGTTCACGCCGCCTCCGACGGAGAAGTCGACGGCCTGGTCGACGAGTACCTCGACCTGTACGACGTTGCCCAAGAGCTGCTCCCCGGTCGCGAGCGGCATGATGCGCTGCGGTATGGGGCGGCGATCGAGGTGGGTCTCCGACACTTCCTCGAGGACGGAGGCTTCACCGCCTTCACCACCACCTTCGAGGATCTGGGAACGCTTCGCCAGCTTCCCGGACTCGCCGTACAGCGTCTGATGGCCGACGGGTACGGATTCGGAGCAGAGGGGGACTGGAAGATAGCGATCCTCGTGAGGCTCGCTGCTGTCATGGGGGCCGGTCGCCCGGGGGGCGCGAGCCTGATGGAGGACTACACGTACCACATGGTTCCCGGGAATGAGCTGACCCTCGGAGCACACATGTTGGAGGTCAGCCCTTCGCTGACGACCACACGGCCGAGTCTCGAGATCCACCCACTCGGTATCGGTGGAAGGGACGACCCTGTTCGGCTGGTGTTCACCGCGGATCCGGGTCCTGCTTTGCTTCTGGCGTTGAGCGACATGCGTGACCGGTTCCGGCTGGTCGCGGCCGAAGTCGAGAACGTTCCACTGCCGGAGCCGATGCCGAGGTTGCCGGTCGGCCATGCCGTGTGGCGTTCGATACCGGACTTCCGTACCGCGGCGGCTGCGTGGCTTGCGGCAGGTGCGTCTCACCACTCCGCGATGACGACGCAACTCTCGACTCGGATCATCAGGGATCTTGCCCGGATGACCGGTGTGGAGTTGCTGGTCATCGACGCGGGCACATCGCTCGAATCGTTCGAACGCGATCTCCGCCTGAATGGTGCGACGTTCGGATAGCGGCTGCTCGCCGGGGCGTGCAATCGTTTGGGGTGGCTGGGACCGCCGATAGACGACATTCCCGGATGCTGGCACCGATGCGGGCTGCAACCTTGACCATGAGCAGGTCGTCCTCGTCGGTTCGGCCGGTGACGTCGGAGACCATGTGGGCGGCATCGGCCAACAACGCCAGCGACCCGAATACGATCCCGCCGATGATCTCGGCCACCATCAGCCCGGAGCATTGAGGGCGAGCACCCACCCGAGGAGGCGACCGTTTCGGACCCGACGGTCTGCAACGGCGGGCTGCGCCGAGGCGGGTGTCCCGACATCGGCAGGGGAGCGGCGGAATGGTGTGCCGGTCACGTCAGCACATCCCAGATCATCTTGACGGCAATCACCCACAGGATGATGGCGACCACTTTCTTGAGACCCCCGGCGGTCAGCCGGGTGGTGGCGAATCGGGAGGCGACCAGCACCC
>CAZMSN010000071.1:0-7941 GCA_964569015.1 uncultured Acidimicrobiaceae bacterium | reverse complement strand
GTGCCGGCTACTGCGGGAGATCGATCACCAGGTCGGGGTCGTTGACGTCGGCCAGCTCGAAGCGCATGGCGATCTGCCCGGAGTCGCCGAGTTCGAACTCCGCCGGGACACCCAACTCCTCGAGCGTTTCCTCGTCGACAGTCACCGCCACGTCCAGTGCGAGCGCGTAGCTGCCGTCTTCGGAGACCCACACGGTGAAGGTGTCGAAGGTGAGCCCTTCCATCTCCGGGATGAGCCCCACGCCCGCGAAGGCGTCGACCTCGCTGGTGAGATCGATGCGGCGGGCCGGTATTCCGTTGACGGTGTCCGCCTCCCAGGGGAGATCCTCGATGCCTTCGGGTAGCCCGAGCTCCTCCCAGAAGAGCGGCGACGTCGGGCACGCCTCGATGACTGCGACCGCGTCCGGGTCGAGCAGGGAGGACACCTGGAAGCCGAAGCCGGTGTCGAGCCAGAGCTGGTACGGCGTCGCAACGGCATGCTGTTCGATACCCAACCCGGCCATGTCCACGGCGGTGGTGCACGAGAAGCCGTCGGACGTCCACACTCCGTCACTCTGCATCCCGATGGTCACCTCGCCGAGGTCGAAGTCCATGTCCATCGTGGCCGAGAAGCTGTCGAGTTCGGCCGGCGGCGTCCCGGACGCGACCGTGTAGATCGGTTCGCCGACAGTGGTGGTCGTCTCGGCGGTGGTGGTCGATGTGGTCTCCTGCGGCACCGCCGTTGTCGTCTCCACCGGTGCCGTCGTGGTGGTTTCCGCGGTAGTTGTCGGCGCGGCGGCGGTCGTGTCGGTGGAGCCTTCGGTGCAGGCGGCGACCAGCAGCGCGGCGGTGGCGATGATCGGAAGGAGCCGTCTCATTCTCTGCCGTCTCCTAGGTGAATAGTGTCGATCCTGTGTCATCGGCGACGCCCGGCGCCACTATGAGCGGTATCAGCCGCTCGGCGTCGGTGAGGCCCCCATGAGCGCCGATCATGCGATCGTCGCTGTGTCGGTGGAGCAGCAAGGCGTCGTCCTCGGCGACGAGCACCCCGTCCGGGGCGCGTTCTCCAAATCTCGGATGCGGCGGATCAGGCCCCCACCAGTGGCGCATGTCCCGCAGCGGTATCCACGTCGCGGGAAGCTTCGCTTCCAGCGGGGCGCCGTCACCTCGAACGAACATCACGCGGCCGTCCCCAAAGAACTCGCGGTCCTCGTGGTCGGCCTTGGCGATGCGGAACTGGCGTTCCCGGGGGAAGTCGATGTGGCCGTGATCTGCGGTGCCTATCGCGACGACTCCGTCCGGCAAGCGGCGACACAGCTGTTCCCAGGCCGTGGTGACGGTCTGCACGGCAGCGGCGTAGCCGGAGGAAGCCTGGCCGTGGACGTGGGCGGCGAAGTCCACCTGGGGAAGGTAGGCGAGGATCAGCCGCTTCGGCACGGCGGCGAGCTGAACCGTCGCGTCAACCCATTCGGCAATCGTCGTTATGCCCTCGAATCGGCAGCCTCGGTAGAGGGCCTCGCTGAGGTTGCTCCCCTGGAAGTTGGCCGGCTGGATCGTGATGGGTTCCACGCCGTGGCCGGACAGGCGTTCCCACAGATTCGGCGAGGGCAGGAACGGGCGCGGCTCGAAGCCGATATCGTCGCCCCACAGCGTCTTGAAGTGAATCGTGTTCACCACCTTGCCGACGTCGGGCAGCCACATCTGATACCCGAGCAGCCCGTGGCGGAGCGGGGCCATTCCGGTTGCGAGCGACGCCAGGCTGACGGTGGTGGTCGTGGGGAACGGGGCATCGAGACGGCCTACAACGCAAGCCCGCAGCGGGGCAGCCGCCGGATGATCGAGCTGATGGAGGCCGAGGCCATCGAACAGGACGAGGACGTAGGTGGCTGCCTCGGGGACGAGGCGGGCCAGCTCGGCGTGCAGCGGCGACGAATCCGCTTCGCCGCTCAGTCGCAGCTCGAGCTCGGCGACCAGATTGACCAGGGAACCGCCCGCGTAGTCGGGCACGGTGATCGATGCCATGAGGCGCCGACGGTAGCAAGCTGTGGTCTCTCCCTACGCGGCGGCTACTCCGGGAAGCGCACGATGCGCGGCGCGGCGAGGTTGTCGTTGTCGATCACAACGTCGGCGTGCTCCTCGGGCCGGGCCATTCTGAGATAGAGCTCTTGCCCCGGGATGTAGCGGCGGCGGTACTTGCGGGCGGTGTCTTCGGACGATCCGAAGCGTGCCTCGTCCCGATCGAGCGCACGCTCGAGCGCCGTCCCGACCCTCACGGCCAGGAATACGGTGAGATCCCAACACCCCCGCAGCTCCGGCCGTAGCAGGAAGACACCGTCGAACAGCAGGACGGTGTCGACGGGGACGACTCGAGGGGCCTCGTCGATGTGGGCATCGTGACGATAATCGAACACTCGGGTGTGCACCTGCCGGTTTCCGTCGGGCCCGAGCGGGTCGAGGAGCGACCGGCGCAGTGCCGGGTAGTCGAAGGAGTCCTCGTAGTAGCTGTGGGCGGGGTCTTCGGCGATCCGCCGGTGCCGGATTCGAGCCGGGTGGTGGAACCCGTCGATCGAGGCTCGGAGCACGGTCACGCCCGCTTCCGTCAGCGGCTCGACCAGCTCGTCGGTAAACCGGGTCTTGCCGGCGCCATCGACCCCGTCGACACCGACCCGCAACGGCTCTATTCCCGCCCTCCTCGCGATGAGGCCGACGAGGCGGGAGATGACTCGATCCCGTGGAGATCTGTCGTCCGTCACCATTGGCGTTTCCTTGAGAGCGAGCTTCCCGAGACTAAACGCCGCGGTGCGGATTGTCGCCTATGCGCCGCTCTCGGGAGTCGGCTCCGGCACGCCGGGCCCCGGCGCCGTCCCCAGGCGTACACTTCGCTGTGATGCTGCCTGTCGAGCCCGAGGTCTCGATCGCGCCCGCTATCGCGCCCGAGGGGCAGCCATGACGCTGGCCCGGCGGATCCGGGAGCGGATCGTCGCGTGCGGACCGATGCCCTTCGACGAGTACATGGGCATGTGCCTGTACGACCCGCACGGCGGCTTCTTCGCCACCGGCCCGCTGCGGAGTGTCACCGTCGGCGACTTCCTCACCAGCCCCGAGGTGAGTAGCTGGTTCGGCAGAATCCTCGGCCGCTTCGTCGCCGCCGAGCAAGCACGCCTCACTCCGGGGGACGTCGCGCTCGTCGAGGCGGGGGCCGGGTCGGGATCGCTGCTGCGCTCGCTGCTCGACGAGTGCGGGTTCGAGGCTCCTCCGGTCGTGTGGGCGGTCGAGGCCTCATCGGCGGCGCGTCGCACCCTGGCGGAGATAGTGCCGGAGGCTCGAGTGGTCGCGTCGTCCGATGCCGTGCCGGCGCCGATGTGTGGCGTGGTGATCGCCAACGAGCTGCTCGACAACCTCCCGGTGGCGCTGGTGCAGCGGGAGGAGCAGGGGTGGGCCGAGCTGCACGTCGCTGTCGTCGCCGACGAGCTGGCGCTGGTGCCGGTGCGTCCCCGCTCACACGCCGTCGAGTGGGCGGAGCGCTACGGCATCGGTGTGCATGCAGGCGGCCGCGTCGAGGTGCAGGGGGCCGCAGCCGACTGGGTACGCGACATGGTCTCCCGTCTCAGCACGGGCACGCTCGTTGTGATCGACTACGGCGGTTCCTCCGGCGACTTGGTGTCGCGCCGGGCGGAAGGAACGCTGCGCACCTATCGATCCCACCATCTCGGGCCTGACCCGCTCCTGGAGCCGGGGGCCACCGACATCACGGTCGACGTCGATTTCGACGCGATGCGCCATGCCGCCGAGGATGCGGGAGCGGCGGTCAGGCTGATGCGCCAAGACGACTTCCTCGCCGAGTGGGGTCTCCGTGACGCCATTGCAGCGATGCGCTCGCGGGAGGAGGAGCTCGCCCGCGCCGGCGACACCACGGGTCGGGTCGAGGCCCACGAGGAGCGTATTGCCGCCGAGACCCTGCTCCATCCCCGCGGCCTCGGCGACTTCCGGGTCCTGATCGCCCGCGTCTGACCGCGCTCCGGAACCCGAGTAGCGTCTCCGGGCGTCCTATCGTGGACGACTCGAGAAGGGGCCCCAGCATGCGCAAGTGGATCATCCTGGTCGTATTGATGACGCTCCTCGGTGCGGCGTGCGGAGACGACGCCGGCGCCGGCGACGCGGTCACGACGGCCTCGACCTCGTCGACCGTCGCAGGCATGCAGGGGGCTGACCCTGCCGGTGACGGTGGCGGAGAACTGGAGCCCGGCACCGATGACGTCGGCGAGGAGGAGCCGGCCGACACCGACCCGTCGATTGGAGAGGACACCCCCTTGATCACCCCCGAAGACGAGAAGGACGTTCCCGAGACCACCGTGCCGGGACCTGAGGAGCCCGGCACCATCGACCCCGGACTGCAGCCCTACATCGATATCGCCGTCGCCGATCTCGCCCAGCGGCTCGGCATCGATGCGTCGAACATCGCCGTCGTCTCCGCCGAGGTCACGGTGTGGAACGATGCCAGCCTGGGCTGTCCGGAACCGGGGATGAACTACGCCCAGGTGCTCGAAGACGGCTCGCTGATCGTGCTCGAGGCGCAAGGGACCGCCTATCGCTACCACAGCGGCGGTTTCCGTCAGCCGTTCCTCTGCGAATCCTCCTGATCGAGCCGGCCGCGGACCCTCCCGTCACGCGAGAGGGGCGCCCCGTCGGGGCGCCCCTCGTCACGTCATGGCCGGTGGGTCTACTCGGTCGTGACGCCGACCAGCGTCAATCCCATCAACCCGTCCGGGCCCGTGTGTGCCACGGCTCCGAGATACTGCGTCGCCGCAGCGAGCCCGCTCCAGCTGATCTCGATCGGCTCGCTGCTCGCCAGCGTCGCCGCGGTCGGGGCGCTGTCGAGCGACAGGCTCCCGCCCGGGGTGGCGGAGATGATCCAGGCGGACAGGTCGTAGTTGGTGCCGTCGCCGGGCGCCGCCCAGCCGTGCACGTAGACCTGCCAAATGCCGTCCATCGGCGACAGGATGTCGACCTGCTCGTCGGTGCCGCCCTTGGTGCTGGATGCGACCTGCTCCCCGGTCGGGTCGTACACGAAGACGTCCAGATCGGCGTCGGGATCGTCGGTGGCGCCCTCCGGAATGGCGATCCGGAAGAACGCATCTCCGCTCAGATCGAATTCGTGCAGTTGTGAGTACCCGTCGGTCGGATCGAAGGTCGAATCCGGATCTTGCACCACGTCGCGGTTCTCGACGATTGCGGCCTCGAGCCCATGTGCCGACGCCGCGTAGTCGCCGGTGTAGCCGAACGACACGTCGAAGGTGACCGCTCCGTCCGCTCCGGCGAGCGTCAGCTCGTCGGGAGCGTCGAAGAGGGCGGCGTTCACCGCGATCGGGCTGTACACCAGGTACTTGCCCGACCTCCAGGTCAGCGACCCGAATGCCCACTCGCCGATATCGCCACCGCCGTTGTTGGTGATCGTCACCTCGTAGGTGGCCGACTCACCCGAGCTGAGCGAGAACGACGACGGTGACACGACGACGTCGAAGCCGTCGGGAGCATCCACTTGCGCCCAGTAGCGGCGGGGATAGCTCTCTTCGGCAACGCTCGTCACCGTGCGCGTCACGGTCTGGGAACCCGCCAGCTCGGCAACGCCGATCGACGGGTAGTTCAGATCGCTGGCATCGGTCGGGATCCCGTTCTCTTCCAGCCAGGCGCACGTGCCGGTGGGGTCGCCGAACACCGACGGCTCGGCGTCACACAGGAAGCCGAGGTACTCGTAGTAGCCGGCGTCGTAGACGAGGCCCGGCTGGAACGACGAGCCCTTCTTCGACGGCCGTCCCGGATCTACCTGGCCGGAGCCCATGGCGAACGGGTCGGCTTGGCTGACCCGATCGTTGTCGACCACGTCCTGGTCGGCGGTGGTCATGAGCGCCGAACGCGCCATCGCCGCAGACCAGTCCGGGTGTGCCTGCTTGAGCAGCGCGAACAGCCCGGCGACGTGGGGGCTCGACATCGAGGTTCCCGCGATCGCCTGGAACAGCTCCCCGGTGACCTCTCCCGCGTCGACGAACGGCGAGCCGCCGGCGAGGATCTGGAGTCCGGGAGCGGTGACGTCCGGCTTGATGATGTCGCCCGCCACCGAGTTCGGACCTCGTGACGAGAAGCCTGTCATCGACGGCGCCGATTCCCAGACGCCGACGTCGCCGGTCGTGATCTTCGCCGTGGGAGCATCATCGGTGGCGATGTACTCCTTGATCTCGATCCCTTCCGTGTAGTCGACGTGCACCGACGGCACGTGGTGCGTGTCGCTGTACAGGTTGTCGGTGTCGTCGTTGTTGTACAGGATCATGCCTGCGCCGCCGGCTTCGGCGACTGCCAGGCTCTTGCCGACACGGGCGTTGGCGCCACGCCGGCACAGCACGATGGCGCCGCTCACCACGGCCGGATCGAGGGTGCCCTCCAGGCACAGATCGCCTCCGGCGAACTCGGCATCGACGAGCGGTAGCTCATCGGTTCCGTTGGTGATGGAGGCACCGATGATCCCGTCATCGGCAGGCGGGTGAGGTGGCCACCACCAGCCGCTCCACCAGCCGCCGAAACCCCACCAGCTGAAATGGGGCCAGCGAGGCCGGGCTTGGTTGTCTTTGGCGTTGCCGAGCGTGATCTCGCCCTCGAAGAACCGAGGCTGAGTGTTGGCGCCGACGGTGGTGATCCACGGCACGGTGCCGGGGCCGCCGACCGTTCCCGAGCCGGGGCCGCTGTTCCCGGCGGAGGTCGCCACGAACACGCCGGCATCGGCTGCATACAGGAACGAGATGTCGTCGCCACTGATGAGGCTCGCCCCACCGCCGATCGAGTAGTTGATCACGTCGACGCCGTCGTACACGGCCTGATCGATTGCCGACATGAGATCGGAGGTGAACCCGCCGAGGTCACCGAGGGCCTTGTAGGCGACGACGTGGGCCCGGGGTGCGATACCCGAGATCGTGCCCACCTCGTTGCCGAGGACGGTGGCCTCGACGCCGGCGTTCCCGGCCGTCGTGGAGGCGGTGTGGGTGCCGTGCCCGCTGTCATCCCGGGCGGAGTCGAACTCTTCGTCTTCGGCACCGATCAGGGCCCGGTAAGTGTCGAGCATCTGACGGGCGCCGATGAGCTTGTTGTTGCACTCGAACGGAGCATCGTTCGGGTTGTGGTCGGTGTTTCCGAAGTCGCAGGCATCGACCGTGACCGGTGGCTCCGGGTAGCTGCCGTCGTCGGCGAAGCTGGGGTGCTCCGGCCAGATGCCGGTGTCGATGATGCCGACCACGACGCCACTGCCGTCCAGTCCCGTCTGCCAGGCTTCGTGCCGCCCATCCAGCCCGAGGTAGTCCGGGCTCGAATCGGTCTCGATCTGGCGCAGCTCGTCGGGCAGGACCAGGGCGACCTCAGGGAGCGCTGCCAGCTTTTCCGCTTCCTCGTGCGACACGATCGCAGAGAAACCGTTGACGGCGTTCGTGTAGTCCTGGACTTTGTCCGACGCGGCGATTCCGGCATCCTCGAGTGCCTGGTCGTGGCTCTCTTCGAGCTCGTCTGCCTGGCGCCGGGCTGCGCTCGTGTCGAGGTTGTCCGAGCCCTCTGTCACCACGAGCGGATCGGCAGTCATCACGACGATGTAGCTACCGGTCGGGCTTTCCTCGACGACCTTGTCGACGTCGATCAGTCCTGCCGAGCCATCTTGGGCCGCGCCGGCCGCCCCGATCGGGGCAACTACTGCAAGCGCGAGCGCCAGGACGCTCAGCAGGATCCACAGTCTTCGAGACATTGAGTCCCCTCCCTCTCCGTGATGTCGTGGTGGATCCGCTGCACCCGCTCGGGTGTCCTCACAGCCGGACTCCACCGCCGCTTCCTTCTTCGGCCTCCTTGCTCGGCCGACCCTACCTTTCAGGAAGGGCAGGGGCAACGGGGAATGCCACTCAGGGCGCGGCGAGCCGGGCTGGAGAGGGCGCGG
>CAZMSN010000070.1:0-8092 GCA_964569015.1 uncultured Acidimicrobiaceae bacterium | reverse complement strand
TCCGTCAGCGCGACCGCCGTCCACTCGTCGTCGACTTGCACCCAACCCACCTCGACAGCGAACGCCCCCGAGACCGACACCGTCACGGTTCCCGTACCAGTGTCGACGCCGTCGGAAACCTCGTAGTCGAACAGGTAGGTCCCCGGATTCGACGTAGAGGCGTCGAAGCTTCCCGTTGAGCAATCGGCGGCCACCGACGCCAGGGAGTCAGACCCCACCGGATCACCCGAATCAGCCACGACGCCACACGTGAGCGGATCCTGATCCACATCACCCACAACCGGAACCCACGAAACAGAAGACCCACTCGGACCCGACGCCTCCACATCCCCCGCAGTCGGAGCGTGATTCACCCCCGCAGTAGCACACTCGACCGCGAGGTAGGCGCTGGTCTCCGTCGTGTGATTCGTCTCCGAATCCGACGACTGCTCCTCAGCCACCCTCACCTCGAACCCAGCCGGAGTGAGATCCGCCACCCGCAGATTCGCCGTATCCCCACCCGCAGCAGTGTTCATGTCAGCGAGCAGACACACCTCGACATACTCGCCGGCGAGCGCAACCGGCCACCCGGTATGCGTCCCCGACACCGACCCAGCCTCCCACGGCAGGGCATCGGCGGTGCCGTCGTCAGCCCCGTAGTCCCACGCCACCCACGACACCGTCTCCGAACCATGGCTCGTCTTGGTGGTCTCCTGCTCCTGCAACTTGGCCTGGAACGACGACTCACCCACGTTCCGGAGGCGCACCACAACCGCATCCGCCTCAGCCACAGAAGTAACCGACGCAAACAACGCAGGGGCGGCAACAAACGACGCCGAATACAACACCGTCGCATAGCTCGACCCAACCGAAGCGCTGTCGGCCTCGATCACCGCACCCGACGGCAACGTGTGCCGGCCACGCTCCACCACCAGATACGACACCATCTCGGTGCCATGGCCACCGGCCTGGTACTCGTAGGGTTGGAGCCTCAGCTCGAAGCCGCCCGTCGAGACGTTACGCACGCGCACCGTCACCGGAGCCGAATCCCCATCAGAAGCGGGCCCCACCACCACCACCGGATCAACGAACGACTCCGTCAGCGCGACCGCCGTCCACTCGTCGTCGACTTGCACCCAACCCACCTCGAACACTCCCGGTGCGGACGCGACGGCGTCGGCGGGAGTACCGGGCACGATGGTGAGGAGAGCGGCGAACAGAGCGAGGATCGAGAGCACGATGGTCGGATACCGACCGGGCCGAACAGAGCGGGTCACGATGTTTCCCCTGACTCGATGATGTCCCTCCGGGGCGACCCTACACGACACCACTTGGAACTTCTAGCCACCCGACCCGCGCCCGCTACACCGCCCGCCACGTCGCTACCCTCACCACATGTCGACATCCCCGATCGACGACAGCTCGCCGCCCGACCGTCCGTGGCGGCGTGCCCTCGTCTGGGGCGTGGGCCTCACCCTCGCCGCCCGCATCGTCGCCGTCCTCCTCGCCGGGGTCTTATGGGCCGGCGGTGACATCCCCACCGAGGGCGAGACCGAGACCCGCCTCTACCTCGGCTCGGAGCCGATCACCGACGGGATCCCCGCCTGGACCCTCGGGGTGTGGCAACGTCACGACACCAACCACTACATCGCCATCGCCGAGCACGGCTACATCGACCACAACGACGTCGTCTTCCCCGCCGGCTACCCGCTGGCGATCCGCGCCATCTCCCAACTGCCCTTCGTCGACCCGCTCGTCGCCGGCCTCCTCATCGCCACCATCGCCACCGCCCTGGCATTGACGGTGCTCTACCGTCTCACCGAGGAAGAGCTGGGCACTACCGCCGCCGAGCGCGCCATCATCGCCCAGATCGCCTTCCCCACCGCCTACATCCTGCTCGCCGCCTACGCCGAGCCGGTGATGCTGCTCTTCACCATCCTGGCGTTCTATCTCGCCCGCCACGGGCGATGGTGGGCCGCCGCCGCGGCAGGATTCGCCGCCGGTTCCGTGCGGCTGCTCGCTGTGGTCCTGGCGGTACCGATGGCGGTGATGGCGTGGCGGGCCTACGGCCGGCAAGCGTGGCGTAAACCCTGTGTCGCCGCTGCCGTCCTGGGCGCTCCCCTCGCCTTCGTCGCCCACAGCATCTACCTGGAGACCGCCGGGCTCCCCTCGGTGGCTGCCTCCTACCGGGACCGGTGGAAGTCGGTGTCGAGCATCCCGGGCCACGACGTCGCCGTTGCTATCAGGCGCCTCTTCACCGACGGGCTCCCGATGGCCCGCTCCTTCGCCCTGTTGATGCTGGTGGTCGCGGTGGCCCTCACCGTCCTCGCCTTCCGACGGCTCCCCCTCGAGTACGGCGCCTACGCTGCGGCGCTCATCCTGCTGGTGCTCAGCCGCCACGACCAAACCGGCCGCCCGCTGCTCTCGTTCTCCCGCCACGCCCTGCTGATCTTCCCCGGCTTCATGGCCCTCGGCGCCTCTCCACTCAAACGCCCGCTCCGGCTCGCTCTGGCATCGCTCTCGATCGTGCTTGCGCTCGTCCTCATGGGTACGTTCTTCATGTGGGGATTCACCGAGTAGCAGCGGTCGAGAACGGCGGGCCGAGAGGGTCCCGCGCCGCGGGAAGCACCCTCCCCGACGAGGCCGTGAGGCCTCGCCGACCCTCCCTGGCAGCAGGGGCGCCCAGACGCCATCCGGCGAACACGGCCCGTTGTCCACAGCCCCGGTAGCCTGCGCTCATGACCGCGCCTGAGCCAGGTACGACCGGTGCACTGCGATTCGGCCTCGTGTTCTTCGGGCTCCTGGCCGCCCTGGCATCAGGCGGGCTCGCCCTGTTCACACTGGGCGAGACGATGGCCATCGCCATCGCGCTCGGGGTCCTCGTTGTCGCCGTCGCCGCCGCAGCGGCCGCCGGTCCCCGACTCGGACGAGCCGTCCTGGTGCTCGTGATCTTGACGCTCGCCGGATCAATCATCGTCGCCATCATCGGGACGCTCCAGATCCTCGCCGCGTTTGTCGGCACGTCCGGCGGGCCGGTGGCGCCGGCCAACCCGGTGGCGCTGGCATCGGCAGAGGACAAGATCGACGCCTCGGTCTCCGAGACGGGGTTCCGCCTGCAACTCACCGAGGCCGAGCTGAACGCGGTGCTCCAGGACGCGCTGGCAGATGGCAACGGCCCCTTCGAGCAAGTGACCATCGACATCCTCAACCCGCTGGGAGAAGCCGGCCGGATCGGATTCGTCGGCCGCTTCAAACGAGGCAGTCTCGCCGTCGAAGGAGAGCTGGGCGCCACTGCCGAAGGGGGCCGGCTGACACTCGAACTCCTCGACGCCGATGTCGGGATCTTCAGCCTGCCCGGAGTGGCGCGCAACGCCATCGAGGAGATGATCGCCGAGGTGGCGGATCTCAACCGGGCGCTCGCTCAGCAGGGCGCCGAGGTGCAACAGATCGTCGTCGGCGACGACCGGGTGGTGGTCACCGGCATCAACCGCAGCGACACCGCCATCGACAGCGAAGCGGCGCTGCGCGCCTTCGGCAACATCGGCAGCTTCGAGATCCCTGCCGCTGCCGTCACCGAAACGTACGGCCCCGGACTCGTCTCCACTGCCTTCACCGAAGGCACCCCTGCATACGTCGCACTCGGCGATTCCCTCGCCGCCGGTGTGGGCGTGGAGGAGGCCACCGACGGCTACGTGTCACGCTTCCACCGACAACTCTCCGAGAGGGACGAAACCAGCTACGGCCTCGCCAACTTCGGCGTCGCCGGAGAAACCTCGGGGACGCTGCTGTACGGAGGCCAGCTCGACGAAGCCCTCGTCTACGCGGACAACCACGAGGTCGCCTACGTCACGATCGACATCGGGGCCAACGACCTGCTCGGCCACCTCTCGTCCCCCGACTGCAGCGAGGACACCGAGACCACCATCTGCTCGGACCGCATCGAGGGCTCGCTGGCCTCGTACGCCCTCAACATCGAGGACATCTTCGACGATCTCGAGGACGGCTTCCCCGACGCCACCGTGATCGTGCTGCTCGCCTACAACCCGTTCAGCCTCGGGTTCGAGGATCAGGTCACCTTCGAGGCGCGCAGCAACAACGCGCTGCAGCGCCTCAATGCCATCGCAGCCGCGGCGGCCGATCGCCGCGGCTTGTTGATCGCCGACGGATTCACGCCGATGCGAGGCACCGCTGCCGCCACGACTCACATGGTCGACGTGCCGCCGGACATCCACCCGAACGCCCTCGGCTACGACATGCTCACCGGTGCGCTGATGGCGGCTCTCACGCAATAGCGGAATCCCGGGAACCCGGAGAGGGGGTCGATGCATCCCATGAGAAAGAGGTCCACGTAGGGAGCAACGATGAGACGCATCACCATTGCCTTGCTCGGATTCACACTGCTGATATCGGCATGCAGCACTTCGGGAGGATGGGACCCGACCGGTGGCTCGGTCACCACGTCCAGCCCACCCACAACGATCGGCAGGCCTCCCATCCAGGCCCAGCTGACCGCTCACACGCTGCAGCGCTTCGACGCCTGCGACGACTTCCTCAACTACGTCAAGGAACATGCCGTCGACCTCGTCGGCCCCTGGGGCTTCGACTACGGCGGCTACGGCTACAAGGGGATCGCCCTGGGCGGCGACGTCCGAGAGGAAGCCGCCGACAGCGAGGCGGCCCCCACCAATGCAGGAGCCGGTGAACAGGGCATCGCGTACTCGACCACCAACGTGCAGGAGGTCGGCATCGACGAGCCCGACATCGTCAAGACCGACGGGCGGCTCGTCATGGCGATCGCAAACGGCGTGCTCTATGCGGTGGACGTCACCGGAGACGAAGTCCGGCTCGCCGGATCGCTCTCCCTCGACACCGGGTGGGCGCAAGACATGTTCTTCGAAGGCGACCGGGTGCTCGTGATGTCGGCAGCGAACGGCCTCAGCGTGCGGTCTGGCACCGGCCTCAACGCGACCATGCCGGACTACTACGGAAGCCCGATCTCGGTGATCTCCGAGATCGACGTCAGCGATCCGGCCAACATGTCGACGGTCCGAACGCTCTACTTGGACGGCACCTACATCAGCGCCAGGATGATCGACGGCACGGTGCGTCTCGTCCTCAGCTCCTACCCCACCGGCCTCGAGTTCGTCTACCCCGAGTCCAACGGTCTGAAGGCCGAACGGGATGCCGAGCAGGCCAACCGCGAGGTCGTGATGAACTCGACCATCGAGAACTGGGTGCCCTACTACGTGATCGAGGACGGCAACGGCGCCGTCATCGACGAGGGCTCGTTGCTCGACTGCTCCCAGGCTCATCACCCGCAGGAGTTCGCCGGCATCAACATGCTGACCGTGCTCACCATCGACCTCGACCAGGGCCTGAAGACGGACAACTCGGTGGGCGTGCTGGCCGACGGAAACATCGTCTATGCCTCAGGGAATTCCCTCTACGTCGCCACGACCCGCTGGGTGGATTGGGTGATGCTCGAGGAGAGCGGCGACGCAGACGCCGCGCGTGAAGGCCACACCACCGAGATCCACAAGTTCGACATCTCCGACCCGGACGCCACGACCTACGCCGCCAGCGGCGCGGTGACGGGCTTCATGCTCAGCCAGTGGTCGATGTCCGAGTACAACGGCTTCCTCAGGGTCGCCACCACCGACTCCCCGGACTGGTGGTGGGACGACATCGACTCTGAGAGCTTCGTGATCGTGCTCGAAGACCGGAACGGCGAACTGGTCGAAGTCGGATCGGTCGGAGGGCTCGGCGAGGGTGAGCGGATCTACTCGGTGCGGTTCATGGGCGACGTCGGCTACGTCGTCACGTTCCGCCAGACCGACCCGCTCTACACGATCGATCTGTCCGATCCCGGCAACCCGACCGTCGCCGGCGAGCTGAAGATCCTCGGCTACTCCGCCTACCTCCACCCGCTGGGTGACGGCCTGCTGCTGGGAATCGGACAGGACGCCACCGAGGAGGGCGGCACCCTCGGCACCCAGATCTCGGTGTTCGACGTGAACGACCTCGCCAACCCCGAGCTTCTCCACAAGTACACGCTCGAGCACGGCTACTCCGAGGTCGAGTACGACCACCACGCCTTCCTCCACTGGGTCCCGACCGGCTTGACGGTGCTGCCGGTGCAAACCTGGTGGTGGGA
The DNA here is from genome assembly GCA_964569015.1 of uncultured Acidimicrobiaceae bacterium. Classification (GTDB taxonomy): domain Bacteria; phylum Actinomycetota; class Acidimicrobiia; order Spongiisociales; family UBA5794; genus CAYQEC01. The sequence goes on along the minus strand of CAZMSN010000070.1, from coordinate 1,959 downwards.
CGAGGAGACCGAGACCGACGGCGGCTTCTCCGGGGCCATCGCCGTCCGCGTCGACGACAACGGCATCGAGGAACTGGCCCGCATCACCCACAGCTACTCGAACGACCCCGAGAGCGAGGAGATCGAGTGGGAGGGCTGGCGCTTGCCGATCCGCCGCTCACTCGTGGTGGGTGACAAGCTCCTCACCGTCTCCGACGGCGGCATCCTGCAGAGCGACCTCGACACACTCGCCGAAGAGGCGTGGGTGACCTTCAGCGGACGCTGAGCACCTTTCGAATCGAGGGGGACGATGAGCCTCGGCCGCATCAGCGGCCGGGGCTCACATCGGTAGATCCCTCACCGGCGGAGCACCAGCCAGAGGTCACCGACGTTGGTGCCGGTCGGTCCGGTGACGATGCGTTCCGGGGAACCGGCGAAGTAACCGCCCGAATCGTGGCCTGCAAGAGAGGCGACGGCGTTCATGCCGCGCGCCGTTCCCCGCCTCACCGTGTCTCCATCGACGACGGCTCCCGCCGCGTCGGTCGTGCCATCGATGCCGTCGGTGCCGGCGGCGAGGAAAGTGATGTCGCCCGTCCCGTCGAGATGGACGGCGGCAGCCAGCGCTGCCTCCTGATTCCGGCCTCCCCGACCCTTGCCGGTGACCGTCACCGTGGTCTCCCCGGCGAACACGAACAGGTCGCCCTCGGCATGACGGCAATGCTCGATCACGTCCCCAGCCCGCCGTGATGCCTCGCCGGTGAGGGTCGTGTCGACGACGATCGCTTGCTTGCCGAGGCGGCGTGCCGCTTCGGCCGCCCCGGCAGCCGCGGTGGCGGCATTCCCGACGATGGCGACGGTGGGGTCATCCTCCTCGCCGCTTTCCACCGTGGGACCCGACGCGATCACCTCGAGGCGGTCGCCGACGACATCCGAGAGCACCAGAGTGATGACCCGGGCGGGAGCGATCGCCCGCGCCAGGCCTCCACCCTTGAGCAGGGAGAGGCGGCTACGGGCCGTGTTGATCTCGTCGATGGCGGCACCGCTCCTCAGCAGCCGCTCGGTGGTGGCCGCGATGTCGCCGAGGGAGACTCCGGGAAGCGGCGCCTCCGCCAGCGCCGAGCCACCGCCGGAGACGAGCACCAAAGCCAAGTCGCCGTCGTCGAGGGAAGCGGCACGGTCGAGGAGCGCCCTCCCTGCTGCGATGCTGCGGCGATCCGGCACCGGGTGGCCGCCGACCATCAGGTCGATGCCCGCAGGCACATCCTCGATGTGGTCGCCGACGACGAGACCGGCGAGGGCGCAGCCGCCGAGGGCTCGGGCGACACCGCGGGCCATGGCGGGAGCCGCCTTGCCGAGCCCGAGCACCACGGGGACGGCGGGGAGGGGATGGTGCCGCAGGTGCCGCTCGACGGCGGCGGCGGGATCGGCGGCGGCAACGGCCGCATGGAGACATTCGACGAGAAGGTCACGCGACCGGGGCGATGCGGCCATCAGCTCACGCTACCGCCCCGCCCTGCACTCAACCCAGGGTTGGCACATCTGAAAACCCGGTCCCCCAACCCTGGGTTCGTAATTGCGAAAACCCTGTCCCCCAACCCAGGGCTCGCACATCTGAAAACCCTACGCCACAGCCCACGGTTCGCCGACGGCGACGCGGGCACCACGAACCGTGGGCTGGTAACCATGAAAACCCGGTCCCCCAACCCTGGGTTCGCAGGAGGCAGGGGGCGGTGTGGGTTCAGATAGAGGCGCCGGAAGCCTCAGGAGCGAGGTCGTCGAGACGCTCCTGAAGATCGTCGGGCAGCCACCGGTCGCCGCCCCAGAAACCGAAGCGGCGATTCGCGTCCCCGGGGAAATCGAACTCGAAGTCGAATCCCTCGAATCCCTCGCCGAATTGCTCCTGCAGCTGCTCTCGGAGATCGGCCCGCTCCTCATCGCTCAGCTCCCCGTCCTCGAAGAACTCGGACAGGTCTCCCACAA
>CAZMSN010000069.1:0-8242 GCA_964569015.1 uncultured Acidimicrobiaceae bacterium | reverse complement strand
GGGCGTGGCTGACCCATCCGCATGTCGATGCGGTGGAGCGCCCGCCGCTGCGGGGGATGCTCATCTGGGGTGGGGTGCTGCTGGCGCTCGGGCTGTGGGAGCTGTCCTCGCTGTTGCTGCAGCCGAACATGGTCGAGGGGTCGTACGAGCATCCCACCATCAGCTACCTGCTCGATCCGTTCCTCGCCACCTATGGGGGAAAGGTGGTCGGACTCGGCCTCTGGGCCCTCGCCGGCCGTGCCCTGGTGCGCCGCGCATGAGCAGCCGTGCCATCACCATCCTCGGCTACGGGGTCATCGCCTTCGGCGGCGTGGCCCTCGGTGCGGCCGCCCGCCGCGGCAAGGCCGCCATCCCCACCTTCGGCTCCGTAGTGCGGTGGGCGCTGCATACCCGGTCGGGCCGGATCGGCCTCTTCGCTGCCTGGGCCTGGACGGGGCTGCACTTCCTGGGGTAGCCGCCCGCGACAGGGCGAGCCATGAGGCGCCTCGTCGAGACCCGACGGATGGTCGCATGGGCGACCTCGGCGAGTGTCGGCTTCACGTTATTGTGACGCGCCGGGTCCCGTCGCGCGTTGTTGTCCTGGTTGGGCATCGACCGGCCCGGCGATGGGCGACACCCGGCGTCGACGCCTCACCGGTCGGCATCGTGACATGAGCGGAGAACCAGGATGAGGAAACTCGCTGCGCCCGGTGGGCCCGGAATCGAGCCACGCTGGACGCGGGCCACCAAGAACCTGGTCGGCACCGCCCGATCCGCCGCGAGCCACGTGTGGTACACCGTCGCGCACGGAGTTGTCGATGAGGTCTACGGGCCGACGATCGATCGACCTCAGATCCGCGACCTCCAGTTGCTGGTGACCGCCGGCGAGACCTTCTTCCACGACGAGCGTCGCCACCTCGAGACCCGTACCGAGAAGATCGACCAGGACGCACTGGCGGTCCGAGTCTCCAACACCGACCCGGAGGGCCGGTGTTGGATCATCAAGGAGATCATGACCGACCCCGACCAATCCGCCCTCCTCATCCGGGTCCGCATCGAGGCCGAGGCCGCCTGGAGGGAGAAGCTGCGCGTCTTCGTGCTGTGCGCCCCTCGTCTCGACATCGGCGCCTGGGGGAACAGCGGACGGGTCGAGTCCGTCGGTGAACGAACCGTGCTCACCGCGAACAAGGGGGAGACGTGGCGGGCGCTCGGGGCGTCCGTTCCGTTCCTCCGTGCTTCGGTCGGCTGCGTCGGCGTCAACGACGGGTGGCGAGATCTGGCCCGCCCACCTCGACCTGACCTGGGAGTTCGATGCCGCCGACGACGGCAACATCGCGCTGACCGGCGAGCTGGACATGCCGGTTCACGTTCCGGTGGGACCACGGAGCCCGGCGGGAGGGCCATGATTATGCCGTGGATGTCGTCTGACGAGAATCAACGAGAGGACCCTGGCAACGCCACGTTCCGACCACGAACGATCTGAGGAGAGCTATGACCACCGAACTCGCCGAGCCGCGCCTCGTCCCGACCATCCCCATGGAGCTCGGCATGATCGGCCTCGGCCGGATGGGCACCAATCTCGTGCGGCGCCTCCTGCGCGACGGCCACCACCCCGTCGTCTATGACCTCAATGCCCAAGCCGTCGCCGAACTGGTCGCAGAGGGCGCTGAAGGCGCCGCCGGCGTCGAAGACCTGGCGGCACGACTCACCGCACCGCGAGCGGTGTGGGTGATGGTCCCGGCGGGGATCACCGGCCGGGTCATCGAGGACGTTGCGGCGCACCTCGACGCCGGTGACATCATCATCGACGGCGGCAACTCGTTCTACCAGGACGACCTCGAACGATCCGCATCCCTCGCCGAACGCGGGATCCAGCTGCTCGACGTCGGCACCAGCGGCGGCGTGTTCGGGCTCGAACGCGGCTTCTGTCTGATGATCGGCGGCGACACCGACGCCGTGACCCACCTGGATCCGATCTTCCGCACCCTCGCCCCCGGGGTCGACACCGCCGCCCGCACCCCCGGTCGCGATGACGAGCCGTCACCCGCCGAGCACGGTTACCTGCACTGTGGCCCGAGCGGCGCCGGGCACTTCGTCAAGATGATCCACAACGGGATCGAATACGGCGTCATGGCCTCTTACGCCGAGGGGCTCAACATCCTCAACCACGCCGGAATCGGCCTGACCGACCGGGCGTTCGACGCCGAGACCGCTCCACTCCGCCAACCCGAGCGCTACCGCTACGACATCGACATCCCCGCCGTCGCCGAGGTGTGGCGCCGCGGCAGCGTCATCGCCTCGTGGCTGCTCGATCTCACCGCCGCCGCCTTGGTCGAGAACCCGACCCTGGAAGGGTTCACCGGCCGGGTGTCGGACTCCGGGGAGGGACGCTGGACGGTGCTGAGCGCAGTGGAGGAAGGGGTCCCAGCGCCGGTGCTATCGGCGGCGCTGTACGGGAGGTTCGACAGCCGCGGACGCGACGACTTCGCCAACCACCTGCTGTCGGCGATGCGTCGCCAGTTCGGTGGACACCACGAGAAGAGGGAGCCGGAATGACCGAGACCGACGCCGACGCCCTGGTCCTGTTCGGGATCAGCGGCGACCTCGCCCGCAAGAAGCTGTTCGCCGCGCTCTACGACCTGACCGCGCAAGGAGACCTCGACATGCCCGTGATCGGGGTGGCCTCCAGCGACTGGGACGATGACACGCTCCGGCTCCGGGCCCGCGAGGCGCTCGAGGCAGGCGGCGCAACAATCGACGATGAGGTCTTCGCCCGGCTGGCCGCCAACCTCTGCTTCGTCGCCGGCGACTACCGCGACGCCGCCACCTACCACGCCATCGCCAAACGTGTCGCCGGAGCCGAGTGCGCCGTGTCGTACCTGGCCATTCCCCCCGACCTGTTCGACGACGTGGTCGATGGATTGGCGTCGGTCGGCCTCAACCGGCAGGGCCGAGTCGTGCTCGAGAAGCCCTTCGGGCGCGACACCGAGTCGGCGGCGGCGCTGAACGAGATCGTCCATCGCGCCTTCCCCGAGGACCGGGTGTATCGCATCGACCACTTCCTCGGCAAGGACGCCGTGCAGAACCTGATGATCTTCCGGTTCTCCAACACCGTGCTGGAGCCGGTGTGGAACCGCCACTACGTACACGGAATCCAGATCACCATGGCCGAGGATTTTGGCGTCGAAGGCCGCGGCTCGTTCTACGACACCGTGGGGACGCTGCGCGACGTTGTCCAGAACCACCTGTTGCAGGTGCTGGCACTGCTCGCCATGGAGCCCCCGGTGTCGGAGCATTCCGATGCGCTGCGGGACGAGCGTGTGAAGGTGCTGCGGGCCGTCAAGGCCCTCACCCACGACGACGTGGTCCGCGGACAATACGAGGGGTACCGAGAGGAGCCCGGCGTGGGGGCAGAATCGGACACCGAGACCTTCGCCGCGGTCCGCCTCGAGGTGGATTCGTGGCGGTGGGCGGGCGTGCCGTGGATCATCCGGGCGGGCAAAGGGCTGGCATCGACCGTGACCGAAGCGGTGGTCGAGTTCGACCGGCCTCCGCGCCCATTGTTCGCCGACGCCAAATGCAGGCCCGGCCCCAATCGGTTGACCTTTCGCACCAAACCCGACGAGGAGATCAGCCTGTCGATGCAGGCCAAGATCCCCGGACCGGCCATGGTGAGCGGCCCGATCGAACTGCACCTGCAGCACGACCGGGTCCGCGGGCGTGAGGCCTACGACCGGCTCATCGGCGACGCGTTGCGCGGCGACTCTGGCCTGTTCGCCCGCCAGGACGGGGTCATGGAAGCGTGGCGGATCGTCGATCGTGTGCTCACCGACCGCCGGCCCGCCATCCCTTATCGGCGAGGAAGCTCGGGCCCGGCTGAAGCTGATGCCCTGCTCGGCGCCGACTGGACCTGGGCCACGCAATGAGCCCGACGCCCGTCCGACACGAAGTCGTGCTGGTCCGCCACGGTCAAACCGAGTGGAGCATCACGGGGAAACACACCGGCCGCACCGATGTCGCCCTGACCGAGCTCGGCAGGAGGCAGGCCGGGGCGTTGGGTGCCATGTTGGGTGGAGCCGAAAGCCCCAACGGAAGGGCGACCCCCACCGCCGCCTCGCTTCCCGCCCCCGCGACGAACGAGGGGCCTGGGCCGCGTGCCCAGGCTTCTTGGCGTCGAGACCCCAAGACGCGGGTTCAGCGACGGCTGTGGGCACGCCTCGTTGCCGAGGCGGTGCGGACATTTCACCGGGACGGCCCTTCATGGGTTACGCTCTCGGAGCCGACGTTACGAGAAGCAGCATGTTGATCCTCGACGAACCGAGGGCGTCCGATTGGTGGGTCACCGCTTTGTGGGTCGCGTCGCTGCTCGCGGCGATCATCATCGCCGCGGTGTGGCTCCCCTGGTGGGTCGCCGTGGCGATCGTGGTCGTCGGCCTTCCACTGCTGGTGTGGTGGCACGCCCGCTCGTTCGGGTACCGCTGTGCGGAATGTGGGGCGGAGTTCACCGTGTCCGCTGTTGAAGATGCGATGGCGATGAGCTGGTTCACTTCTCGTGGCGCCGCAAAGCGAGTGCATTGCCCTTCCTGCGGAACGCGGGCGTTCATGAGAGTGCTCGTCGTCCGTCGTACGTCTTCGCGCACCGACTCGTCGCACGGTGGCGCCTGACGATGTACGAAGGCTCGCCGTAGGCTCGCTGCGTGGATGCCGAGCAACCTGCTGCTGGTGAGCCGTCTGAGACCAGCGTCGACCTGTACTGGATTCCCCTCGGCGCGGGGGGTTCCGGCCTGGTTCGGATGAACGGGCGAATCTACGAGGCCATCCAGGCACGTCGTCAACGGAGGCGGCCGTTCGACCTCTACCACACTGCCCTCGAGGTTCGCGTACCTGAGGGGAGGTTCACTATCGAGAGCGCCTGGCCCAGCCCCGATGCCGACGTCGGGTCGCGTGGGGTGGTCGTGGAAGGCCCGGTTGGGAGCCGCCGGATCGCCCGGTTTCGGCTGTTTCGATACGAGGTGCGCTGCTAGCGGGACGGGATCATTCCCGACGCCGCCGAGGCGGTGGCGAGTCCGCAGTCCCTGAGCGGAGACGTGCGCCTGGCGCGGCGGCTGCTCGACCTGGTGGCCTCGGTGCCGGCACTGATCTGGGGACGGGACGAGCTGGGAACGGGCGAGATGTGGAACTCGAATTCGGTGATCTCGTGGCTGCTCACCACTGGCGGGCTCCCGGCTGACACATTCCAGCCGCCGGCCGGCGGGCGGGCACCGGGATGGGAGGCGGGCATCGTCACGGCCCACCGCCACGCCCGGAGTGGGAACCGTTGAGAGCCCCGACTTTGGAGGGTGTCAGGCTGGCAGCACGAAGCGGGCACGTTCGACCCGCAGCATCTCGTAGGGCGTCATGCACTTGACCCGCAGCGCGATGCAGGCGTTGGGGATCTTGATCTTCTTCGGTGTTGTTGCGACCTTCTCATGGGTGACTACGACGTGCCCGCCGGCGTGCGCCTGGGCGATGAGGTAGTAGTCGGCCACCTGCATGAAGGTGCTGACTGCAGCTGGTTCGTAGTCGGCCGCGACCGCCCATTCACTCACGGCCTGCAGGCTTAGGAGGGCGGACTGGTCGGGTGCCAGGAACATTGGCGCACGGGCTGCTGCCCACTCGGCCAGCTCGTCACCGCCGGCCCGGATCTCGGTGCCGACCCGCTCGATGCTGAAGACCCGGCCGTCGAGGTTGGCTCGATCGAGCCAGTCCCAGAAGGCAGGGCAGAAGTCGAATCCGTAGTGGAGGTTCTTCGCCTGGATGAAGACGTCGGCGTCGAGCAGGTAGGTCATCAGGCGACGCCGAGCCGCTGCGCGAGTTCATCGAACGTGGACTGTTTCTTGAACCCAAGCATCTGAAACGCCTCGGTGAACAGGGTCTGGCCCTCAAGAGCGCTTGCGATCACGGTGCGGGCGAAGAGCTTGCTGACCCGGGATGGTTGGGTGTTGTAGAAGTTGCCCCCGCCTCCGCCAGCCTCCTCGAGCAAGGGTAAGAGCCTGGTCAGCTCATCCTGGTATGCCCGTCGGTACTGATCCCAGGTCAGGTATCCGGCCTCGTGGACTCGTCGCAGAACGACCAACGTGCTGACCTTGAATTCTCGAGCGAGGCGGTCGAGCTCCTCCGTCAGGTCGTTCTCCGGCATGTAGCGGACGCGGACCTGCTCGAGTGGGACGAGGAACTCGGCCGCCACCCCGTTGCACCACTTCTCGACGTCGCTCGTGGCTCGCGAACCGAGGTCGATGTCGTCAAGGCCGGTCTGGCCAAGCCAGATGTGCGCTAGTTCGTGAGCGAGAGTGAACACCTGGGCTGCCCGGGTGTCGGCCCCGTTCACGAACACCACCGGGGCCAGCGGATCCACGAGCGCGAACCCCCGGAACTCATCAGGCCTCAGCCTGCGGTGCGTGTTGCTCCCAACGACGCCGTTGACCATCACGAGCACACCCGCCTCCTCGGCTCCCTCCGCCAGCCGCCGGAACGCCTCGGACCAGCTGACACCTCGTTGCTCGATGGGGAACTCCAGTGCCCCTCGCATTGCGGTGGCCGCCTGCCCAACGGGTGTCCTCAGAGTGGACGAGGCAACGAAGGGCACAGGATCAAGCCGGTTGGCTTGTGCGTACTCGCGGAACCACTCCTGCCGCTGCTGGCATTGGTACACGGTGTCCAGGAGGTCGGGACTCGGCCGGCCGACCGGCTGATCGGCGATTGTCCGAAAGTCGGGGATGGGCACGACCTCGATCGGCGGCTCCGGTAGGAAGAAGAACCCGACTGGCGTGTGAGTCGTCCGGGCGAACTTCTCGAGTTGCTTGAGAGTCGGGGCGACCTCTCCGCCTTCCCATTCCTCCAGCTTCGGGAATCGCTGCGCGAGCACATCAGAGTCGACGCCAGAGCGCTGGCGCGCCCATACGAACAACTCCCTCTGGACATCTACACGGACGACCACGTCACCCATTCTTGCCGATCGTGCAGCGTGGAGACCGGACCGTCTGCATCGTGCTGGTCATGATGTGCCCCTCATCGTCGGAGAGCGTCGGTCGCGTCCCATCGTTGGCGTGAACAGTTCGGGCGCGGGCTCGTGGTTGATGCTACGTAGCGGCTGTGACGTGGCGGTCCGTCACGTCGGCTGTTTCCGCCATCGCTCCAAGGTCGTTCTAGACCTGTCACCTTCGCCTCGTATCTAGTGGGGCGTCCCGACGAAACGATCGAGTTCCACGACGCGGATATCACCACAGGTCTCCTGCAGCAGCTCGACCGTCTGGCGGTGACAGGTGAACATCAGAACCTGGTGCCGCTGGGCGACATCGTGAAGTGCTGCCGTGACCCCCAGGGCACGTTCTGCATCGAAGTTGACGAGAACCTCGTCCATGATGAGCGGCAGTGAGGTGCGCTTCCTCGCCTCCTCCTCTGCCAGTCCGAGGCGTAGGCACAGGTAGACCTGCTGGGCTGCCGCAGTGCTCAGGTCCCCAACACCGATGCGCTTTCCTGTGTCATCTTCCGCATCGAGCGTGCCGTCGTGGGCATAAAGCCTCGTGTAGTGACCGGCGCTGATCTTCCTGAAGAGTGCTGATGCCCGGTCAACGACTGGCCCCTGATTCTTCTTCTCGAACAGGGTGACGGTTTCTCCGATGAGGGCACTGGCAATGGCGAGCGTTTGCCAACGCCGCGCCGCGTCGGCAATCTCTTCGCGTAAGCCTTCGGCAGCCGTCTCGAACTGCGCAACGTCCGAAGACTCGGCGATGCGGGCCACCTCCTTGACCGCATCCTGGTGAGTCCGCACAGCATCATCCCTCTGCTCGGAGAGCACGCGCACCCGTTCCTGGTTGTCGAGCTTCTGGGCCTTCCACTCGTCTACTCGCCCGCTGGAGAGCTCTTGTCGCATCTCTTCGGCTGACGGTCCGAGGCCAAGCGCTGTGTCAACCCGTTCCATGCAATCGCCGATTCGCTGCGCCAGGGCTTGGCGCCGCTTCACCCGTAGCGCGAGGTCCCTCAGCTCAGCTCCGTCAGCAACCGAGAACTCGTCGAGTACAGCTGTCCGTCGTTGCTGAGCCTCATCGCGTTCAGCCGCGGTGGCTTTGAGTTGCCGGTCTGTTCCCTCGATGGCGGTGTCGAGACCTTGCTTGTCGCTCCGGCGTTTCTGATCTGCAACGACGTCGGAGTGCAGTGTGGCCAGGGCGGCGGCAAGACCGGAACCTCGGGCGCCGGCCTTCCGGCCGGCCCCTTCGAGAGCAGC
>CAZMSN010000068.1:0-8401 GCA_964569015.1 uncultured Acidimicrobiaceae bacterium | reverse complement strand
GCCATGCGGGCCCTCGAAGACGCAGGGAGGACGGTGCCCGACGACGTGGCGGTGATCGGGGTCGACGACGTTTCGGTGAGCGCGCTCGTGCGGCCCGCCTTGACCACGGTGAGGATCGATCGGGAGCAGATGGGCACCCGTGCCGTGGAGATGCTGATGGGGATGCGCCAAGACCCTTCCGCCCCACCACATCGCGAGATCATCGACGTCTCACTGGTGGTGCGGCAGTCCGGGTGATTCGGGCGGCGCGCCTCGGGGCGCCGACGCTCGCCGACCCGTTCGCGAGCAAGGGACCTGCGTGTAGCGTGCACCGTGTGACACACCCCGAGAACCACATGATCCACCGCATCGGATGGCTACGGGCTGCGGTGCTCGGCGCCAACGACGGGATCGTGTCCACGGCGAGCCTCGTGATCGGCGTGTCCACCGCCGCCGCGGGACGGAGCGCCGTGCTCATCGCAGGGGTCGCGGGCCTCGTGGCAGGGGCGATGTCGATGGCGGCCGGGGAATACGTCTCGGTGAGCTCCCAGGCCGACACCGAGGCCGCCGATCTCGGTCGGGAGCGCCGGGAACTGGCCGAGGACCCGGAAGGCGAGCTCGACGAGCTCGCCGGGATCTATGTGGAGCGTGGCCTCGACCCCGACCTCGCCGGGCAGGTGGCCGAGCAGCTCATGGCGCACGACGCGCTGGCCGCCCACGCCCGCGACGAGTTGGGGATCTCCGAAGCGATCACGGCCCGCCCGGTTCAGGCCGCCCTGACCTCGGCGGCCACCTTTGCGGTGGGAGCGGCACTCCCCCTCGTCGCCGCCGCCGTCGCCTCCGACGCCGGGCGGGTGTGGATCGTGGCGGCCGCTTCCCTCGTCGCCCTGGCACTGCTCGGCGTGGCCGGGGCCCGGGTGGGCGGCGCCCCGGTCGGGCGGGCCACCACCCGGGTCATGTTCTGGGGCGCCCTCGCCATGGCGGTCACCGCCCTCATCGGGAAGGCCTTCGGAGCGGTGGTGTGAGCGGGTCGTTCTCGACCGACGCCTCGTCTCCGAACGAGACACCGCCTGCCTCCGGTCTCGACGTCGCCCGTGCCGCATCGCTCGACGTCACCGCTGTTCTCGACCTGCTCGATTCGAGCGCCGAAGGGCTCACCTCCGATGAGGCGGCCCGGCGACTGGAGATCTCGGGTCCGAACGCCCTCCGCAGCCACGGTGCCCGCCCGCTGCCGGTGCTCGCCCGCCAACTCCGGAACCCGCTGCTGCTCCTCCTGCTGGGGGCGGCGGCGGTCTCAGGAGCAACGAGCGACCTGACCGACGCCGTGATCATCATGGTGATCGTCACCGTCTCGGTCGGGCTGGGCTTCTTCAACGAGTACCGCTCCGAGCAGGCGGTGGAGGCGCTGCATTCCCGGATCCGGCACCAGGCGACCCTTCTCCGGGACGGCAACCCGACGCTGGTCGATGTCGTCGAGCTGGTCCCCGGCGACATCGCCTTCCTCACGATGGGCGACCTGGTCCCCGCCGACATGAGGCTCATCGAGGTCGACGAACTCGAGTGCGACGAGGCGGTCTTGACCGGCGAGCCGGCGCCGGCGCCGAAGACGACGGACCCCCTGGCGGAGGCGTCGACCACACAGCCGCCGAACTGCCTGTCCATGGGGACCGTCGTCCACCAGGGCACCGGACGCGGCGTGGTGACCGGCACCGGCACCGCCACCGCCTTTGGGAAGATCGCCCTCGGTCTGAGCGACCGGCCACCCCAGACCGCCTTCCAGGTGGGGCTCCAACGATTCTCGCTCTTCCTGGTCAAGGTGGCTGCGGTCCTGACCAGCGGGATCTTCATCGCCAACCTCGTGTTGCACCGTCCGTTCCTCGACGCCCTCCTCTTCTCGCTCGCCATCGCCATCGGCCTGACCCCGCAGCTCCTCCCTGCCATCGTCACCGTGAGCCTGTCGACCGGGTCGCGCCGGCTGAGCCATCGGAAGGTGCTGGTGAAGCGCCTGGTGAGCATCGAGGACCTCGGGAACATCACCACGCTGTTCACCGACAAGACCGGCACCCTCACCGAAGGGCACATCGCCTTCCAGGCGGCGATCGACGCCGAAGGGGCGTCGTCACCGGATGCCTTCCTCCACGCCCTCGTGTGCGACGAGGCGATCCTCGATCAGGGCGTCGCGGTCAGCGGCAACCAGATCGACATGGCCCTCTGGGATGCGGCGACCGGCTCGGACCCGGTCGTCGCCGGCGGCTCCGCGGCCGCCCTTCAGTGGCAGCGCCTGGGCACGGCCCCGTTCGACCACACCCGTCGCCTCGCCTCGGTGGTCGCCGACGATCCCGACGGGGCCCGCTGGCTCGTCACCAAGGGAGAGCCGGAGCGAGTCCTGGCGTCATGCCGGCAGCAACCGGCCGCGGCGGAAGCGACGCTGCAACGCCTGTTCGACGACGGCGCCCGGGTGATCGCCGTCGCCCGCCGCCGCGCCGAAAGCATGACCGACCCGCAGCCGGCGGACGAGCACGACCTCGAATTCATCGGATTCCTCGTGTTCTCCGATCCACCCAAGGCCTCGGCGGCCGACTCGCTGCGCCGCCTGGCCGGTCTCGGGATCGAGGTCAAGGTCATCACCGGTGACAGCGACCGGGTCGCCCGCACCGTTTGTGAGCGACTGGGGCTCGCCGTGGCCGGCACCCTCACCGGCGATGAGGTGGACGCCCTCGACGACGAGCAGCTCGTCGCCGCCATCCCCGGCACCACGGTCTTCGCCCGGATCGGGCCCGAGCAGAAGTCCCGCATCGTGTCGGTGCAGCGGGCATCGGGATCGGACGTCGCGTTCCTCGGCGACGGGGTCAACGACGCCGTCGCCCTGCATCACGCCGACGTGGGCATCTCCGTCGACAGCGCCACCGACGTGGCCAAGGACGCCGCCGACATCCTGCTCCTCGAGAACGACCTCGGAGTCCTCGCTGACGGTGTCGTCGAGGGGCGGCGCATCTTCGCCAACACCGTCAAGTACGTGTTGATGGCGACGTCGTCCAACTTCGGGAACATGTTCTCGGCTGCCGGAGCCTCGCTGTTCCTGAAGTTCCTGCCGATGCTCCCCTCCCAGATCCTCCTCAACAACCTCCTCTACGACGTCGGCCAGATGACGATCCCCACCGACCGGGTTGACGAGGAGCAACTGGGCCGGCCCGCCCAGTGGGACATCCGCTTCATCCGCCGCTTCATGAGCGTCTTCGGGCCGCTGAGCTCGATCTTCGACTTCGCAACGTTCGCCATCCTGCTCCAAGTGCTCCATGCGAGCGCCACCGAGTTCCGCACCGGTTGGTTCATCGAGTCGCTCGCCACCCAGACCCTCATCGTGTTCGTCATCCGCACCCGCCGGATCCCCTTCATGCGCAGCCGTCCCAGCACCCCCGTGCTCGCCACCACCGTGACCATGGCCGCCATCGGGGCCGCCCTCCCCTTCACGCCGCTCGCCAACGCCCTCGGGTTCACGCCGCTCCCGGCCAGCTTCTTCGCCATCCTCGCCGGGCTGATCGTCGGCTACCTGGCGATCGTCGAGTTCGCCAAGGGGCGCTTCTACGCGGCCAGCCACCTCGGCGAGCCGGTAGGGGCGAGGCACAAGCACGACCGGCACGTCCACCGCCGCGCCGCGAGATTCAGCCACGCCGGACCCATCGACGTGACATGAAGCCGGCCGACCGGTGGCCCGCCGAGCGATTGTGACCGCCTCAGGGCACCGACGTGGCCGATCCACCGTAGGCTCGGTGACGCGTGACGAGTCAACGAGGTCGAGCCCATGGATGACGGAGACGCCCCCGGCCGTCCGGGGATCCCCCCACGCTGGACGTCGAGCGCCAAGGCGGCGGTCGGGACTTCCCTGACCACAGAGTCCCGGGTGTGGTTCAGCATCGGCCACGGGATCGTCGACGAGATCTACCACCCCCGCATCGACACCGCCTGCACGAGGGACATGGGGTTGTTGCTGTCCGGCGAGGGCATGTTCCTCGAGGAGAAACGGGACGCCCGGTCGTCGGTGGAGTGGTTCGCTCCCGGGGTACCGGGCTTCGTCGTCGTCAATGAGCTGCCCGATGGTCTGCGCGTCACCAAGGAGATCCTCACCGACCCGGAACGGCACGTTCTCCTGCAGCGGGTCGGGATCGACGGGAGGCAAGGCGGCCTGCACGTGACCGTGTTGCTCGCCCCCCACCTCGCCAACCGAGGCGGTGACAACGTCGGCTGGGTGGGCGAGTACAAGGGCGTCCCGATGCTGTTCGCCTCCGGCTCCGGCACGGCCCTCGCCCTGGCGGCCGACACGCCGTGGCGCGTCCGCTCGGCCGGTTACGTCGGGACCTCCGACGGCTGGCAGGACGTGCGCGCCAACGGGCGGCTCACCTGGGAGTACGGCAGGGCCGGGCCCGGCAACGTCGCCCTCGCCGGGGAGGTCGAGGTCCCCGATGCCGGGGTATTCACCCTGGCCGTCGGTTTCGGCCGGTCCGACGCCGAAGCGGGGCACCGAGCCCGGGCCTCCTTGGCACAAGGCGTCGACGCCGCCCGGCAGGTGTACGAGTCCGGCTGGCGGGCGTGGCACGACTCCTTCGCCCCGGATTCGGCCGATCCCCTGGTGGTGAGGTCCCGCACCGTGCTTCGGGTCCACGAGTCGATCTCGTTCCCCGGCGCGTCCATCGCATCGCTGTCGATCCCGTGGGGCTTCAACAAGGGGGACGACGATCTCGGCGGCTACCACCTGGTCTGGCCGCGCGACATGGTGGAGGTGATCGGTGGTCTGCTGGCCTCCGGTGCGTCCGAGGACGCCCTGCGGGGCCTGGCCTACCTCCGCACCACCCAGGACGCCGACGGCCACTGGGCGCAGAACATGTGGCTCGACGGCACGCCCTACTGGGCCGGGGTCCAGATGGACGAGACCGCCCTCCCGATCCTGGCGGTGAGCCTGGCCCGCCAGGTCGGGTGCCCGGTCGACCTCGCGGAGATGTGGCCGATGGTCAGGTTGGCGGCCGCCTACATCGTGCGCAACGGGCCCGTCACAGGACAGGACCGCTGGGAGGAGGACGCCGGGTACTCGCCGTTCACCCTGGCAGCCGAGATCGCCGCCTTGGTGGTGGCGGCGTCGATGGCCGACGAGATGGGCGAGGCGGAGGTCGCGACGTTCCTGCGGGAGACGGCAGATGCTTGGAACGACTCGATCGAACGCTGGATCTACGTGGCCGACACTCCCCTCGCCCGAGAGGTCGGCGTCGCCGGCTACTACGTCCGGATCACCCCTCCCGACGAGGCAGAAGGGGCCTCTCCCACGGCCGGCTGGGTGCCGATCAAGAACCGCCCGCCCGGAACGGACTCCGTTCCGGCCTCGGAGATCGTCAGTCCCGACGCCCTCGCCCTGGTCCGATTCGGCCTGCGCGATGCCCGCGACGAGCGCATCGCCGACACGGTGCGGGTGATCGATCATGTGCTCCGGGCGGATCTGCCGCCCGGCCCGTCGTGGCGCCGCTACAGCGGCGACCGCTACGGAGAGCACACCGACGGCAGTCCGTTCGACGGCTCGGGGATCGGCCGGCCCTGGCCGCTGCTCACCGGCGAGCGGGCCCACTACGAGCTGGCGGCCGGGAATGAAGAGGAGGCCCGTGACCTGTTCGCCGCGCTCGGCCGCTTCGCCGAGCCCAACGGCCTGCTTCCCGAGCAGGTCTGGGACGGGCAGGAGATACCGGAGCGCGAGTTGTTCCCGGGACGTCCGACCGGATCGGCCATGCCCTTGGCCTGGGCGCACGCCGAGTACCTCAAGCTCGCCGCGTCGCTCGAAGCGGGCCGTGTGTTCGACATGCCGACCGAGACGATCGCCCGCTACGTCGAGGCCACGACCCCGGCTACGGTGACCATCTGGGCGCCGAATCACAGGATCGGAACCATGCGGGCGCAGCGCGATCTTCGCCTGCACCTCACGCAACCGGGCCGCGTCCGCTGGACCGGCGATCGGTGGGAAACCTCCTCCGAGGTCCCGACGGCAACGATGCTCGACGTTCACATCGCGACGCTGCCGACCGCCTCGTTGCCGGCCGGGACCCGGGTGGAGTTCACGGTTCACTCCGAGGACGGCTGGGACGGCACGGAGCACGTGGTGTCCGTGGTGGCCTGAGCACCGGGCGGCCGCTGGTTCTGCCTCGACCGCATTCGTCGCACCACCCTCACCAACGAACAGGCTCCGGAACGCCACTCCTCCACCGCTTCTTGCGAAGCACCCTCCGATGCCCGTCCCGTCGAGATCCACGCTCCCCCATCCACGTGTGACGCACACCGACCGTGCGGCCCGTCTCCTGATGCTCCACGACGATCAGCGACCGGCACGCAGCTAGATTGCAGTACCCATGCCAGGCAAGCAACGCCCTCACCGAACCCCCTTTCGTGTCACCGATCTGCAGAGCATCTTCGTTCCAGCTTCGGCGACCTCCGCCGCACTGCGCACGGCCCGAGTGCTGTCGTGGCTCGTCGTCGTGCTGATGCTGGCGTCCTCGGCGGCGGGGCTGTGGGTCGACGGCCTCTACCAAGACTCGGCCGTCGCGGCCGCATCACTGCGCGGAGCCGATCTCGTGACTCTCGTGGTTCCCCTCGTGCTGGCGTGGGCGATCAGGGCCGGGCGCCGGGACTCGGGCGTCGCCCTGCTGGTGTGGGCAGGGCTGCTGGCATTCTCGACGTACAACTACGGGTACTACGTCTTCGAAGTCGCCTTCAACGACGTGTTCCTCCTCCACGTGGCGCTGTTCGCGACCTCCCTGTTCGGCCTGGTCTTCGTTCTCTCCGGGATGGACGTCCCGCAGGTCGCCGCCCGATTCGGGCCGAGAACCCCGGTCCGCTCCGTGGCATGGCTACTGCTGCTCCTGGCGCTGGCGCTGGTGGCGATGTGGGGCTTCTACTCGGCTCGCTTCGCCATCAACGGAGAGTTCCCCGCCGACGTGCTGCCGCTTCCGCTGGAGCGAATCCACCTGGCATACGTCATGGACATGGCCGTCCTGGCGCCGGCCGCCGCCGTGGGAGGCGTGCTGCTGTGGCGACGCCGGCCGTGGGGATACGTGATCGCCACCGCAGTGTGCGTTGCCACGTTCACATACCAGCTCACCTACATCTCGGCGACGGCCTTCATGGCCGACGCCGGAGTGCCGGACGTGGCGGCGTTCGATCCCATGGAGCTGCCCATCGTGCTGGCATTCCTCGTGGCGGCTGCCGCCATGCTCTTTTCCGCCGATCGCAAGAGCGCAGCCGTCTGAATCGGGGAGCCGGCAGACGGCTGCGGCGATGGACAACTCCGAAGAGATCGCATCCCTCCGATCAGGGGCGCCCGTAGGATCGGTAGGAGGACTGAAGCCTCGAGGAGGGAAGGCGCCGTGGATCATCTCGCAATCATCGGGGCCGGCAGCGTGGGCACGGCGATCGCCTTCGCCGCCCTGAACCAGGGCGTCGCCCGACGCCTGTCGATACACGACATGAACAACACGAAGGCGTGCGCCGAGGTGCTGGACCTTCGCCACGGCCTCCAGTTCGTGCGCCCGACGACCATCAAGGGTGGCGACGACATCGCCGTCTGCGCCGAAGCCGACGTGGTGGTCATCACCGCTGGCGCCAAGCAGCGGCCCGGCGAATCCCGCCTCGACCTGGCGGCTCGCAACGCCGGCATCTTCCGCACGCTGGTGCCGTCGCTGGTCGAGGTGGCACCGGATGCGGTCATCCTGGTGGTCACCAACCCGGTGGACGTACTGACCCAGCTCACCGTGCAGTTGACCGGCCGGGACGACGGCATGGTCCTCGGCTCGGGAACCGTGCTCGACTCCTCACGCCTGCGGCACCTGCTCGCCCTGCGCTACGACATCGCCGAACGGCACATCCACGCCCACGTGGTCGGCGAGCACGGCGACAGCGAGACGGTGCTGTGGTCGTCCGCCACCATCGGCGGCTCGCCGCTCGCAGAGGTGCAGACAAGCGATGGGAGCATCCTCGACGAAGAGGACCGAGCCGAGATCCTCCACCAGGTGCGCAACGCCGCCTACGAGATCATCGCCGGCAAGGGCGCCACCAGCTGGGGCATCGCCATGGCGACCACCGAGATCCTCGAGGCGCTCGATCACACCGCCCAGGCCGCGGTGCTGCCCGTCACCGCTCCCCTCGACCCGGCGCTGGGACTCGGCGAGGCCTGCATCTCCCTCCCCCGCCTCGTCGACATCCGTGGCGCCGGTCGCATCCTTCCTCTCTCCGCCACCGACACCGAGAGGCAAGCCGTCGCCGCCTCGGCTGCCGCGGTGCGCGACACCATCGCCAGCATCGGCTGAGGCGCGGGCGCGGCCACACCCGCGTTTTCTCCTCACCCTCCCTGCGGAAGGGAAAGTCGGAGAGCGGCGGCGAAGCCGCCAGCGAT
>CAZMSN010000067.1:0-8531 GCA_964569015.1 uncultured Acidimicrobiaceae bacterium | reverse complement strand
GGCGTGGCTGTGGGGCATCGCACTACGCAGGCTGCTGGACCGGGTGCGCCGCCGCTCCCGTTGGGAGTCGGTGGCGGAGTGGGTGCACCCGGGCGCGGTGGCCTCGGCCGAGGACGAAGTGCTGATCGGGGTGGAGCACGGCGATCTCGGCGCCGCCCTCGATCGCCTCTCACCGGAGCTGAGGGCGGTGGTGCAGGCCATGGTGCTCGACGGGTTGACGGTGCGCGAGACCGCCTCGTTGCTGGGAGTGCCGGCGGGAACCGTCAAGACCCGCATGATGCGCGCCCGCAAGCAGCTTCGCAAGGGGCTGGCGACATGACGTGGCATCCCGGAGACGAAGCGCTCGCCGCCTACGCCGAGGGAACGCTGTCGACGTCGCAGGCGTGGTCGGTCGAGGCCCACGTGGCGGAGTGCGCCGAATGCCGGGCGACCGCCACAGGACGGGTCGACACCGGGCGCCTAGAGGCGATCTGGGACTCGACCGTCGACGAGATCGACGCCCCCCGCCGGCGGGTCATCGAGCGGGTGATGGTCGCTCTCGGGGTGCCGGATCACTTGGCACGGCTGCTGGGCGCGACTCCCTCCTTGACGGTGCCCTGGCTGGCGGCCGTGGTCTTGGTACTCGGGTTCGGCCTGGCGATGGCGTGGAGCTCCGCCGGTGAACCATTCGTCGACGCCCGCGAGGCTCTGTTGCCGTTCCTGCTCGTGGCCCCCCTCGTACCCGTCGCCGGGGTCGCCGCCGCCTTCAGTCGCGTGCTCGATCCGGCGTACGAGATCGCCGCCGCTTCCCCGCTTCACAGCTTCCGGTTGCTGCTGATCCGCACGGTGGCGGTGGTGGCGACGTCGATGGTGCCGGCCCTGGTGATGGCGCTGCTGCTCCCTCACGCCGGCTTGCTGGCGCTGGCATGGATCCTCCCGGCCCTGGCGCTGGCCGGCGCCGCACTGGTGGCAGGCACGTTCCTGCCGCCCATCGTTGCCGGTGCCTCACTCGGGCTGGCGTGGGTGATGGGGGTGCTCGGCGTGGAAATCGGTCCGCGGGCGCTGGTGGCGTTCGGGTGGACCACGCAACTGCTGGCGGCGGTGGTGCTGGCGGTCTCGGCCGCCGTCATGCTGCAGCGCCGCGACCTCTTCGAGATCGGCCGCCGCCCGTGACCCGCTTTCGGGTGCTTCCCGGCGTCCTGCTGCGGACGGCGCGGGTCGTCCCCTGGTGGCACCTGGGCCTCGGGCTGGTGGCGGCCGTCGGCCTTGCCTGGTCGCGGCGGGCCGGCGAGTGGACGACCCAGGACGACGCCGTCTTCGGGCTGCGGGTCGCCGCGGTGGCCCTGGCGGCGAGCGCTGCCTTCGCCTTCGACGACCCGGCGGAGAACCTGCTGGAGGGCAAGCCCGTCCCGGTGGGCCTGCAGCGGACCGCCCGCCTCATCCTGGCGCTCCCTGCGGTCGCAGCGGCCTGGTGGGCCCTGGTGCTCTGGATGGAATCCGGGCTGAGGCCGCTCGACGACGGAACGATGTTGACCGTGCCCCGGCTCGCCCTCTCCGTCGAGATGGCGGCGCTGGTGGGCGTCGTCTGGGCGGTGGCGACCCATGCGGCGCGGGTGATCGGTGACGGCGGGGGCGTCGTGGCGGCAACCGCGCTCCTGGCGATCGTCGTCGGCCTGATCCTGCTGCCCGACCGGTGGTCGGTGTTCCCCTCCCCGTGGCCGCCGCCGGCAGCCGGGGAAGCACCGTCGTCCCAGTGGCTGGCCTGGCTCGACGCCCATCACCGCTGGGCAGCCCTGGCCGGTGTGGCGTGGGCCTCGACGCTGCTCGGCCTGCGTGGGACGTCGCGGAGAAGGTGGACGGTCAGGCGGAGTCTGATTCCGGTGCGCGACACGAAGGAGACGTGATGGCTGTGACGACCGCCCCTCGACGGAATGCCGCCACTGGTGATGGCCGCCGGCCGGGCTCGGTGTGGGCTTCGCTGGCCCGGGCTGAGGCGCGCCGTGTCGCCCGCCATCCCCTGGTGCTCGTCGGCCTGATCGCCAGCGGCTGGCTGCTGTGGTCGATGAACCGCGACCAGCTCCCCCAGCTCACCGGCTACTCCACCTATGTCGGGCTGGGACTGGCCCCGTTGGCGGGGGCGGCCACGCTGGTGGGGCACCTGATCGCCTCCCGAGCCCGCCGCCACGACACCGTCGAGATCGAGTCGATCACCCCGGCCCTGGAACGGGCTCGCACCGCCGGCCGCCTGCTCGGCGCACTGGTCGTTATCCCCATCGCGGCCGTGATGGTTGCCGCCTACATGGCTTTTCTGTTCCTGATCGGCGGCGCCGGCCAACCCGACCTCGGCGAGCTGCTGGTCGGCCCATTGGTGGTCGGCATAGGGGCCGTCGTCGGGACGGCGGCAGGTACCTGGTTCCCGAACCGGTTCACCGGCCTCGCCGCCGTCGGGGCGCTGGCGGCGGTGCAGATCGTCTTCCAGGATGCCGAAGGCACCCGCCACTGGCTGGCGTGGTGGCACACCGTGCTGTGGTACGACGGCCCCGACCTGTGGATCCGACCAAGTTGGGTGCATCTCGCCTACCTCGCTGGGATCGCTGCCGTGATCATCGGGATCACCATGCTGCGGTGGGGTCTGCGTCCCGTCCCGCTGCTGCTCGTCGGCGTGGGCATCGCCGCCGCCGTGGCGGGCGGGATCGTGCAGGTGCGACCCCCCAGCGAAGCTCAGATCGACGCCGTGTTCGATCAGATCGCAAATGCTCCGAACCATTGGGTCTCCGTCGATTCCCCCGGGGTCACGTACCGGATCTACCCCGGCTATGAGCGCTGGAGTGAATGGTGGGACGGCACGGTGCAATCCGTCCTGGCCCCGGTGCCGGCGGGAACACGTCCCAATCTCGTGATCGAGCAATGGCACAGCGGTTACCCGAGTCAACTCATCGACGAGTTCGGCTACTTCACGGCCGAAGGAGAGGCGATCCATGACCGCGGTCAGCACCTGCAGGCTGAGAACGATCTCTACTCGAGACAAGACAGGGACCCCTGGCCCATCTGGGTCGGCTTCTACGTCTACCGACGCGACTCCCTAGCGATTGCCGCCGCCCAGCGTGCAGTCGGGTTTCCGCTGGAGCCGGTCGAGATGGAGGGCCGAGAGTGGACCGACGAGGAGATCGCAGGGTTCGGCAAGGGGCCCACGTCGGTGAGCGTCGAGGAGGACGGCACCGAGACTGTCATCGAATCCGATCAGGGTGCTTGGTGGCCGGGTCAGGAGGCTGGAGAGGCGGCCCCAGTCAAAGGTGATCGCATTCGTATCCAGGTTCCATGTGATGCCGGCGGCCAGGCCCGCGAGGTCGTGGCCGCCTGGCTCGCGGCTCGGGCTGACTCCGAGCTCGCCGACATCTACCGGCGTATCCGCGCCGACGGCCCCGGCGCTGAGGGAGTATTCGACTTCGCCGACGCCGTCACGCTCGACTCCGGCGGCGAAGGCCCCCCCGTTGCGGCCATCAACTGGAGCGCGCTCGGGTGGACCCAATTCGGCAGCAGCACGGGCGACGGCGTCCGGCCCGTGTTCGGATCCCCTGCCGCGACCGATCTCGCCGCTCAGCTCCTCGAACGCCTGGATGCCGAGATCACCGTCGCAGTGACCGATCACTGGGTCGAATGGACGGACCCCGCCACGCCCGTTCAGGTCATCATCGACGCCTTCGATCTCGAGCCGCCCCCGACGGCCGAGCAATGGCTCGAGCGCGCCGGCCTCGATTCCGTCGAGTACGCGGCGTCGATCGACGCCTATCCACCCTTAACCGGGAACTCCGAACAGCCCAATCCGGTATGCCGATGACCCCATGGAGGACCCTGTGACCGACGTCGCCTGCCAGTTCACCGACCTGACCAAGCGGTTCCGCGCCACCGTCGCCCTCGACCGGGTCGGCGCCGCCGTCGGCGGCGGGGTCACCGGCCTGCTCGGCCCCAACGGCGCCGGCAAGACCACGCTGCTGCGCATCCTCGCCACCGTCCTGGCGCCGGACGCCGGCACCGTGCGGCTCCTCGGACGCGACCCAACCCGGTCGGCCGACCGGGTCGAGATCCGCCGCCGCCTCGGCTACATGCCCCAGGAACCCGGCTTTCACCGCAACTTCACGGTCTTCGAGTTCGTCGACTACATCGCCATCCTCAAGGAGCTCACCAACCGCAAGGCCCGCCACCACGAAGTGCGGCGGGTGATCGACGTCGTCGAACTCACCCCCAACGCCCACAAGAAGATCAGGGCGCTGTCGGGGGGCATGCGGCGCAGGGTCGCCCTCGCCCAATCGCTGCTCGCCGATCCCGAGCTGCTCATCCTCGACGAGCCCACCGCCGGCCTCGACCCCGAGCAGCGCCTCCGCTTCCGCGACGTCATCTCGCGGCTCGCCGAGGACCGGACGGTCATCCTGTCGAGCCACCAGACCGACGACGTCGCGGCGCTGTGCAGTCACGTGCTGGTGATGGATCGGGGTCGGATCCTGTTCCGTGGCTCCCCCCGTCAGATCGCCGACCACGCCGCCGGTCAGGTGTGGCTCGCCCCGACGCGCGACTCCGCCGCCGGTCTGGCGTGGCGTACCGGGGACGGCGACTACCGCCATATCGGCGCCGCCCCTCCCGGCGGGCAGACGATCCCACCGACCATCGAGGACGGCTACTTGCTGCTCATCGGCGACCCGGCCGCCCTCGACGAGAACGCCGCCTGAAGCCTGCGCTTCCGTCAACACCTCGACGCGCCACTGCTTGCGGCTCCCGATATACTCAGTATACTCACGCTATACCGGGTATATGGAAGGAAACGGCGTGTCGGTTCCCATGAGCCTGCTGGCAATGCTGGACGAGCGGCCGATGTACGGCCTCGAGCTGCGCAACGAGTTCGAGGCCCGCACCGGCGGGGTGTGGCCGCTCAACGTGGGCCAGGTCTACACGACGCTCGGACGCCTCGAGCGCGACGGCCTCGTGACCCTGATCGACGAGCAGGGCGGCAACAAGACCTACCGGATCACCGAAGCCGGTCGCTCCCAACTGGCGTCGTGGTTCGCCCGACCCGACCGAACCCCCGCCCCCGCTCGGGACGAGCTGGTGCTCAAGTTGCTCATGGCACTGTCGCGCCCCACCCCCGACGTCCTGGCGGTGATCCAGGCGGAGCGGCGGGTCCACCTGGAACGGCTCCAGGAGTTCACCCGCCTCAAAGCCGACGCGGCCGGCCCGGACGACCTGGGATGGCTGCTCCTGCTCGACTCGCTGATCTTCAAGGCCGAAGCCGGAGTGCGCTGGCTCGATGCCTGTGAGGCGCGCATCGCCCGCCACCCCCAGTCTTCTCCCACCGCCGAGCGGGCTCCCGCCTCCCACCCGATCCAGGAGACCACACCATGACCGCCGTGCTCGAGCTGCGGAACGCCACCCGCGTCTTCGGATCCGGCCACACCGAAGTCGACGCCCTCGTCGATGCCTCACTGGTGGTCGATACGGGCGAGCTGATCGCGGTGATGGGTCCCTCAGGGTCGGGCAAGACCACCCTGCTCTCGCTGGCCGGGGGTCTCGACTATCCGACCGGCGGCAGCGTGCTCGTCCACGGCGCCGACCTGGCAGATCTATCGATGGCGGAGCTGGCCAAGCTCCGCCGCCACCACGTCGGCTACGTCTTCCAGCAGTTCAACCTCATCGAAGGCCTCACCGCCGCCGAGAACGTGGCGCTCCCCCTCGAGCTCGACGGGGTGGCGCGCCGCCCGGCCCGCGCCGCCGCCCGCGCCGCCCTCGCCGCCGTCGAGCTGGACGGGCTGGAGGACCGGGTTCCCCAGGACCTGTCGGGCGGGGAGCAGCAGCGGGTCGCCATCGCCCGCGCCATCGTCGGCGAGCGCAGCCTGCTGCTGGCCGACGAGCCCACCGGGGCGCTCGACTCGCTGACCGGCGAGAACGTGCTGCGACTGCTGCGACGCCACTGCGACGGCGGCGGCGGCGGGGTGCTCGTCACCCACGACGCCCGCTTCGCCGCCTGGGCGAACCGCATCGTGTTCCTGCGGGACGGGCGAATCGTGGACGAGGCGGCCGGCCTCGACGACCCGGCGGCCCTCCTCCCTGGATCGACGCCGTGATGAGCCTGGCGGCGCGGCGGGCGACGACGCGCATCGCCTGGCGCCAAGCCAAACTGGCGAAGTGGCGCAGCCTGCTCATCGTGGCCATGATCGGCCTCCCCATCACGGCCCTCGTCGCTGCTGGGATCATCGCCGTCACGATCACCCCGTCGCCTGAGGAACGCGCCCTCGGGGAGAGGGGCAACGCCGACTTCACCATCCACACGTGGGACAAGTCTTCTCTCACAGCCGACGACGTCGTTGCGCTGCTTCCGCCGGGGTCTGAGGCCGTGGTGCGACGTTCCTGGTACGTAGACACAGTGGTCGGCGGCACTTTGCGAAGCGCGTTGATCGCCGATGCCGCCATCGACGACCCGCTGCTCGGCCCCATGTACCGGCTCGTCTCCGGTCGGGCGGCTGAGGCACTCGATGAGATCGCCGTGTCGCCACGGGTCCTCGAGCAGTTTTCCGTCAGTATCGGCGACCGAATCTCGCTGGGGCCCGAAGCGCGAACGTTCCGGATCGTCGGTGAGGTCATAGCCCCGGAGCGTCTCCGCGAGAGCTTGGGGCTGGTGGCTCCCGGAGCCCTCGATGACCTCGACGGTCTCGATGATTTCCGCGGCGAGATGGGCTGGGCCGTGACCGAGATCTTCGTCAACGTTCCCGGCGTGACCGGCTGGCACGCCATTGCCATGCTCCCCCAGGACGATCGCATCGGCGGCTTCGGAGGCGAGACCGACGAGAGCGGCCTGGAGCTGGCGATCACGGGGATCGCTCTCGGCGTCGCCGCCCTGGTGCTGATCGAGACCGGGCTGGTCGCCGCCGCCGCCTTCGTGGTCGGCGCCCACCGCCGCCTCCGTACGGTGGGGCTCATCGGAGCGGCGGGAGGCGAGCCCCGCCACGTGCGTCACGTCCTGCTGACCACCGGCGCCGTGCTCGGGCTCGTGGGGTCACTCACCGGGATCGCCGCCGGGATCGGCATCGCCTGGCTGGTGTCGCCGCACCTGGACCGGCTCGCCGGACGTATCACCGGCGGGACCGAATATCCCCTGGTCCTCCTGATCGGTGCGCTCCTGCTGGGTACGATCGCGGCGACGCTGGCGGCGCTGGCGCCGGCCCGGGCCGCGTCCCGTATCGCTACCGTCGATGCCCTCGACGGCCGCA
Organism: uncultured Acidimicrobiaceae bacterium; assembly: GCA_964569015.1. Taxonomy (GTDB): domain Bacteria; phylum Actinomycetota; class Acidimicrobiia; order Spongiisociales; family UBA5794; genus CAYQEC01. The sequence goes on along the minus strand of CAZMSN010000067.1, from coordinate 1,296 downwards.
CTCCAGCGCCTCGCCCTCCCGGGAGGCTGGCACGCCGGGGCCTGGTAGCGGTCGCTCTGGGGTCGGTTGCCACGGTCTGGGGGACGGCGACCGGCCACGATCCCGTGCTCACTTCGGGGCTCGTCGCCGTCCTGATCGGATTCCTCGTCACGATCCCGCTGCTCGTCGCCGGAGTGGGGCGCATGGCGACACGGCTCCCCCTGTCGCTACGCATTGCGGCCCGCGACACCGCCCGCCACGGGCGCCGCACCAGCGGTGCGGTGGCGGCAGCCGTCGTCGCCCTCGCGGTGCCCGTGATGGTGGCCACCATCACCCTCAGCAACGACGCCCGACATTACGCCGAGCCGATGCTGGCCGACGACCAGCTCCTCGTCGACGTCCCCGACCCGACGTCTATCGAAGACAGCGAGCCCTTCCTGGAAGAGCTGGAGTCAGAAGTCTTCCCGGAGGCGACCCTCGCCACGTTCGCGGTGGCCTTCTTCGGCGAGGGCCCCGACCCGGGTCCGGGAGGCTACGGGGATGAGTGGTACCCCGCCTCGGTCACCGGACCGCTTCGCCAAGGCGACGACGGCTCGGCCGGCGCGACGGGCGCCATGCTTCACGTCGGTGACGCCGACTTGCTCGGTGCCCTACACGCCGAGGCGTACGCCGACGACCTCGTGGCGGGCCGCGCCGTCGTCTTCGACGCGGAAGTGATCGACGGCGAGATCGTTCACCTCGAAGAACGGCCATCCGAGGCCGGTACCTGGCCGGATCGTATGGACCTCCCCGCGGTGAACGCCGACGCCGGCCTGTTCCGCCCCGGCTACCTTCCCGGGGTCGTGATCTCCCCCGAACGCGCCGCCGAACTCGGACTGCATCGGGCATCGTGGGAGGAAATCCTGCTCCGGGCCGCCGGACCCATCACCCACGATCAGCTCGAGCGCGCCCGTGCCGTCGCTGCCCGCTACCCAGGCGCCCACGTGACGGCGCTGGCGGACACTATCCACGGTGACAACGCCCTCCGCAATGGAGCCCTGGCCCTCGCCGCCGCCTCCGCCCTCGCCATCGTGGGAGTGGCGGTGGCGCTGGTTTCTGCCGAGTCGCGGCGGGATCACGCCATCCTCACCGCCGTCGGCGCCGGACCGGGCACCCGCCGCAAGGTGGTCGGCGGCAGCGCCCTTCTCCTCGCCGGGCTGGCGGGAGTTGTCGCCGTGCCCACCGGGTTCATTCCAGTGACGCTGATCCAATCCGCCACCAACGAGGGCTACCCCATCATCGTGCCATGGTTCGCCGTCGCCGTCGTCATCGTCGGGG
>CAZMSN010000066.1:0-8812 GCA_964569015.1 uncultured Acidimicrobiaceae bacterium | reverse complement strand
TGGGACTCTCGCCGACCCGGCGCACCGCGTAGGGCCACCAATCCGTCCCGAACGGAACGTAGAGCCGCACTTGCTCGCCCCGATCGAGCAGCTCCTGCTGAAGCCCGTCGCGGACCCCGTAGAGCATCTCGAACTCGTAGCCGTCCTTCGGCCAGCTGCCCTGCTCTGCGATGCGGATGATCTCGTTGATCAGGTCGGCGTCGTGGGTGGCGAAGATGGGATAGAAGCCATCGTCTCGGGCCTCGGTCGACAGCATCGCCCGGGCGGCCTCCATGAACTTGCGGTCGATCTCCGCCCTGTTGGTGAAAGCGACGTCGGACCGCTCGGCGAACGCTCCCTTCACGAGGCGCAGCGCTCCCCCGGCGGCGAGGCATCTCGCCAAGTCGGCCTCCGTCCGGTGAAGGTACGCCTGGAGCGTCACCGCCGCCGGAAGACCGGCTGCCCGCAGCTCCTCGAAGAGCCACACAGTCGTTTCCGTCACCGACGAGTCCTCCATGTCGAGCATGAAGTGGGTTCGGGCGAAACCGTTGTCGGCTCGGGCGACGGCCCGCGCCACTTCGAAGGCATTGGCCCGACAGGTCTCCTCGTCGATCATGGAGCCGATCTGGGTCGGGTCGACCGAGATGAACACGTCGAGCCCGGCCAGCCCGAGGGCGGCGGCGGCGGCCTTGAGCTCTGTGATGGTGCGCCTGATGCTCTGCGGGTCGCTGACGTACTCACCCAGGTAGTAGATCGACGCCGTCCGACCCGACGACCGTAGAGCCTCGGCGGTGGCCAGGAGGTCATCGACGGTGGACCCGCCGACGAATCGGGTCGCCAGTGTCGACAGCGACGAGCAGCGGTGCATGAAGCGCGTGAGCCGTTCGTTCCGTGCCAGCGAGATCATGCTGCGCTGCCAGAGACCCATGGCCCTCCTTCGAGCCGGTGTCGGTCGATGCTAGGACCGCTCCGAGCACAATCTGCCACGACGCGGCGGTGGACGCTCGCCGCAGATGCGAAGCGAATTCGCCCCTCGCCGTGGCCTTGGTCAGTGGACCGCGTCGCCGGATGGTGGATCCACCACCGATCGGCGCCCGGTAACGTTGCCCGTTCACCATGAAGAGCTCAGCAGCCACCCATCAGGCCGGGTGGCGGGACGGCGTGATCGCCGTCCTGCCGATCCTCGTCGGCGTCGTCCCGTTCGGCCTCGTCTTCGGAGTCGCGGCGGCGGACTCGGTCGTCGGCGGAGGCCTCGGATACGCAAGCTCGATCATCGTCTTCGCCGGGGCCGCCCAGCTCGCCATCGTCGACCTCATGAACGCCGGGGCCGCCACCGCGGTGGTGATCGCCACCTCCCTGGTGATCAACGCCCGCATGCTCATGTACAGCGCGGCGCTCGCCCCTTCCTTCAGAGAGTTCCCGCACCTCTCCCGGCTGGCCTTGCCGTACCTGCTCACCGATGAGGCCTTCGCGGTGTCGATCGTGAGGTACGCCGCTATCGAGGATCCTGCCTACCGGCGCCGCTTCTACACCGCTGCCGGCCTGGCGTTGTGGACGACGTGGCAGATCACGACCGCGATCGGCGTCTTGGTCGGAGCGAACGTGCCGGATTCGTGGTCACTCGAGTTCGCGGTGCCGCTCATGTTCCTCGCCCTTCTCATCCCGATGTTGACCAGCAAGCCGGCGGTGGCGGCTGCCGTGGTGGGAGGCGGGGTGGCCGTCATCGCCCACGCCGCCCCCTCTCACGCCGGACTCATGATCGGCGCTCTCGCCGGGGTCGTGGCCGGAGTTGCCGCCGAGAGGATGGTGTCATGAACCCGTGGGCGACCGTCACCGTGATCGGGGTGGGCACCTATCTGATCCGGGTCTCGTTCATCGGGGCCGTCGGGTCGCGCCGCATGCCGCCGTGGTTCGGGCGAGCCCTCACGCACGTAGGGCCGGCGGTGCTGGCGGCGCTCTCAATTCCGGCGATCCTGCTGCCGGACGGAACGCTCGACGTCACTCCTGCCGGGAATCCGCAGGTAGTGGCGGCAATCCTCGCCGGGCTCGTCGCCTGGCGCACCCGCAACATCGCGGTCACGTTCGCAGCGGGAATCGGCACGCTGTGGATCCTCCAGGCGATGCTCTGAGACGTAGCGTCGCCCGGCGCCGAGCACGCCTCACGACGAGCCGGCCCCCTCAGCGCTCCGGCCCGCATGGATCGAGTCGCTGGTACCGCACAGCGACATCCCGGTTCCGGCCCGATACCTCGCCTCGACGATCTCGGCCATGATCGACAATGCCACCTCGGCCGGGGTCTCGGCGCCGATGTCGAGCCCGATCGGGGCGTGGACCTGTTCCAGCTCCTCGTCGGTCCAACCGGTGGCACGAAGCCGCTCGACTCGGGCCTGGTGGGTGCGCCAGCTCCCCATCGCACCGAGGTAGCGAATCGGCGTTTCCTTCACTTCGGAGAAGACTGGATCCTCGAACCGGGGATCGTGGCTCAGCAGCACCACGTAGGTTCGTGCGTCGGGGGTGTACTCGGCGAACACTGCGTCGGGCCAACCCACCACCACCTCGTCGGCGTCGGGGAATCGCTCCTCGGTCGCCCACCGTGGCCGGGCGTCCGACACGACGACGGTGAAGCCGAGTTGCTTGGCGATGGTGGTGAGTGGCTGTGCGACGTGGCTTGCGCCGAAGACCAGCATCACCGGCGGAGGCGCCACGGTTTCGATGAACAGGGCACGGTCTCCGTAGGTGAGGGTGCGGCTCTGCTCCCGGTCCATCAGGGCGGTGGCATCGGCCAGCACGTCCTCGGCGATGTCGGTCGGGAGCTTGCCCGAGACGACTCCCTTGCCGGCCTCGATGACCGTGCGCCAGCCCGTGCCGGGACCGGAGATGATCGTGACCATCGCACCCAGCCGCTCCTGGGCGACCAGCTCGCGGATCATCGGGAGGGATCGCTTCACCATCGCTCGATGAACACGTCGATGGTGCCGCCGCAGGTGAGACCGACCTCGAACGCCTCCTCGTCGGCGATCCCGTAGGTGACGAGCGCGCTCACCCCCGACTCGATCACGTCCTGGGCGTGGAGGAGGATGTCGTTCTCGACACATCCTCCGCTCACCGATCCCGCCATGTCACCGTCGGAGGACACGAGGAACTTGGAGCCTTCCCGGCAGGGAGCCGAACCTTGGACACGCACCAGAGTGGCCACCGCCACCTGCTTGCCGGCGGCTCTCCAGCGATCGTAGATCTCGAGCACGTCTTTCAATTCACCGCGACTCTAGGAGCGTCGCCGAGGCGCTCAGCCGGGAGGCACCTCAGCTCTCGGCTTCGGTCAATCGGGCATCGGGATCGTGCGGGAGATCGGTGCGTCGAGCCCGTAGCAGAGCGAACGGGGTGGCGTGGAGGAGGTTGGACACCCGCGACGTGTAGCAGTCGGCGTACCGCTCGACTTGGCGGGCAAACAGGCTCTTGTCCACCCCGGCGCGCATCAGCGGCCCCCACGCCTCGTTGCAGAGCTGCCCGGCGGCGATCGCCAGCGGCGTGATGATCTCGTCGAGCGCGGTGAGCTCGGAGCGGATCCGCTCGATCTCGTTGCGGGGCCGTGCCACGGTGAACGGCGGCTCGGCGTAGCCCAAGCGCCTGCGCTGCTCGGTGAGCCTCACCGCAGCGAGGCGAGATTCGAGCGCCGTCTTGCGCTCCATCAGCTCGCTCAGCTCGACCTGTTGCGGCTGGAACTCCATCAGGGCGCGCACCTCGGTCTCCAGCTCCCGCAGGATGAGAGCAGTGCGCCAGCGCAGCAGCGCCTTGGAGAAGTGCACGTCCCCGAAGATGTGATCGCCGACGTAGAGGATCTCGTCGCCGGCGAGACCCAACGACACCTCCACTTGCGGGGCGCATCCACCGAAGAACACGCCGCCCGCCTCGATCGGTCTCGGGTGCGGCAGCAGCACCGAGGCCTCCTCGTCCACCACCTTGTACAGCGGCCGGACGCTGGTGAAGAAGCCGGGCTTGTCGGCGGAGACGATGATCGTGTCGAACAGGTCGCGCCACACCATCCCGGCAGGCAGGTAGGGATCCATGGCGTAGGCCATCATCACCTGCGCGTAGTCCCACTCGGCGTTGGTGATGAGCATGAGCTGCTTTCCGGCGTTGTGCTGGTCGAGCAGTGTCGGCACGATGTCGGGATCGGGGTCCACGAACCGGTCGGGATCGGCCTGGATCTCGCGCTTGAGGTCCCCTGCGGCGTGGGCGCCGTCGTGCGCCTCGCGCACCGCGTGGTAGAGGTCGCGATAGCCGATGCCGGGTGAGATCACGCCGGCGTCCGTTCGGTCGACGAGCTGGGCGTAGAGGCTCGCCTCCGACAGTGAGAAGAGGGTGTTGAGGAACTCGAAGCGGTCCTCGGCGAGGTCGACAAAGGTCCCGGCGTAGGTGGTGCGCATGGCGTCGAAGTCGAGGAAACGGGTGCCGTGGGCGGCCCGGATGACATACCCGAAGCGGGTGGCCTTGAGCAGGTTGCCCTCGGCGAGGTCGATGGCGAGCCCCCGGATCACCTGATTGGAGTCGAACGTCACCTCCTCGACCGGCCACCCGTCGGCGAGGAGCCTCGCCTTGGCGTGCTCGAAGGCCTCGGCCTCCCACTCTTGCACCCGGTAGTGGACGAGGGTGTAGTCCATGTCGTAGCCGATGGCCCGGATCGAGCGAAGGTTGACGGTGCGATTGGCGTAGATGCCGCGTTCGGGAGGGAAGGGATCGGGGTACGTCATGCCGGCCGGTACGCCACGTATTCCGGATACCACATGGCGGCGGCGATGGCGGAGTCGAGGTCCTCCATCGGCGCGGCGAGGCCACTGTCGATGGCTTCGAGCGCAACTGCCTTGGCGACCGCGGCCGACACCTCGCGCATGCCAGAGATCTGTGGGTACATCTGCCCGGCGCTGAGGCATTCGTCGTCGACGAGAGCGGCGAGTGCCCTGGAGGCGGCCAGAAACATCTCGTCGCTGACGCGGGTGGCGCCGACGACGAGCACCGCCAAGCCGATCCCCGGGAACACCACCACGTTGTTCGCCTGGCCGATGGAGTGGGTGCGGTCATCGAGCGCCACCGGGGCGAACGGGCTGCCGGTGGCGACCACGGCACGACCGTCGGTCCAGGCGAGGGCGTGCTCGGGAAGCACTTCGGTCTTGCTCGTCGGATTGGAGAGCGCCATGATGATCGGACGCTCGGCATGCGCCCCGACATGGCGGACGATCTCCTCGGTGAACAGGCCCGGCGTTCCGCTGACGCCGATGAGCACCGTCGCCTCGGCATTGCGAACCACGTCTGCGAGGCCGATGAAAGGACCGGCGATCTCCCAGCCGGCAACGGTGTCCCGCGGCACGGCGAGGCTTCGCTTGTAGGGCGTGAGGTCGGTGCGGTCCTCGATCACCAGGCCCTTGCTGTCGACCACGAGGATGCGGCGCTCCGCCTCGGCCCGCTCGGCGCCGTCAGCCACCATCGCCGTCAGGATCTGGTCACGGATTCCCACCCCGGCCGAGCCGGCGCCGGCGATGACGACCCGGTGGTCGCGGAGGCGGCCACCGTGGAACGTGGTGACGGCCATCAGCCCGGCGACCACCATGGCGGCGGTGCCCTGGATGTCGTCGTTGAACGAGGCAATGGTGTCGCGGTACTCGTCGAGATTGTGGAAGCTGGTGAGGTTGGCGAAATCCTCCCACTGGAGCAGGGCCCCGGGAAACACGTCGAGCACGGCGGCGACGAATTCCGCGACGAACTGCTCGTACTCCTCACCACGCATCCGCGGTTCTCGGTAGCCGATGTAGAGCGGGTCGCGCAGCAGCTCCTCATTGTTGGTGCCGACGTCGAGCGAAACGGGGATGCCGCGGCTCGGATGGATCCCGGCCGCCGCCGTGTACAGGGCGAGCTTGCCGATGGGGATGCCCATGCCGCCGGCGCCCTGATCGCCGATGCCGAGAATCCGCTCGTTGTCGGTGACCACGATCACGGGTCGCTCAGCCGGGGCGTGATTGCGCAGCACGCGGGCCATGCGCCCCCGATCGCGCGGTGTGAGGTAGATGCCGCGGCTCCGGCGGTAGATGCTGCTCCAGTGCCGGCAGGCCGATGCCACCGTCGGCGTGTACACGATGGGGACCATCTCGGTGACGTGCTCCAGCACGAAGCGGTAGAAGAGCGTCTCATTGCGATCCATCAGAGCATTGAGATAGATGCTCTTCTCCATGTCCGTCGGTTTGTGATCGAACTGCTCCCGGACCCGCAGGAGCTGGTCCTCAATCGCGGAGACCCGATCAGGGAGCAGGCCGATCAGGTCGAATGCCTCCCGCTCCTCCCGGGTGAAGGCGGTGCCCTTGTTGAGAAGCGGGTTCTCGAGCAGCTCCCGTCCCCGGGCGGCGAGCAGCAGGTAGCGCTCGCCGCCGTCGGGGTCTGTGCGCGGCCGGAAATCCGGTGTGGTGGAGGCAGAGGTCATCGACACAGCTTACGCAGGGCCAGACCCTTCACGAGAGCCTGTCAGCGGCGTCGCAACAGGCGGCCGAACAGCAGCAGGACCGCGCCCAAGGCAGCCCCGAAGGCCGCCGCTTGTGGGGTGGTGAGCAGCACCCTCGAGTTCTCGAGCTGCACATCTCGGGCGAGCACGGCCCCGACGAAGCCCTCCCGGACATCAACCTTGGCACCCACCATGATCCCGCCGCCGCCTTGGCGCACCGAGACGTCGCCCGCCGCGATCGTCACGTTCGAGCCACCCTGGGTGACGTCGACGTCGCCACCAACGAAACAGAAGTTGGCCGCGGCCTGTTTGAAGGACGCCGGGCCCGATGCCATCACCACGAAGCTCCCGGCCTGTGTCATTCTCACGTCATCGGCCGTCACCAGGGGGAAGAACCCCTGACGGGCGGTGATCTCCGGTGGTCGTGCCCCTTCAGCGGTCATGTCGACTCCTTTCGTTCCTCCTCGGCCGAGTCGCCGGTGAGGCCATCCACCACCCGCTCGACCTCGAGCCGGGTCGCCGAGATGCGCTCCCGGCAGATGCGGATCAGCTCCGCAGCGCGCTCGACCTTGACGGCCAGCACATCGACGTCCACCTGCTCTTCCTCGATCTCGGCGAGGATCTCCTCGAGTTCCTGCATGGCTGCGGCGTAACCGGGCTGCTCGGCGGGCTTTGTCACGATTCCTCCTCGTCGCCGACCCTAGCTCCCCGCGGCGACACAGGATCCAGCGATTCGACGATGCTGCCGATGGTGCCGCCGGCCACCACGGTGGTGAGATCGTCTCCGATCTCGACCTGGGATGGATCGCGCACCAGCCGGCCTGTGGCGTCGCGGGTGATCGACCAGCCGCGGGCGAGCGCCCGACGGGGATCGTGTGCCCCGGCCCGGGCCTCTGCAGCGGCGAGGCGGGTCGCGGCGGCGGCGATTCGTCGGTGCCCGGCGGTGGAGAGGCGAGCACGGTGGCGAGCCGTCTCCGCCGTCGCGGTTCCCAGCCGCCGTGCCGCAGACTGTTCGATGTGTTCGGCGGCGCGGGCGAGCGCGTTCTCCGCCGGCATCAGGGCCGCCTTCGCGCCGCGCACCGTTCGCCAAGCCACGGTGCCGAGCCGGCCTTCGTTGTGACGAAACAGAACGATGGTGGCCCGGGCGAGGCCGTGCCCGGCGGCGCCGAGGCTCTGGTCCTCCCGGCTCAGGCGCATCACGACCGACTGGCGGAGACGCGCGGCATGACCGTCGAGGCGTTGCAGGTAGGCGGTGACCATCCCGACCAGGGCCCCGGCGCACGCGGTGGGCGTCTTGAAGGATCGGGCGGCCACCCGGTCGGCCACGGTGGAATCCGTTTCATGCCCGATCCCGGTGAAGACCGGCACCGGGGCGGCGGCGATGGCGCGGGCCACTGTCTCGGAGTCGAAGGTGGCGAGGTCGGTCTGGGCCCCCCCACCACGCACGAGGGCAATGACCTCCGGCCCGGCTGCTGCGGCACGAGCGAGACCGGCACTGATCTCGGCCTCGGCGCCGGCGCCTTGCACCGCGGTGTGGAAGACCTGCACCGACCAGGCGTAGCGGCTACGCCGCAGCTCATCGAGGAAGTCGGCCTCGGCGGCGCTGCCGGCGCTGGTGACGAGGCCGATACGGAGCGGCACCGGCGGCACGGCCAGCGAAGCGTTGCGGTCGAGCAGACCTTCGGCGGACAGTGCCTGGATGAGGCGCTCGCGCTCGGCGGCGAGCCGCCCGAGGGTGTAGTCGGGGTCGATCCGGGTCATGCGGAGCTGCACCGTGCCGCGGGCGGCGTAGTGGGCGATCCGGCCTCGGATGCGCACCTCGACGCCGTTGTCCATCAGATCCATTCCTCCGACGTGTTGCAGCAGCCGGTCGACCGTCTTCTTGTCGAAGGCGAACAGCGTCACCGGCAGCAATGCTGCGGGGGCCGCTCCCGGCTCGCCGGGGTCGACGAGGCTGAAGTAGACATGGCCCGACTGGGGACGGCTCAGGTCGCGGATCTCGCCCCGTACCCACACCTCGTCAGGGAAGGCGTGCCTCAGCGCCTGGGCGATGCCGGCGGAGAGGTCGGCGACGGTGTAGGTGAGCTCTTCCACACCTTCGACGCTAGCGAGAGTGGGTAGCGTTGGGGAGAGCCTTGCGGCTACGGCTCCACGACCGGGATTGCCTCGTACTCGGCTCGGCTGATGCGGTAGATGCACTCGCGGCTGGGGTCGTCGCTGCTCTGTCCCGGTCGCCGACCGATCGACTCGAGGTGGAGCGCGCAGCGTTCGGCGACACCCCGGCTGCGGGTGTTGGTCTCGTCGCAGCGGATCGTGACGTCGGCGGCGCCGAGGTGGTCGAAGGCG
>CAZMSN010000065.1:0-8979 GCA_964569015.1 uncultured Acidimicrobiaceae bacterium | reverse complement strand
CCCTCGTCGATCCTTCCTTTCGGAGGGAGGGTGAAAGAACAGGTCAGGGGGAGCGGCAAACGCATTGAGCCGAGGGGGTGCGAGGTCGCGGACTCAGTGATCGAGCACCGGGGGCGCGGCGCGCTCGTCAATCACGTCGGGCTCGACGTACATCGGCCACGCGATCGGGACGACCTCGCGCACGTTCCGTTCGATCTCGTTGATAGCGGTTGCCAGTTCGGGCACGGTGAGCGCGGTATCGAACGCCACCTTGACCCCGACCAGCAGCTCGTCGGGCCCCAGGTACTGGGTGCGGAGATGGATGATCCGCTCGACGTGGGGAGACGCATCGATGGCGTGCCGAATCAGGTCTTGGTCCTCGGGCAGCGCCGACTCGCCGATGAGGAGGCCTTTCATCTCGACGGCGAGGATGACGGCGATGACGCCGAGTAGGAGGCCGATGCAGAGCGTTCCGACGGCATCCCACACCGGGGCGTCGGCTACGGCGGCGATGGTCACCGCCACAAAAGCGAGCACCAGTCCGATGAGGGCGGCGCTGTCCTCGAGAAGCACCACCGGCAGCTCGGGGACGTGGGCGGTGCGGATGAACCTCCACCAGCTGCCCGATGGCTTGAGGGGCCGCGACTCACGAAGCGCGGTACGGAGCGAGAACGACTCGAGCACCATGGCCACGCCCAGGATGCCGAGAGCCCAGCCGAGCGATTCCACGGTGTGGGGATGGCGGATCTTCTGGAATCCCTCCCAGAGCGCGAACAGCGATCCCAGCGAGAACAACACCAGGGCGACGACGAACGACCAGAAGTACCGCTCCCGCCCGAAGCCGAACTGGAATCGGGTGTTGGCGTCGCGCCGAGCCATGCGGCCGCCCAGCAGCAGCAGGCCTTGGTTCCCGGTGTCGGCGACCGAGTGGATGCTCTCGGCCAGCATCGACGACGAGCGGGTGAACAGGAATCCCACGAACTTGGCGACCGCGATACCCAGGTTGGCGAAGAAGGCGGCGATGATCGATTTGACCCCGTGCTCGCCACCGCCTGCCACTGCCGGCACCTCCTGATCGGGTTCCCAGAGCAGATTACGCCACGGGGTCGGCACCGGCTTCGTCAGTCAACCAAGCTGGAATCGAACCCGTAGGGAAGCTGCAATCGGTGGGCTCGCAGCAACGACTCGTCTCCGAGGATGCGCCGGGTCGGGCCGTCGGTGACGATCCTGCCGCCATCGATGATCACCGATCGCTCGCACAGCTCGAGGGCGTATGGGAGATCGTGGGTGACGATGAGCTGAGTGATATCGAGTCCGTGCAAGACACCGGTGAGCTCGCGCCGGGTCGCCGGGTCGAGGTTCGAGGTGGGCTCGTCGAAGACGAGGATCTCAGGCTCCATGGCCAGGACTCCGGCGATGGCCACTCGCCGTTTCTGACCGAACGAAAGGTGGTTGGGAGGCCGGTCTGCGAGGTCAGCGACCTCGACGGCGTCGAGCGCCGACTGCACGCGGGCTTCGAGCGTCGCTCCTTCGAGCCCGAGGTTCTGCGGCCCGAACGCCACGTCTTCGCGAACCGTGGGCATGAACAGCTGGTCGTCGGGGTCCTGAAATACGATCCCGACCCGGCGCCGGATCTCCATCACCGTGTCGCGGGTCAGCTCCAAACCGGAGACGCGGACCGTCCCGGCTTGGGGGAGGTAGATGCCGTTCATGTGGAGGATGAGCGTGGTCTTGCCGGCGCCGTTGGGGCCGAGCAGGGCGATGCGCTCGCCGGGGTGTATGTGCAGGTCGATGTCGTGGAGCGCCGGGGTTCCGTCCGGATAGGCGAACGACAGGCCGGCGACCGAGATTGTGGGGTCGCTCACAGCGTTGTCCAGGCGAGAGCGGCCAGCGCCCAGGCCACGGCAGGAAGCGTCAGGGCCGCGGCCCACTCGGTTGCCGAGGCCTGGTCGGCCGCACGCCGCGGCATCTTCCCGGCGTAGCCGCGGGACGCCATCGCCAGGTAGACGCGCTCGCCGCGTTCGAACGATCGGATGAAGATGTGGCCGATCGATTGGGCATAGGGTCGGACCTGGCCCAGCCAGGTCGGGTGATAGGCGCGCGACTGCATGGCGACGCGCATCGTACGGAACTCGCCGAGCACGACGTCGAGATAGCGGACCATGAAGCCCATGATCGACGTCATCACCCGAGGCACGCGGAGGGTGTCGAAACCGCGCAGCAGGTTGGGGATCTGCGTGGTCCCGGCGAGCACCACCGAGGTGAGGAGGCCGAGGGTTGCCTTGGCAACGATGTTCCACATCGCCCACAGGCCGCCGACGGAGAGCGAGAAGCCGAGCACGTCGACCCTCTCACCTCGGGCGATGAACGGCAGCATCAGGGCCACGACGAGGAAGGGCACCTCGATCACCATTCGGGTTGCGACGAACCGGATCCCGAGGCGGGCGAAGGTCGCCAGCGCCACCAGCACGGCGGCATGGGCGGCGAACGCCCAGATCGCCTCGCGGGGCGTGGCGACGATGGCGAACACGAACCCGAAGGCGGCAATCAGCTTGAGGTGCGGCGGGAGCCGGTGAAGCGGGCTGTCGCCGTGCCGGTAGAGGGCGTGGACGTGCCCGTTCGCCACTCAGGTCTCGGGTGTTGATCGAGCGTCGCCCCTGCCACCGACGCGGCGCGCGACCCAGAAGATCCCGTAGCCCACCATCAGCGTCAGCACCGTGCCGACCACTCCGGCTACCGCGGTGTTGAGACCCGGGTTGTCGGTGAGGTCCTCGCCGTAGTCGGCGAGAGGTGAGCCGGAGAGAGCGTGCTCTTCGGCCGTGTCGAGGAAGCCCTCTTGCTCCGCCACGTACTCGAGGCCGTCTGGATCGTCCGAGGCGAACTGGCTGACGCCGACCGCGAACACGATCACCACGATCAGGCCCACGACGAGGAAGGTGCGGGTTCGACGGTCCATCACATCACCTCTGCGGTCGTCGTCACCGGAGGCACGGGAACTCCGTAGACCAGGTCGGGCCGGCTCGCCATTACCGCTCCCACGATCAGGCCGGTGAGGAGGCCTTCGCCGATCCCGATGAGGACGTGGGCACCCAACATCGCGGTGAGGACGGCGCCGGTGGATACGTCGGCTGTGCCTCCGATGGCGAATTCGATCACGAAACCGGTGGCGGCGAGCACGACGGAAACGAAGGCGGCGAGGCCGGCTGCCAGGGTGACCATCTGGGTGCCTCGGGGGAGAACCCGCAGCAGCACCCGATAAACGGCGTACCCGCCGAACGGGGCGATGACGCCCATGTTCACGATGTTGAGGCCGAGAGCGCTGAGGCCGCCGTCGGCGAAGAAGACACCCTGGACGACGAGAACGACCGTGAGAACGAGGAAGGCCGCCCAGGGGCCGACGAGCACGGCCGCCAGCAGCCCGCCGAGGAGGTGCCCGCTCATACCGGAGATCACCGGGAAGTTGAACATTTGGGCGGCGAACACGAAGGCGGCGACGAGACCGGCGAGCGGAACTTGTCGTTCGCTGAGGTAGGCACCGGTGCGGCGAATTGCCACGCCAACGCCCCCGGCCGCCGCCACGCCGAAGCCGGCCGACGTGGCACCGTTGATCACGCCGTCTGGGATGTGCACGAAGCCCCTTCTTGTTGCAACAGCCTTGCAGCAAGGATAGTGCGGTCGCTGGAGGTGCGCTTCAGGTCTTGGTGGCGCAATCCCGGCAGATTCCGGAGAGGGCGAAATGGGTGGGGTCGGGAACGAAACCGGTCCGCCGCGTGATGTCGGCCAGCAGTGGTTCGATGTCGGACCGATCGATGTCGATTGTCACCCCGCACCGCTCGCACACGAGATGCTGGTGGGGGACCCGGGCGGCGAGGTGGTAGATCGACGGTCCGTGTCCGATGTGGATATGGGTGATCAGGCCGGCCGCTTCGAGGGCCTCGAGGGTGCGGTATACGGTCGATTGGTCGATCCGGCCGGCGGCACCGGCGAGAGCGTGGATGTCGACTGCGCTGAGATGGTCGTCGGGGGCGCCGGCGATCACCTCACACACCGCACGGCGGGCTCGGGTGATGCGATGCCCGTCTTTGCGGAGGGCATTGGTGAGGAAATCGGCGCTGACGTGCATGCTCCCAGGTTATCGGCTCTCGCGCAGCGTCTGGGTCGCCGCCAGCAAGACCACGACGGCTCCGGCCGGGAGCATGACCAGGCTGGCGACATCGCCGCCGAGGCTCTTCCCGGCGATCAGCTCCTGGAGGACCTCGTTTGCGTAGAACATCGGGGAGAAACGGCTGATGACCTGCGCCCACATCGGGAGGCGATCGACTGCCTCGATGACCCCCGAGAAGATCAGGCTGGGGAGCACGATCGCTGGGATGAACGGGATGACCTGGCCTTCGCTGCGGGCCATGTTGGAGACGAGGATGCCCAGCGCCATCGAGATGACCGCCAGGAGCCACATGACGAGGAAGATCGACGCGAGCCGCCCGGGGCCGTACTTGAGATCGAAGAGGAGCTGGAGCTCGGTGAGCACCAGTATCGACACCAGCGTGGCCAGGGTGGTGTAGGCGATCAGGTAGCCGGTGATGATCTCCAGTCGCCGGTAGCCGTTGATGAACATTCGCTCCATGGTCTCGGCCGTGCGCTCACGGACGAGCACGAGGGCGGTGAGGATGAAGGTGGCGAAGTGCACGATGAAGCACCCGAAGGGGACGGCGAACGGTGTCACGTCGAAGAACGGGGTCTCGGCGGCATCGAAGAGCGTCTTGGTGAAGAAGACGATGCCGAGCGGAGCGACGAGCACGAGCACCACGAAGCGACGGTCCCGGGCGAGCTGGTGCAGCACCCGGCTGGCGACCGCGGCGGTACGGCTAGTGGTCATCGGGGGCGTCCTTCTCCTGAGCCACGAGGTCGAGCACGACGTCTTCGAGGTTCTCGTTGTCGACCTCGATACGGGTAACCGACGGGTCGAGGTGCCATTCGGCGAGGATCCCGGGTAGCGCACTTGGGTAGTCGGTGATCTCGTGGCGATGCGGCGTGTCGTCGACCCAGACCGTGACGACGGCGCGGCCCTCGGTGAGGAGGCGGTCGGGGGACTCATCGGTGAGCACCTTGCCGTCGCGGAGGATGGCGACACGATCACAGTGCACCACCTCGTCCATCTGGTGGGTGCTGAGGAGCAGCGTCGTGCCCTCCGCGGTGAGATCGCGGAATCGCTGCCAGAAGCTGTGGCGCAGCTCGGGGTCCACCCCGGCGGTGGGCTCGTCGAGCAGCAGCACCCTGGGCTCGTGCACCAGCGCCGCCGCCAGCGAGACCCGCTGGCGCATGCCACCCGAGAGGGTCCGTACCAGATGGTCGGCACGGTCGACCAGGTCGATGAACTCGAGGCTGCGCCGCACCTTCTCGCGCACGCCGTCGAGCAGGTGACCCTTTGCGAAGAAGGCGACGTTCTCGGCCGCGGTCAGGTCCTCGTAGAGCACCGGCGCCTGCGGCATGTAGCCGATCTGGGCTCGGACACGGCGCTGGTCGCGGCGCGGATCGAGGCCGAGCACCCGGGCCTCACCGGCATCGGGGGCCAGGGCGCCGACCAGGGTGCGGATGAGCGTGGTCTTGCCGGCGCCGTTGGGGCCGACGATCCCGTAGACCGTTCCGGGGGCGATCTCCAGGTTGACGTCGGCCAGGGCCGTGATGCTCCCGTACCGTTTCTCGACGCCGCGCAGGCTGACTGCCGAATCCATCGGGCGCACTCTCGCGATCGCGGCGCTCGAGGGCAATTCGAACTGAGCGACGTGTGAGTCGGGCACTGAACGACGCCCCGGACTCGAGTTGGCGGCCTCAGATCAGGAACGATCCCGAGGCCTGCGGTCCTACGTAGTCGGAGTCGGGCCGGATGATCCGGTTCCCCTCCATCTGCTCGAGCATGTGGGCTGTCCAGCCGATGCTGCGACTGACGGCAAAGCACGCCGGGAAGAGCTCTTCGGGGACGCCGGCCAGATGGAGCACCACGCCGGCGTAGTACTCGACATTGGTGCGCAGCTCATGATCGGGCCGGTGCGCGTGCAGCGCCTCGAGGATGGTCTTCTCGACCCTGACGGCGAGGTCGACCAGCGGGTCGTCGAATCCTTCGGCTACGCCCCGCAGCATGGCCGAGCGAGGGTCCTCGGTTCGGTAGACGCGGTGTCCGAAGCCCGGGATGAGATCACCGCGGGCCAGCGATTCGCGAATCCAGGAATCGGCCCGCTCGGGCGTGCCGATGCTGCGGAGCATGCGGAGACAGTGCACCGGGGCGCCACCGTGCAGCGGGCCCGAGAGCGCCCCGGTCCCGGCGGTGAGGCCGGCGCCGAGGTCCGCGCCGGTCGACGCGACGATGCGGGAGGTGAACGTCGAGGCGTTGAAGCCGTGATCGATCGTCAGGATGAGGTACTGCTCGAGAGCCCGTGCGCTCCGAGCGTCGGGGGTGGTGCCGCGCAGCATGCGGAGGAAGTCCTCGGCGATGCGGAGCCGGGGATTCGGTGGCACCGGCGCCAGCCCGTTGCGGGCCCGCCAGCCGGCGGCGACGATCGTCGGCATGACGGCGGCGAGGCGTGTCGCCTGTTCCTCCAGCGCTTCTCGGGTTTGGCCGAGCCACGGGGTCAGGCCCATGTGCTGGGCGACGAGCGACACCGCGGTGCGCACCCAGGAGAGGGCCAGGATGTCTTCGCCAACACGGGCAACGTTCCCGATGAGATCGATGAGATCGTCGGGCAACAGGCGCAACCCGCCGATCCGGTGGCGAAACTCGGCGAGCTCGAGTTCCGTGGGCAGGGAGCCCTGGTGGAGCAGATGCCAGACTTCCTCCAGGGTTCGGGTCTCGGCGAGGTCCGGGGCGGAATACTGGCGGTAGTGGAAGAAGCCTTCATGGCCTCGGATGCCGCCGAGTGCGGTGGAGGCGACGACGACGCCGGCCAGTCCGGGCGGCGTCCGGATCGCGTCAGCTGCCATCAGTGTCCTCCTCCCTCGCGTCGACGAGGGAGCAATATTGACGTACCGAGGCGAATTGATCAATATTGACCGATCAACATGACCGTGCTCATCTCGACCGAGGAGGCGGCTCACCTTCTGGGTGTGAAGCCGGCCACCGTCTACGCCTACGTCAGCCGCGGGCTGCTCGAGCCGGCTGAGCGTCATGGGGGAAAGGGAAGCTGGTTCTCACGCGATGGCATCATCGAGTTCCGCAGCATGCGCTCGAGGGGGCAGGCCCGTCCTGAGATGCGCGTCGAATCCAGGATCACGCTCATCGACGGCAACCGGCTCTACTACCGCGGCTTCGATGTCTTCGAGCTGGCGACCTGGGCGAGCTGCGAGCAGGTGGCGGGGTTGCTCTGGTTTGGGAGCCTGCCAGTCGACATCGAAGTGTGGGAGCCGAGGGAAGACTGGGTTGCCACCTCGCGAGTGGCGCAACGCCGCATGCCGCACGACATCGCTCCTCTCCGCAGGCTCCAGGCGATAGCGGCCTCCATCGGCGGCTACGCCGGGTCGGACTTCGACACGCCACCCCAGCAGGTCGGCCCGGTGCTGATCGCCTCGATCATCGAGAGCCTTCCCGGACCCCGGGTCTGGAAGCCGGCTCCCATCGCCACGAGGCTCGCCGCCAAGCTGGCCGGTACCGCCAAACCTGATCCGGCGCAAGTCGATCTGGTGCGGATGTCGCTGGTGCTCGCCGCCGACCACGGCTTTGCCGCCTCCACCACCGCTGCCCGCCTCGCCGCCGCCTACCGGGCCGACGTCCACGGCATCTTCGGCGCCGGGCTGTCGATCCTGGGCGGGGGCTGGCAAGGAGCGGCGTCGACCGTGGTCGAGCGGCTGTTCCGAGCCGTCGTTGCCGGCACCCCGGTACGCGAGATCA
Organism: uncultured Acidimicrobiaceae bacterium; assembly: GCA_964569015.1. Taxonomy (GTDB): domain Bacteria; phylum Actinomycetota; class Acidimicrobiia; order Spongiisociales; family UBA5794; genus CAYQEC01. The sequence goes on along the minus strand of CAZMSN010000065.1, from coordinate 1,121 downwards.
TCGAGGGGCCCTGGGCTTGTGAGGAGCCGATCCCCGGCCTCGGTGAGCCGCTCCATCCGCGGGGCGACCCCCGATTCGACGCGCTGATCCGGGCGATCTCGGAGCTGCGGCCCGAGGCGCCCATCCTCGAGCGGGTCGATCGCATCGTGCGCGAGGTCGTCGCGGCCGGCCTTCCTCTTCCGAACGTCGACGCCGGCCTCGCCGCGGTGACCATGGCGGCCGAGCTGGTACCGGGGAGTGGTGAGATGCTCTTCGCCATCGGGCGCATGCTGGGATGGATCGCGCACGCCATGGAGGCCCTCGAAGACAAGCCGGTGCGGCTCCAGGCGTCGTACACGGGGCCTCGCCCCGCCCGGGGCATAGGGCAAACCGCCACGAGCTAGGCCGCGACGTCCTCTGTGACGACCGAGCGGGGACGCACCGCATAGATCAGGGGGATCGAGGCCACCGTCACCAGACCTTTCACGTAGATGTTGGTGAGGATGATCTCGCGCACGACCTCGAACGGAACCCTCCCGCCGAAGGCGATCACCACGAAGAGCACCGAGTCCAGCGGCACCGCCACCGCGTTCGACGAGAGCACCCGACCCCACTGTGCCCGCTCGCCGAAGTGGCGGGCCCACTTGGCGTAGACCTCGGTGTCGACGAGTTCGGAGACGACCTCGGCGACGATGGAGGCGAGCACGATCCGCCACACCGGGCCGAGCACGCTGCCGAACAGCTCGGACTGTGAACCGCTCTGGGGCACGAGCGGGAGCCGGTCGACGACCCAGAACAGACCGGCCATGAACAGGTTGATGGCGGCGGCGGTGACGATGAGTAGCCGGGCGACGTGCTTGCCGGCGGTCTTGTGGACGAGGTCTCGCAGCGTGAACGTGATCGGGTAGATGAGCGTGCCGCCGTCGATCGCCATCCCGCCCACCTCGGCCAGCTTGAGGCTCGACACGTCCGCCAGGATCTGCGCCGCCACGTATAGGGCGGCGAGCAGCGCCACGACGCTGGCGGCGCGAGTGGTGAGCGGTCGTGCAGTCATGTCGATTGCGGCAGGGTAGACCGCCCTGCGCCTGCTACGAACCCAGGGTTGGTATGCAGGGTTTTGGCGACTACCAGCCCACGGTTCG
>CAZMSN010000064.1:0-9009 GCA_964569015.1 uncultured Acidimicrobiaceae bacterium | reverse complement strand
GTGGGCCTTGTTCAAGCCCACTACTGAACCCTACTGATACGAAGTGACGGATACCACTGAAACGCGCCTGGGGAATGATGGGCCGAGCCGCCTTGGCACGTCAGCGGGGACCGCGCAACTGCTGAGAAGCGCCGGGCGACAGGCCGACCCATGCGCCGAGCCGGCCCTCGAGCGCCGTGCGCCAGTCCTCCATCATCGCCCCCAGTGGATCGATGCGATCGAGGTAGTCGTCCGGCCTCAGCGGCGGCTCGATCCAGACCCGCACCGGAGTCCGGCGCAACGCCGGCTGCTCCATGCCCATGCTTCCCTGGCTGCCGTGGATCGCCACCGGTACCAGCGGCGCGCCGCTACCGATCGCGAGCCAGGCCGCTCCCCGCTTCGGGGGGACCTCTCCCCACACCGTGACCCGCCGGCCCTCGGGGAACACGCCCAGCAGGCCGCCGCGCGCGAGGTGAGCGAGTGCTTCCTTCAGGGCGCCGAGCGGCGGCCCGGTGCGCGACATCGGGATGGCGCCGTGCAAGAGAGTCACCCGGTCGAAGAGACGCGACCGTCCGAACAGCTCGTCGAGCGCCAGGTAGCGGACGTTGCGCCCGGCCGCCAGCGTCACCAGCACCGGGTCGATCAACGAGAGATGGTTGGCGGTCAGCACGGCGGGACCCTTCTCGGCCAGGTGCTCCCGACCCGTGATCTCGAGGTCATAGAGCCGCCGACCCAGCCAGCCCATTGGCCGGCGCGTCGCCGCCACGATGCGGCGAGCCGCCCGGGCGGAGGGGAAGTCAGTCTCCGGCACCGAGATCAGCGAAGAGCGAGGCGAAAGCGAGCTGCGGCCGCTGGTTCGCCTGGAGGGAGTCGATGGCGTCGAGCACACGCTCGGCGTTGCGAACCGCGCGAGCCGGACTGATCTTCGTCAGGGCAGGGGCCGGGATATCGGGATTGCGAACTGGCGCGCTGAGCTGAGCGGCCGCCGCGTCGCGGTAGAACCCTGCGAGGATCTCCAACCCCGACAGGTAGAGGGAGTTGGTGGCCCGGCGCAGCTCGCGCTCGTGACGATCCTTCAGCGCTCGGCCTTCCCCTCCGAGGGGAAACGACGCCTCGCCCTCCCGGTCCTGCCGATCCCGCAGTGCGGCGAGCAGCGGCTCGGCCGCCGCGGCCACCTCATCGGCCAGCAGGTAGGCGTCGCCGGGATGCTCAGAGAGGCGCAGCGGCACGCTCAGCCAGACGTGACGGTATTCGGCGACTTCGGGCCGCGTCGCCAGCGCCAGTGCCAGGCCCGGCCGCCCACCGGAGATACGGGCCGCTCGCTCGGCCTGCTCGACATCGATCCCAACTCGGGCCAATCCCTCGGCGACCTCCGCCTCGCCGACCCGGCCGAAGACGACGGTGCGGCACCGGCTGGCAACGGTCTCGGGGAGATCATCCTCGGATTCGGTGACGATGATGAACACCGTTGCGCCCGTCGGTTCCTCGAGTGTCTTGAGAAGAGCGTTGGCGGCTTCATCGTTCATCGCCCCGCCCTCCTCGAAGATGAATACTTTGCGCTTGGCCTCCAGCGGCGCCAGCGAGGCGAGTGCCACTGTGGTGCGCGCCTGATCCACGGTGATCGCGGTGCGGCCGTCGGGGGCGACGACGATGGCATCGGGATGGGTGCCGCGCACCACCCTCCGCCGACAGGCCTCGTCCTCCCCGCAGAGCAGAGCGGCCGCGAAACGGCGGGCCACCATCGACTTGCCGGCGCCGACGGGCCCGACGAAGAGGTAGGCATGCGCCGGTGCCAACAGCTCGTCACGCAGCAGCTCGACGACGTGACCGTGGCCGATCACGCCTTCGAAGAGATCTCCCATCGTTCCTCCACAGCCCGGCAGACTTCGCCCCACACCGCGTCGACCGGCCGGCTGGCGTCGACCACGATGAAGCGGTCGGGCTCCCCGGCCGCCAGCTCGTCGAATGCGGCGGCGACGCGTTCCTGGAATCGTACGCCCTCCGAGCCGATGCGATCCGGGTTCTGCTGTCGCTCCAGGCCGGCGGCCGGATCGAGTCGTAGCAGCACCACCAGGTCGGGCCACACGTCACCCAGGCCCGGCACGTTGATTTCTCGTACCTGCTCGATGCCCAAGCCCCTGCCCCCGCCCTGGTATGCCAGCGACGAGTACACCGAACGGTCGCCGACCACCCACTTGCCGGCGGCGAGGCCGGGCCCGACGACATCGTGTGCCAGCTCCGCCCTGGCGGCGGCGAACAGGAGCGCCTCACTCCAGGGCGCCACGTGGCCTTCGGCATCGAGCAACACCCGCCGGATCCGCTCGCCGGTGGCGGTGCCTCCAGGCTCACGCACCTGCACGACGACGATGCCTCGCTCGCGCAGATAGGCGACACAATGGACGGCGAGGGTCGTCTTGCCCGTTCCCTCGATCCCCTCGAAGGCGATGTAGTGGCTGCTCATTGCGACTCCCCCGGCTCGTCGGGATGCGGGCGGCTTCCCCCCTCGCCTGGGAGGTAGATCCGCGCTTGCCGCGCCCGGTCCGCTTCCGCCATGAGTTCACGGGCCTCTTTGCCGAGCTTCGGCCACCGCAACAGGTGACGCAGATTCCGCAGGAGTATGGCGCCCGACGCCACGATGGTGAGGCCGCCCAGGAACAGGACCCATCGGCTGGGATCGTTGAGCCGCCCCAAGCGAAGGTCGTGGAAGGCCCCCAGCAGCGGCACCGCCGCTGCCATCGAAACGAACAGGCCGATGCGCATCAGGGCGAACAGTGTGGCGAAGACCCGGCCCCGCATCTCGTCGTCGACGCCCTCGTGCAGATGGGTCATGGCCATCACGTAGGCGGCCCCGGCCCCGAAGCCGAACAGCAGCATCCAGGCGGAAGCCGCGGTCACGGTGTTGACGACCGCCGACGCCGACAGTCCGGCGCCTGTTCCGAGCAGCGCCGCCCCGAATACGAGGTCGCGATGAATGAACCGGTCCTCGTAGAACGAGATGAGCACGATGCCGGCTCCGGCCCCCACTCCCAGGGCGGTGATGAGGGCGAAGAAGCCTGCCTGGTCGGCACGGAGCACGTCCTCGGCGAAGCCCTTCCCCAGCACGATGACGGTGCCGCCGCCGAAGAGCGCCGTCGCCATGCCCATGATCACTCGCCGCACCCTCCCTTCGCGCAGCAGGAACCGGGCGCCGTCGACGAAGTCGCTCCAGGTCGCCCGCAGGCCAGCACCGTTGGCGGGCTGGACCGCGAGCGGGGACTCGATGCGGGGCAGGGTCGCCACCAGCAGCCCGGAGATGATGAAGGTGCCGGAATCGACGAAGAACGCCAGCGCCAATCCCTGGGTCACCACGGGGAGCAGCCCGCCCAGCGTCACGGCCGGGAGGGAGGTCAGCACGAAGTTGAAGCCCGCTCCGAAGGGAACGGTGCCGTAGGCGGCGCCCAGCATCAGGCTGTTGGCGGTGACCAGGTTCTCGGGCGCCACGAGGCGGGGCACCATGGCGGTGCGGGGCGGCTGGCCGAGCAGGCTGAGCAGCTCGAGCACGACCGTGACGATCACCAGCATCGGAAGCGTGTCCACCAGAGCCAAGAACGGTATGACGAGCCCCCGCCCGATATCGGCGATGACGACCAGCTTGCGCCGGTCCATACGATCGGTGATGACTCCGGCCACGGCTCCCAGCGCCAGCCCGGGGAGGATTCGAGCAATCAACATGACGAGGATCCCGCCCTCTCTCCCGATCGAGTGAGCGAGCACCAGCATGGCGAAGACGGTGATCCAGTCCCCGGTGCTGGAGATGACGGCCGCCCAGAAGAAGCGCGAGAAGGGACCGCGGCGCGTCATGGCGCCAGCGGTCAGCGGCCGCGTCGGTGGTGAGGTCATCCGGGGAACCCTAGAGCACGGTGGCCCTCGCCCGATAGCCCGGCACCACCATGGAGGCCGCCGGGGCGGCTACCTCTTCTTCTTCCTCGTCTTCCGCTTCGTTGAGGGACCACGGTCTCTCCGTTCCTGGAGCAGGTCGGAGGCCCGTTCCAGGGTGAGGGCCTCGACCATGTCGGCGCGCTTGAGGGAGGCATTGGTGTCGCCGTCGGTGACGTAGGGCCCCCATCGGCCTTCTTTGATCACGATCGGCTTGCCGCTGCTCGGGTCCGTGCCCAGCTCGCGGAGTGCCGCGGCCGCTCGACCCCGGCCGCGAGGTTGGCGCGGCTGGGCGAGAATCTGGAGCGCCTCGTCCAGCGAGATCGTGAAGAGCTGCTCCTCGGCCTCGAGGCTGCGGGATTCGCTCCCCCACTTGAGGTAGGGCCCGTAGCGTCCGTTCTGGGCGGTGACCTCCTGCCCGTTCTCGGGATGGAGCCCGATGACCCGCGGCAGGCTGAGGAGCCGCAGCGCCTCGTCGAGGCTGATGGAATCGATCGACATTCCCTTGAAGAGCGAGGCGGTCTTCGGTCTCTGGTTCGCCTCCTCGTCGCGTTCGCCGAGTTGCACGAACGGGCCGTACCGCCCGTTGCGCACGAGCACCTCGTGGCCCGACTCGGGATCGGTCCCGAGAGTCCTCTCGCCACCGCCGTCAGCCAACAGCTCGAGCGCCTTCGCCGGATCGAGGGCGTCGAGGGGCAGGTCGTCAGGGATCGAAGCCCGGTCTTCGCCCCTCACCAAGTAGGGCCCGTATTGACCGCACCGAGCCGCGATCTCGACCCCTTCATCATCCTCACCCACCGGGAACGAGTTGACGACGCGGGGATCGATCTTTTCGAGTGCCTCGTCGGAGACGAGCCGGCGCAGGCCCACCTCCCCGTCGCCGAAGTAGAAGCGTTCCAGCCATGGCGCCATCTCGGCGTCGCCGGCGGCGATGGCATCGAGATCTCTCTCCATACGGGCGGTGAAGTCGTAGTCGACGTAGTCGGCGAAGGCGCCTTCGAGCAGCGTCACCACTGCAAACGCCCGCAGCGACGGCATCAGGGCCGTTCCCTGCTTGCGGGCGTACTCCCGATCGAGGATGGTGGAGATGATGGTCGCGTAGGTGGAGGGCCGGCCGATGCCCAGGTCCTCGAGACGCTTGATCAGCGCGGCTTCCGTGTACCGGGCGGGAGGCTTGGTCTCGTGGCTGGTGGCCTCGATCTGCGATGCATCGAGGGCATCGCCCTCGGCGACCGCAGGCAGATGGGTGTCGCCCTCGCCGAGTGTCCCATCGGGATCGTCGCTGCCTTCGACGTACGCCTGCATGAAGCCGGGGAAACTGATGGTGCGCCCCGAGGCCGAGAACACGCAGTCGCGGCCGCTGCGGGGCCCGATCGCCCCGAGGCGGATCTGGAGGCTCTCCCCCTTGGCGTCCTTCATCTGGGAAGCCACGGTGCGCTTCCAGACGAGGTCGTAGAGACGCGATTCGTCGGAGGACGCCCCGAAGCTGGCAGCGATGTCGCTCGGGTCACGGAACCGCTCACCGGCCGGCCGGATCGCCTCGTGGGCCTCCTGGGCGTTGCGGGCGGTGTTGCCGTAGGTGCGCGGCTTCGAAGGCAGGTACTCCGGCCCGTAGCGAGCAGCCACGAGCGAACGGGTCGCCGATATCGCGGCGCCGGACAACGTCGCTGAGTCGGTACGCATGTACGTGATGCAGCCGGATTCGTAGAGGCGCTGCGCTGCCGCCATGGTGCGCCGCGACCCGAAACGCAGCTTCCGTCCCGCCTCCTGTTGGAGGGTGGCGGTGCGGAACGGTGCCGCCGGCTTGCGGGCGTATGGCTTGCGCTCAACGGAGCGCACCGAGAAAGCGCCGTCTCCCAGCTCGGCAGCGAGCTCGCCGGCCGCCGCCGAGTCGAGCAGGAGCCGGTCGCCGTGCAACACACCGGATGCGTCGAAGTCCTTCCCGCCGGCGACCCGGCGCCCATCGACCTGCTGCAGCGTGGCGTCGAAAGCAGGCCCGTCCCCGTCGGCGGCCCGGAACGTGCCTTTCACCCCGCAGTAGCCGGCGGCGACGAAGGCGATGCGCTCCCGTTCCCGCTCCACGAGGATGCGGATCGCAGGAGACTGGACCCGCCCCGCGGAGAGGCCCCGCTGGACCTTCCTCCACAGCACCGGCGAGACCTCGTAACCGAACAGTCGGTCGAGGACCCGGCGTGCCTCCTGGGCGGCGACCAGGCCTTCGTCGAGTTGCCGCGGGTGCTCGACAGCTTCCCGGATGGCGGCTTTGGTGATCTCGTGGAACACCATGCGCCGCACCGGAATCTTGGGCTCGAGCACCTCGAGCAGATGCCACGCGATCGCCTCCCCTTCCCGGTCCTCGTCGGTGGCGAGGTAGAGCTCGTCGGCCTGTTTGAGGGCGTTGCGCAGCTTGGTGACCTGCTTCCTGCTGTCGGGATTGACGATGTACAGCGGGGTGAAGCCGGCCTCGATGTCGATGCCGAAGCGGGTCTTGCGCCATTGATCCTTCAGGCGGTCCGGCACCTCGCTCACCTTGCTCGGGATGTCGCGGATGTGGCCGATGGAGGATTCCACGATGAAGCCTTCGCCCAGGAAACGGGCGATGGTGCGCGCCTTGGCAGGCGACTCAACGATGACGAGCTTCTTCGACATGCCTCGGAAAGTAGATCGGCCCCGTCGGTGATCGACGGGCAGGCGGTGGTGATATCTACGGCAGAAACCTCGCGCTGTCAAGGCGAGGCAGTCGCGTCAGACGCCGGAGAGACCCTCCACCAGCCGCTCGACGACCCGATCCCAGGTGAACTCGCGCGCCACACGGGCGCGCCCTGCCGCTCCCATGGCGCGAGCCCGTTGCGGGTCATCGAGGAGGTACTCGAGACCATCTGCGATGTCGCGCACCGAGTGCACCACGAACCCGGTCTCGCCGGGAACGACCGTCTCCGGAGCCCCGCCGGAATCCCCCGCCAGAACCGGGAGCCCGGCGGCGGCGGCCTCCAGGAACACCAGTCCGAGGCCCTCGGCCTCGAGACCCGCCCAGCGGGAGCGGCACGGCATGCAGAAGGCGTCCATCTCGCGGTACAGCGAGCCGAGGCGCTCCCATGGCACGTCGACCTCGAATCGCACCGGAACGCCGGTCCGCGCTGCCAAGCGCCGCAGCCGCGACTCGGTACGCCCCTTCCCCACCAGCAGCAGGGACACAGCCTGCCCGCGGCGTCGGAGCGCGGCCGCGGCCGTGATCAGCCGGTCCTGGCCCTTGCGGGGAACGAACCTGCTGACGCAACCGACCACGGGGGGATCGTTGCCGGTGGGTCCGCCGGCAGGCGTATATGCCTCGGGATCGACACCACCGCCGATGTAGTGCACGGGACGTCTGGTGAGGCGGCCGACGCGTTCGACGGTGAAACGGCTCACGGCGAACCGCTCGTCGCATCGTCGCAGCGTCCGTCCGAAGAGCTGGCGAACGCCGGGCAATGCCGAGGGAATCGTGACCTCGGCACCGTGGCAGAGGACGCCGACGGGAACGCCGAGCGCCTCCCGCAGGCCCGGTCCCAGGGCGGTGAGGGGGTAGGGGGCGCCGAAGAGGATCGCGTCCGGCTGGAACTCGGCGGCAGATTGCCGGATGAACGAGGAGACGCCCCGGGTGGGCCACATGAAGCGGCGACGGTGGCGCCGGACGACGGCCTCGCCCTTGGCGGTCCCGTCCGCCGGGCCGTCGGCGGGCGCGATCACCCGAACCGGATGCGGGTAGGCGTCGACCATGCTCCCGAGGTACTGCTGGATGCCCCCCGGTCTCGGCGGGTAGTCGTTGGTGACCACGAGGAGTCTCATCGAGATCACTTCTCGAGGTGGGGAGTGAGGTTCCAACTGAGGACCGAGGTTCCCCGCTCCGAGATCGCCAGTCGGGCGTAGCCGGTGTTGGCGAGAAGAGTGAGACGACCCCGGAGGGCGAACTCGATGCCGAGCACGTCCGCGGCGTAGGCGCGGGTGGCGCCGCCGTGCGAGACGATGCCGACGCTGCCTCCGGGATGGGCGGCCGCGATCCGCTCGGTCGCGGATCGCATGCGGGTGCTCACCGCGGCGAAGGTCTCCCCGGTCCCGCCGCGGACGATGTCCTCGCCTGCGACGAGCCGCGCCATGCCATCGGGATCGGCGGCGGCGATCTCGTCCCTGGTGCGGCCCTCCCACGAGCCGAACCCGATCTCCTTCAGGTCGTCGTCGACGGAGGGCGAGAGGTCGCGCCCCTCCACGAGGATCTCAGCGGTCTCCCGGGCTCGGGCCAGAGGCGACGTGTAGACGGCGTCGAGCTCGGGGAGGCCGGCGGCGAGCAGTCGCGCCTGGCGCCGTCCCTCATCGGTGAGAGCGCCGTCGGTCTGTCCTTGCCAGCGGCCCTCGTCGTTGGCGTCGGTGCGCCCGTGGCGAATGAGCAACACCTCGACATCGGAGGGGGCCCGAGAGTATCGGCCGTCTGAAGTATGGGTCACGTCGTTATAGAGCGGAACACGCCGACGCGGGCCGTCGGTGACGATGGTGGTGATGGCCGTGTTGCCCATCAGCCCCAGCGGGCTGGGCAATCGAGTGCCGATCAGCACGCTGACGAGGGCGAGCAGCGCCAGCCCGTGGCCGACCACGAGCGCCGAACCGTCCCCGACCCTCTCCACCACCTCTTCGTAGGCCTCGATCTGCCGCGCCACAGTTTCCGAGAGGCGTTCGGCGCCTCCGAGGCGGATGTCCTCGCCGGCGAGGACGGCACCCAGCTCGCGGGGCCACCTTGCTCCGACCTCATCGGAGGTGAGGTTCTCCCAGTTCCCGACGTCGGGCTCTCGCCACCGGGCATCGACTTCGAAGTCGCGCCCGAGGGCGGCGGCGGTCGCCTGCGTCCGGCCTAGGTCGGACGAGACGACGAGGTCGAAATGGCGATTCGCCAGGCGACGCGCCAGCCGCGCCGCCTGCTCGACCCCGTTGGGGGTCAGCTCCGAATCGGTGTGGCCGTGCCAGCGCCCTGCGACGTTTCCTGCCGTCTCGGCATGGCGCACCAACGTGATTGTGACGGCCACAACGACTCTCCAGACGACGATCCCGGGCCTCGCCGTAGGCTAGGCGTGCCACCACGTTCTCCGG
>CAZMSN010000063.1:0-9058 GCA_964569015.1 uncultured Acidimicrobiaceae bacterium | reverse complement strand
TCGCCCCGGCCTGACCCCTCCCCGAGGGCACCCTGATCGTGCAGGGGTCAATCCAGGGTGATCCCCCATGGTGCCGGCAGCCTCCTCCCCACACGATGCCCGGGAGACATCAACGGCGAAGCCGCGGCGGCACCGACGTCGCCGCGAGGCGAGGAGGAAGTCATGTCCACCCACGGATTCACCGGAAGGCTCGCCGGGGCGGCGGCCCGTCATCCCTGGCGCACGATCACGATCTGGATCGTCGCCCTGGCCGGAGCCGTCGTGCTCGCCACCGGCATCGGCAGCGTCCTCACCGAGGACAGCGACTCAACGGTTCAGACCGAGTCGGAGCGAGCTCAGGATCTCTTCGACGAGCACTTCTCGGCGACGACGGCGGCCGACGACGATGGTCAGGCGCCGGAGACACAGGAGGCGGAGTACGTCCTGGTCGAGAGCGACGGCGCGACGGTCGACGAACCCAAATTCGCGTCGATGGTGGCAGGCGTCGTCGCCGAGCTCCGGCAGATACCCGCGGTGGTCTCGGCCGTGTCCTACCTCGACGGCGCCCCCGGCCTCACATCGGAGGACGGCACCGTCGCCCTCATCCCGGTCGATCTGGCCGGTGACGGAGAGGCATCCGACCTCGCCGCTCCGCTCGTCACCGTTGTCGAGAATGCCGACGCCGCCCCGGCTTTTCGGGTCACCACCATCGGCAACGGGTCGGTCTGGAACGAGGTCGGCGACCTCGTCGACGACACCCTGCGCCGCGGCGAGATGCTGGGTGTCTCGATCGCGCTGGTGATCCTCGCCCTCGTCTTCGGGGCGCTCGTGGCCGCTGGGATCCCGTTGATCCTCGCCCTCGCCTCGATCATCCTGGCGCTCGGCATGACCACGATCGTGGGCCAGGCCTTCGATCTGTCGTTCTTCGTGGTCAACATGATCACAATGATCGGCCTGGCGGTCGGCATCGACTACTCGCTCTTCGTCGTGCAGCGATTCCGTGAGGAACGCGCCAAGGGACATGCCGTCATCGCCGCCATCGAGCATGCCGGCGACTCGGCGACCAGGGCCGTGTTCTTCTCGGGGATGACCGTCGTCATCGCCCTCCTGGGCCTGATGTATGCGCCGGACACGGTGATGCGAAGCCTCGGCATCGGCGCCGTGCTCGTCGTGCTCGCCGCGGTGGCGGCCTCGCTCACCCTGCTCCCGGCGGTCTTGAGCCTGCTCGGTGACCGGGTCAACAAGGCCAAGATCCCCTTCGTTTCCGGCACGACCTACCGCGAAGGCGGCAGCCGCTTCTGGCACGGGGTCACCCGCCTGGTGACGGCGAGGCCGATCGTGAGTGTGGTGGTGACCGGCGGCCTCCTGCTCGCCCTGGCGACGCCCTACCTCAGCCTCCACACCGGCAGCAACTCCATCGAGGCGCTGCCGGAGCAGTCCAACGCCCGCCACGCCTGGACCGTGCTCGTGGAGAACTTCGACACCGGCTCGGTGATCACCTCGATCGTCGTCGACGGCAACCTCGCCGATCCGGCGGTTGCCACCGCCGTCACCACCCTGGTGGCGGACCTCGAATCCGACGCCGACTACGGAGAAGTCGAGACCGTCGTGAGCCCCGACGGCGCCATCGTCGTCGTGGACGCGATCACCAAGCTGGATCCCTCCACCATGGAGGCGAGGCGGGCCGTCGAGGCGCTGCGCACCGACACCATTCCGGCGGCCTTCGACGGGATCGACACCGAGGTGCTCGTCGACGGGGAGGCGGCATGGACCGCCGACTACGTGGCCGAGCTGAACCGGCGCACGCCGGTGATCTTCGCTTTCGTGCTCGGGCTCAGCTTCCTGGTGTTGATGATCCTGTTCCGCTCGATCGTCGTCCCGATCAAGGCGATCCTGATGAACCTGCTGTCGGTGGGCGCCGCCTACGGGCTACTGGTGGCGGTGTTCCAGCACGGCATCGGGGCCGACCTGTTCGGCTTCCGCCAGACCGACGTCATCGAAACGTGGATTCCGCTCTTCCTGTTCACGGTGCTATTCGGCCTCTCGATGGACTACCACATCTTCCTGATGAGCCGGATCAAGGAGCGCTACGACATCACCGGCGACAACGACGGCTCCGTGGCGTTCGGTCTCGGCTCGACCGGTGCGATCATCACCGGGGCCGCCCTCATCATGGTGGCCGTGTTCGGCGGCTTCGCCGCCGGCGATATGGTGATGTTCCAGCAGATGGGCTTCGGCCTGGCGGTGGCGGTGATCCTCGACGCCACCGTGGTGCGGTCCGTGCTGGTCCCGTCCGCCATGAAGCTGCTCGGAGACGTCAACTGGTACTTGCCACGTTGGTTGGAGTGGCTGCCACAGATCCACATCGAAGGCCAGCCCGACCCGGTCCTGACCATCGACCTCGACGAAGCCGACGAGAGGACACCCGAGCTGGTCTGAGTGGGCGGCCGACTTCCTCCGCCCGCAACGGGAGGGGCGCCCCTCGGGGTGCCCCTCCACCGCGCCCGGCTCGGCGGCAGTTTCGGCCCATCGACCGGCTGGGCGCCTCCGGATCGCCGCCGCACGATCACGTCGACGGACCCCAATGCCGATGGGGCAGCTCGATGCGCCGGTCACCCGGGAGCCTCCAGCCGTGGCCCGTCCGGAGCAGACGAGAAAAGCGGCGAAACCCACTCCGGACAACCACCCAAGAATGCGCCAAAACCGGCAATCCGCGATTTGACCCAATGAAAACAGCGACGATAGGGTGAGACCGCTTTCAAGACGGGGGAGCGTCGGTTTGCCTCAGACCCTGGATGATCTAGCGGAGATGAGTGGTGTGTCCCGTGCCACGGTATCTCGGGTCATCAACGGCGGCCCCGTTTCCGAGACCACTCGGAATCGAGTTCTCGAAGTCGTCGCGCGCACCAACTACCGCCCCAACATGGCGGCGCGAAGCCTTGCGTCGGGTCGCTCCGGACTAGTCGCGGTCGTGCTCCACCAACCTCCCAGCCTTCTCTTTCAGGACCCCTACTTCGCGCTGCTGCTCGAGGGCATGACCGACGCACTCTCCCAGCAGGCCGCCGGGATGATGCTATGGCTCGGCAACCGCACCAAGGAGGAGACCCTCGAGCAGATCCTCCGAGTGGGGATCCTCGACGGGGTGATCGTCACCGCTAACAAACTCGACGACCCCCTCGTGGACGGGCTCCTCGCCTCCGGCGTTCCCACGGTGCTGGTCGGACACCGGCACACCGATCTCACCGCCAGCTTCGTGGACGTCGACCACGTCGCGGCCGCCGACGCCGTCACCTCGCATCTCATCGACATCGGGAGGCGTCGCATCGCTCACATCACCGGCCGGCGCTCCACCGCCGCCGGGGAGGACCGTCTCCGCGGTTACAGTCGAGCCATGGCGCGCGCCGGGCTGGCCGTCGAGGACCTCGTGGAGGACGGCGACTTCACCTCCCAGCGGGGATACGCCGCAGCGTCCGCTCTTCTCGATCAGGGCATCGACGCCATCTTCTGCGGCAACGACCTCACTGCCCAAGGCGCTCTCGGCGCCATCCACGATCGGGGCCTTGCCGTGCCCGACGACGTGGCGGTCGCCGGCTTCGACAACCTGGAGCTGGCCGCCCGCCTCGACCCGCCGCTCACCACCGTGCACCAAGACATCCGACGCCAGGGCACCAAAGCAGCACAGACGCTCTTTGCACTTCTCAAAGATTCGGAGGGAGGGCCGCGCCGCGTTACCCTTCCGACGAAGCTCGTAATCCGGCAGTCAACCGTAGGAGGTGTGCCGGCACGCTGATGCCTGAACAAGAACCGTGCAGCCGCCGGAAGCACCGGTGGCCGCACCTGACGAAGAATGCTCCTCGAACCCTAAAAGGAGGAAGAGAGGCATGTCGATAACGAAACGGTGGCGATGGCTTGCCGTCTTGGCGGTCTTCTTGCTCGTAGTCACAGCCTGTGGCGACGGCGAGGACGAGACCACGACGACTGAAGCCGGAGCTACCACCACAGAAGCAACGACCACGACGGCCGCGCCCGAAGAGCCAACGACGACGGCGGCAGCGCCGGTCGGCGAGTACGTGCGGGCCGAGACGCTCTACACGTCCGGCACCCAGTGGGGCCCGCCGTCGAACTGGAACCCGATGGTGACATGGGGCTACGCAACCGGGACGTTGGGACTCGTCTACGAGCCGCTGTTCATCTACGACCCGTTCACGGATGAGTACATTCCGTGGCTGGCCGAGAGCGGCGAATGGACGAGTGACAACGTCTACGTGGTGACCCTGCGCCAGGGCGTCAAGTGGTCCGACGATGAGGACTTCAACGCCGAGGACGTCGTCGCGACGTTCGATCTCGGTGAGAAGTACGAATCCGTGCAGTACCACCCGATGTTCGAGTGGCTGGAGAGCTACGAGGCGACCGGCGACTACGAAGTCACGTTCACCTTCAGCGATCCGCTGTACCAGGAGTGGGGCAACTTCCTCTACTCGCGGCCGATGCTCCCTGAGCACATCTGGTCGAGTCTGTCTGAGGAAGAGGTCACGAACGGGGCCAACGAGAACCCGATCGGTACCGGTCCGTACGTGTACGAAACCCACGATCAGGACCGTATGGTCTGGGTCAAGAGGTCCGACGCTTGGTGGGCGACCGCCGCCTACGGCTACGACCCGGCACCGACGCGCGTCATTGACATCGTCAATGGCAGCAACAACGTCGCCCTCGGCCTGGTGCTCCAGGGTGGGCTCGATCTGAGCAACAACTTCCTGCCGGGCGTGGCAACGCTCGTCGCGGGCGGTTACGGCATTCAGACGTACTACCCGGATGCCCCGTACATGCTCGCCGCCAACACGGCGTGGATCGTGACGAACAACACGAAGGCTCCGCTGAGCGATCCCGAGTTCCGCAAGGCGCTCGCGAACTCCATCGACGTGAGCAAGATCGTGCAAAACGTCTACGGCAACATCGTGTCTGCATCGAACCCGGTCGGCCTCCTGCCGATCTGGGAGCAGTACGTGGATCAGGACCTGGTCGCTGAGAAGGGATTCAGCTACGACGAGGCCAAGGCGAAGCAGATCCTCGCCGATGCCGGTTATGCCGACACCAACGGCGACGATTTCGTAGAGGGGCTCGATGGCTCCGAGATCGCACTCAAGATCATCGTTCCGTTCGGTTGGACGGACTGGATGGAGTCGATCAGGGTCATCTCCGAGGGCGCGATGGCCGCTGGCATCAACCTCGAGGTCGAGTTCCCGGACTACAGCGCTTACGCCGACGCCAAGAACGCAGGCGACTACGACACGCTCATCGCCAATGACGCTCAGATGAGCAATACGCCTTGGACGTACTACGACTGGATGTTCCAAGAGCCGATCATGGAGACGATGACGAACGGCAACTTCGGTCGTTACGACAACCAGGTTGCCTTCGATCTCGTAACCGAGCTCGACAAGGTGAAGCTCGGTGATGTTGAGGGTCTCAAGGCGGTCATCGGTGACCTCCAGGACATCCAGCTCACCGACTATCCCATCATCCCGTTGTGGTACAACGGCCTGTGGGCCCAGTACAGCACCGCGGTCTGGTCGAACTGGCCGGGCTCGGGTGACGATCAGAACCACTACCTGCCGGCAAGCTGGCGGGGATATTGGAACATGACCGCCATCCTGATGCTCTGCGACCTGCAGCCGACTCCGACCGAGTAGGCAACTGAACGAAATCGCCGCCCCTCCTCCGGGAGGGGCGGCGATTTCCTCACCACCAACGAGTCTTCAGAAACCACCAATCGAGACTGACCAAGTAGCCGACCAAGTGTTCAAGACGGGGGCGTCGCAGGACGATACGTCTCTGGTCGACCAGTCAAGGCGGAGGCGATGTGAGACGATACTTCGGGCGAAAGCTCTTCACCTACATGCTGACGTTCTTCGTCGCGGTCACCATCGACTGGATGATCCCCCGCTTCATGCCCGGCGACCCGATCCAGTCGATGCTGTCGCGAGTCTCGGTGCGCCCGGAGGCCGCCAAGGTCATGTACACCCACTACGCGGAGGCCTTCGGGCTCGACAAACACCCGATCGAGCAGTACTTCGCCTTCTGGGGAGCCCTCTTCCGAGGTGACCTCGGAACGAGCATCTACGTCTTCGGCGCGCCGGTACGCGAAGTCATCACCGACGCTCTCCCCTACACGCTCGCCCTGCTGCTCCCGGCGATCCTGCTGAGCTGGCTGGCGGGCAACAAGTTCGGGGCTTTCGCAGCCCGGTCCAAAGTGCTCGACAACACGGTGCTCCCGATCGGTTACATCCTCACCGCCACTCCCTACATGTGGCTCGGTATCCTGCTTGCCTGGACATTCGGGATTGCCTGGGGCATCTTCCCCGTCTCCGGCGCCTATAGCCTTCTCCTGATACCGGACTGGTCGTGGAAGTTCATATGGGATGCCCTCCAGCACTGGTTCTTACCGTTCGCCTCTCTGTTCTTGGTGATGTTCGGTGGCTGGGCCATCGGGATGCGGAACATGATCATCTACGAGCTGGAATCGGACTACGCGCACTACCTCGAGGCTCTCGGGGCTCCACGGAAGCTGGTGCGCAAGTACGCATTCCGCAACGCCATGCTTCCCCAGCTCACCGGCTTGGCGCTCCAGCTCGGCGTCATCGTCGGCGGCGCCCTGGTCACCGAGATCGTGTTCGCCTACCCGGGGCTGGGCAGCCTGGTGCTGGCGTCGATCCAGAACGGGGACTTCTTCCTGCTCCAAGGGATCTTCCTCTTCATCATCGTCGGCGTGCTGGCCGCCAACTTCCTCATCGACGTCGTCTATGTGCTCGTTGACCCGAGAACGCGCACCGGAATGCAAGGGGGCACCACATGACGATTGCCGCCGAAGCGCCGAGGAAGAAGAACGAGATCCTCTATTTCGCTCTTCGTAACAAGAAGCTGATCGTCGGCGCGTCCATCGTGATCTTCTTCCTGGTCCTGACGTTCGTCGGTCCGATGTTCACCGAGGGTGACCCGAACGCCTACGTCGCCTTCGGACCCTTGTCGCCGTCATCCGATTACTGGTTCGGCACCACCACCTTCGGGCAGGACGTCTTCGCCCAGTTCATCGACGGGCTCGGCGCCACGTTCCTGGTCGGCATCGTCGGAGGGGGTCTGGCGACGCTCATCGGGATGGTCATCGGCTTCGTCGCCGGCTATCGCGGCGGCCTCGTCGACGAGATCCTCAACATGGTGACGAATATCGTGCTCGTCATCCCGACGCTCGCCATCCTGTTGATCGTGGCGGCCTATCTCGAGGTGCGGGGCATCATGGTCGAGGCACTGTTCATCGGGTTCACGTCCTGGCCCTGGGCGGCACGCGCCATCAGGGCACAGACGTTCTCGCTCAACTCGCGGGAATTCGTCGATCTGGCTCGCCTGAGCGGGAAGAGCGGCACCAAGATCATCTTCACCGAGATCGCTCCCAACATGAGTTCGTATCTGTTCATGACCTTCATCCTGATGTTCGGCGGAGCCATCCTCACGGCGGCGACGCTGGACTTCATCGGGCTCGGACCGACTCGGGGCGTTTCCCTCGGGCTGATGATGAACAGCGCAGTGATGTGGAGTGCCCTGCATCTGAAGATGTGGTGGTGGTTCATCCCACCCGGCGTCGCCATCACGGCGATCGTCGGTTCGATGTACATCATGAACGTCGGGCTGGACGAAGTGTTCAACCCCAAACTGAGGGAGCTGTAGCGCGTGAGTCTCCAAGTAGACAACCTTCGGGTCTACTACCAGACCCTCAGCGGGGACGTGAAGGCACTCGACGGCGCGACTTTCTCCATCGCCGATGGGGAGATCATGGGCCTCGCCGGCGAATCGGGGTGTGGCAAGACGACGCTGGGCAACAGCCTAATCCGGCTCGGCAGCCGCATGAAGTACGTCGAGGGCGACATCCTGCTCGACGGCAAAGAGGTCCCGATCTGGGACCAGCACGCCATGGATCGCTTCCGATTCGAGGAGATCTCGATCGTCCCGCAGTACGCCATGAGTGCCATGAACCCGACCCGCAAGATCGGCACGATGGTGTCCGAGCTCCTCAATTCCCGCGACATCAATTACCGGGCATCCCTGCCGGAGCTGAAGAAGCGCCTCGATCTGGTGAAGCTGACACACGACGTGCTGGGCATGTATCCGATCGAGCTCTCCGGCGGCATGAAACAGCGGATGGTCATGGTCCTCTCGACGCTGATGAACCCCTCGCTCCTCATCGCAGACGAGATCACGTCGGCGCTCGACGTCTCGAGCCAGAGGGCGGTTGCCGAGATGGTCGTCGAGTTCCGGGATCGCGAGTTCGTCAAGAGCGTCATCGTCATCACTCACGACGTCTCGGTGCTCTACCAGATCGCCGACAGCATCACGGTGATGTACGCCGGGAAGCTTGCAGAGAAAGCTCCCACCGACACGATCATCGACGCTCCGCGACACCCCTACACCGAGATGCTGACCGCCTCATTGCCGGAGATCGGAGTCAAGTACTCCGAGCGAAGGCTAGAGGGAATCCCGGGGAAACCTCCCCTGCTGCTCAACCCCGTTCCGGGATGCCGATTCAGGGATCGGTGCCCCTACGCGTACGAGAAGTGTGAGGAGGAGCCTCCCTTCAGAGAGGTCGACAACAACCACTTCGTCGCATGCTGGAAGGCTTTCGAAGATTATGCTTAAGCTCGACAAAATCTGCAAGACGTACAGAGTCGGGGCCTTTGGCAGGCACGAGCTCCACGCTGTGAAGGACGTGAGCTTCGAAGTCAAGGCCGGCGAGGTCGTTTCGCTCATCGGTGAGAGCGGCAGCGGCAAGAGCACCATCGGGAAGATGATCCTTCGCCTGACCTCGCTGACAGAGGGAACGATCAGCTTCGGCGAAGTCGACATCGCAGGTCACAGGCGTGCCGATCTGCGGGAGTACTACCGAACGGTGCAGGGGGTCTTCCAGGATCCCTTCAGCTCCTACAACCCCATCTTCAAGGCCGATCGGGTCTTCAAGATGATCAAGGACGAGTACTTCCCGCATGTGCCCAACAACGTGTGGAAGGAGAAGGTCGACAGCTCGCTCGAGTCG
>CAZMSN010000062.1:0-9174 GCA_964569015.1 uncultured Acidimicrobiaceae bacterium | reverse complement strand
TGGCCGCAACAGTACCCGCGCCGCCCGCCAAGGCGCCGGGAGCGAACCCGCGCTGTTTCGGACCCGACCGGCGCTGGCCACTATCCTGCCGGGCCATGCCGGTATCGAAGAAACGCAAGAAAGCCAAGCAGCGGCCGACGCCACCCCCCACGGCCGACCCGATCAAGGCGAAGGGACCGTCTCCCCTGTGGTACGTGGTGACGATGTTCTCGCTGATGGGGGTCGGATTGGTGATCATCCTCTGCAACTACATCGGTGTGCTGCCGGGGAGCCCCAAGAACAACTGGTTGCTCCTCGGCCTGTCGGGTATCGCCGGTGGCTTCGCCATGACGCTGAACTACCGCTGAGCGACCTGAATCACATACGTGTAGTTATCCCCGATCTTGTCCACACGTGTTGAGAACTACATCGGTGTAGTCCAGCGGCCGCGCCTTCCCGCTCGGCTCGTCCCTCTGGGCTCAGGGGAGATCGGCGAGGCATCACCGCAGGTGGCAGCGAGCCGAGTGGGCGACGTCGCGATCGCGCCGCAGCTCATGAAACGATCCGGAACACCGGGTGACGGGGCGCCTCGGCGACGAAGTCCTCCAACGGCGACTTCGGCTTCACGTCGAAGAACGCCCGGACGATCGGCTCGGAGAGCAGATGCCGCTTCAGAACCGGAGCCGCCTCTTCAGGACTCAACTCGGTGACGCGAATCTTCTCGAACTCCTCGCCGCGCAACAGGGTCGCCTTCCGGGAGGCCCGAATGTTGTGTACCCATCCCACGTTTCCGTACGGTGAGACCAGCCAGCGCTGCTCCCCGTCGCTCTCGACGGCGATCGGCGTGGTGCGCTTCTTCCTGCTCTTGCGCCCGACGGTGGTGAGGAGGTACCAGGCGGGATCGCCCTTCCCTTTGAGGATCCGCCCCGTGGCCAACGTATTGATGAACTTCCGGAAGCGGCCGACCCTATATCGCTTCGCCACGCTGCTCTTTCTCTCTCTCGTTCCCCTACCGCTCGCCAGCCGCTCGGCCGGCTCTCAACACCTTGCGCATGACCGGGCGGGTTTCACGGCGGCGGGCGATCTCGACGAAGCCCGCCCGGCGGAACATGGCGGCCAGCCCCGGCCACCCCGAGGCGCCGGCGATCCGTTCCTCGTGTGGATCGACCGGACACCCCTCGACCGCCTCAGCCCCCTGGGCGGCGGCGTAGGCGACCGCTTCTTCCAGGAGCCGCTGCGCCACGCCTTCTCCCCAATGCTGGCGGTCGACCACGAAGCAGTTGATGCCCCAGACCGGCATGTCGTCCACCGGCTTGGTGACCCGGGATCGCTGGAGCCGCCCGTACTGTTGGCGTGGCCCAACCGACACCCAACCGACCGGATCACCGTCCTCGTAGGCGAGCAGGCCCGGGGGCGGCCCGGCGGCCACGATGCCGGCAAAGGCGGCACGATTGTCGTCGCCCCGGTGCTGCTCGAACTCCCTACCCGTCTGGCGATTCCACATGCACCAGCAGCCGCCGTCAGCGCCGTTCGGCCCGAAGAGCCGCTCGAGGTCATCCCACCGGTCGGGGGTGAGGGGATACACCGACAGATTCACGAGATCGCCTCCTCCGGTATCGCCTGCAACGCCGTCACCAAGCCGATGCCTCAGCCGAGCCGTTCGAGGATCGTCGCATTCGCCATCCCCCCACCTTCGCACATGACCTGCAATCCGTAGCGGCCGCCGCTGCGCTCCAGCTCGTGAACGAGCGTGGCCATGAGCCTGGCCCCGGTGGCTCCGAGCGGGTGGCCGAGCGCCATGGCGCCCCCGTTGACGTTGACCTTCGTGTAGTCCGCCCCCGTTTCGTGCAGCCAGGCGGCGAGCACGCTGCCAAAAGCCTCGTTCACCTCGAAGCGGTCGATGTCATCCAGCTCGAGCCCGGCGTGGGTGAGCACCTCGGCGGTGGCGGGGATGGGGCCGGTGAGCATCGCCACCGGGTCGACTCCCACCACCGAGAACGCCACGAACCGAGCCCGGGCAACACAGCCGACCTCGGCCGCCTTTTCCTCGCTCATCACGAGCACCGCGGCGGCGCAGTCGGCGAGCTGTGCAGAGTTGCCCGCCGTCACGATCCCGTCCTCCTTGAAGGTCGGGTGAAGGCCGGCGAGGGCTTCGAGCGAGACCTCAGGTTGGATGCCCTCATCGACGGTCACCAGCTCCACCACCCTGCCCGGCTTCTCCACCTCGACCGGCACCACCTCGTTGCCGAACCGGCCTTCCTCGGTGGCGGCCGCCGCCCGCACATGGGACTCGTAGGCGAGCTGGTCGACCTCCTGGCGGCTGATGCCCCACCGCTGGGCCACCAACTCGGCCGCCACGCCCTGGGGAACCAGGCCGTCGTGGTAGCGGCGCACCATGGCGGGCCCGAATGGAAGCCCCGGTCCCTGTTCAATCGTGGCGCCCAGTGGCACCCGGCTCATCGATTCGACACCGCCGGCGATGACCACATCGGAGACGCCCGCCATCACGGCCTGGGCGGCGAAGTGAGCCGCCTGCTGGCTCGAACCGCATTGGCGGTCGATCGTCACTCCCGGGATCTGCTCGGGGAAGCCGGCGGCCAGCACCGCGTTGCGGGCGACGTTGAGAGACTGCTCGCCGGTCTGGGTGACACATCCCACGATGACGTCTTCGACGAGAGCGGGATCGAGGTCGTTGCGGTTGACGAGCGCCCGGAGAACGTGGGCGGCGAGGTCGACCGGGTGCCAGCCCTGGAGCCGGCCTCCCCGCTTCCCGCCGGGCGTGCGGACGGCATCCACGATGACCGCGGTGCGTATCGGGCTGCGCTGTTCACCCATCGGTGGAGACGATCGGATTCGAACCGACGACCCCCTGGTTGCAAACCAGGTGCTCTGCCAGGCTGAGCTACGTCCCCGGGAGAGCCGTCATTGTAGGAGGCGGCGGCGGGCTGTGGCCTATCGGCGAGGCCCCTTCGGCCAGGATGGCCGGAATCGAGCGGTGGTACACTCCCGGGCTGCAGAGGGCCCATAGCTCAGCCCGGTTAGAGCGCATCCCTGATAAGGATGAGGTCCCTGGTTCAAATCCAGGTGGGCCCACGATACGAGAACCCTTGCACAGCAAGGGTTCTCGGTCATTCAGCGGCAAGTGCGGCGACCCCAGAATCCTGCCGCGTGCACATCGCGTGCACATCAGAAGCCGCGTAGGTCGCCTCGAGGCGGTCGGTGGCAGCCTCATCGAGACCCTCGAACAGGTGCCCGTAGGTATCCAAAGTGGTCTTGATCGACGCGTGACCGAGCCGTTCCTGGATGACTTTGGGGTGTTCCCCCTGCGCGACCAAGAGCGCGGCATGTGAATGTCGCAAGTCGTGGAACGTGCAGGGTGGGCCAACGGACGCCTCGACCGCCGGCAGCCAGATGCGGCGACGGAAGTTGCTCCGCCGGATTGGGCCCCCGTATGGAGCCGAGAAGATGAGGCCAGAGCCGTCGGCGTACATCGCCAGATGGGCGGCCAGCACGTCGACGAGGAACGGCGGCACGCGAACGGTGCGACGCGACGCCTCCGACTTGGGCTCATTGAAGAAGAACTGGCCTCTGCTCTCCACGAGGGAGGAACTCACCCGGACAATACGTCGAAGGGCCTCGAACCGATCCACCCGCAACGCCCTCAACTCGCTGAAGCGGAGACCCGTGTAGGCAGCCGCGAGAACCATGGCGGAGTACCGGGGATCGATGGCTTCGGCAAGAAGGTTGATCTCGGTCGCCTCCAGGTAGCGGATCTCAGCCGTGGCCTCGAGCTTCGGGAGTTTCACTCCTCGACACGGCGAGCGGCCGATGAGTCCGTATTCAACCGCGGCGTCCAGGGCGGCCCCAAGCAGCTGGTAGGCCTTGCGCACCGTTGCCGGTGCGTAGCCCCGGGCATCCAGATCGGCGACCCACTGCGCCACGTGGATCGGCTGGATGCTCCCGATCGCCCAGTTGCCGAAGCTCGGCAGAACGTGGTTGCGAACTGTGGCGTCGTCCCTCGCTCTCGTCTGTAGCCCGAGGTTCACGCGAGTTGCCTGGTACTCCGCCATCCAGTCGGCCAACACTGTCTTCGCCAGTCGTGGATCGGTGTACCGGCCTCGGAGCTTATCCGTCTCCATGGCGAGCAGGTATCGCTCGGCGTCAACCTTCCGATCGAAGTTCTTCGCCCGTTGCCGGCCCGCAGGGTCTCGCCAGCGTGTCTGCCACGCCCGGCGACCGGAACTGTGTGTCACTCTCGCTACGGCGCCCATGGTGTTCTCCTGCTCTCGCGACCGTTGTTCGAATGTACCATCGGGGTCTGACATGATTCGAGCCGTCCATCGTGCGATCTGACCCTTTCACTCCAGTGTCATTTCGTTGCCATTCTTCGTGTTCTCCCTGGTCAGAGGCATTTTGGAAATGTCACGGATCAGCCGGCGATAGATAGGTGACACCGGTTCTGAAAGGGTTCCTGACACTCTGCTGAAAGGGTTCGCTGCGTGACTTCTTGGTGTACGGCATCTACCCATAACAAGGGGCATCCTCCACTGCCGACCGCGACACCTGTTTCCCCTCGGCGCCGCTCCAGTCCACGGCAGTGAAAGTCGCTCACCACCCTTGGCGCAGAGTTGGCGAACCCTTGGCGTCGATCCGAGATGGTCCAGGAGGGCGGGTCGAGCACCGCTGAACAGGGTTTCTTCCGGTTGATCGGCGATGTCGCGAAAAGCGTTGTGGCCCAAGCGGTGGAGGCGTCTCGGCAGGTCCCCGGCGACTGGGTTGAGAGGGTTCCTGACACTCTGGTGAGAGGGTTGCTGACACTCTGGTGAGAGGGTTGTCGTGTCTGTTTCGTGGATGTGGCATCCATAATCGGCATCGGTCCCGGTGGAGATCCCGCCGAAAGCGGCGATCTCGGTAGGTTCGGCGGTCGGTGCCGGCCTGGACACCACGGACACGCGGCATGCCCGGCGGATGACGGCTGCAGCCCCGGAATCCCGGTCTGGAGTGCAGAATCATCGGTTCGGACAACTCTGCGCCAAGGGTACGTCCCCACAATCCCTCACATAGTCCAGATCCGAAGGAGGAACGCGATGACGAACCGCCCCGTAACCAACATGGGCATCGCGAACGACGCGTCGACCCTGTCACCGTGTTCGTGCACGAACCCTGTCAAATCACACACGCACATGCAACAAGTTGCCGTCGGTATACCGGTATACCGGCAAGGGGGGTGAGTGGATGACTCTCGATCGTGGAACCCTCGCCAAGATCGAACGGCGAATCTACGCAGAGTTCAACCACGGCCACGCGACACAGTTGGCGAAGGTCCCGCTGTCCGACGCGATGTGGTCGACTTGGAAGCGATACTGTGAGGCGATCGGGTTCACAATCGGCGAGGGGATCGCCGGTCTGATCGATCACGAGCTGCGGACTGTCGTCGGCGAAACCAAATGGGAATATTCGCCGTTCGAGGGGCGAGCCGAGAAACGGGCGTCAGAGAGAGAACAGCGACTGACTGCCCGAGAGCACGAACTCGAGTCGCGCGAAGAACGACTGAGCATGAGAGAGCGGCAACTCAGGATCTTGGAGCAGCAGATCCGGACAGCATCATCCCAGCAACAGCGACGGTCCCAACCCAGGGTCAAGGTCGGTCGCAATGATCGATGCCCGTGCGGGTCTGGTCTCAAGTACAAGCACTGTCACGGCCTGGCGGGGAGCTGATCCGATGTGACCCCGCCGTCGCCCTCAGCATCCCGTCGGGCGACCCACCGATGCGCGCATTGGCGCGAGATCCCCATCGCCTTGGCCACATGCGCGACGGGCATCACCTCGACACGAACCCGCCGGACGAGCAGACGACGCCCATGAACCGTGAGACGGGCATTACGGTGACCCATGAAGACCTCGAGTGGGTCTTGACGGCAATCAATACTCCACTCGGAGGTCTTCACCTGGTCAAGAACCGTCACCAACGTCCTGGCCGGGTACATCTAGTGGGTGGAGGTGCGCCGAAGGTTCGCAGTATCCAGGAGCCGGGACGAGGATGATCGACAGTACTCCCATGGAGATACCCAAGTCGGAGATGTGGATTGGAGTGCCACGGGGCTGATCTCCCGAGGCGGGGACGTTCGGTGCCGGCTCCCGCATCCGTCCGCCCAGATCATCGAGGCTAACCGCTCTCACGTTCCGTTTGTGCGAAAGCGCAGGAGGCGATCGATGGCCTCGTCCTTGGTCATCGCCGCGACATCCTCCTTGGACAGCCCGACGAGGGTGATGAGCTGATGAACGACGCCGGCGGGGATCGCGTCCGTGGGAGGCTGCTGTTGGGTGCGTGTAGGGAGGATCCCATCCTTCACGCATGCCCAGAACTCCGCTTCCGATACCTGCAGCTGGTCACGGAGGATGTGGGCCCAGAGACTCTTTCCGTAGGTGTCCTTGTTCGGCGGGCGGGAGACACGTGTGCGCAGCATGGCGCCATCGGGGAGGACGAGTTCATAGGTGACGTGATGACCGGTCTTGCTCCTGGCGTTACGGACCGACGCCCATCCTTCTGTTGTGCAGAACGTGTCGTGGTCCTTGCGCGATGGGGCAGGGAACGTCATTCGGGGACGCGAACGACCCACTCGCGAAGCGTGTCGCGAGACGACAGGCGCACGAACTGGACGAGTGGCCAATTCGCCGCATGGTTGGGCGCCACCCGCAGACGTGCTTCCCAGTCCTCCGCGTATTCGACGAGGGCATCGACGAACTCGTTGATCGCGTCATCAAAGGTTCTCCCGTCTGCGGCGATCGGGAGCCCCGGGAGCATGAGGGACCATCCGTCGTCCTCCGGCACAGCGACGGGGGTGGGGAGCGACGACTCGATCGCTGACAAGAAACGTGACTGATCGACGACAACGAGGCGCTGCCGGCGACGCTCGATCACGGGCGCAGAGCCTTCGGCGGCTTCGTCGAGCACGGTGCTGAAGTTGTCTCGAGCGTTCGATGAGTTGCGTACGAGGGTTGACGACACTGGCTCCTCCTTCGTGTCAGCATGCCCACCATATCAGGTTCATTCCGTACGTCAAGTACGTTTCGTACATAACGGACAACACCATCTCGGAATCCTTGTGGTCCTTTCCGGTGTCGGTATGCGTGTTACTTGATGAGAATGCAGAAGATGGAGGTCCCTCCAGTGGTAGCTACGCAAGAGGAGCCGACAGTGACGGCGGCTCCTTTCCGAATGGACTTCGCGTCCTTCTACGAACGCGAACTCAGGCCCGTGATCGGACTGGCGTTCGTGTTGTCGGGGAGCCGATCGGGTGCCGAGGATCTCGCACAGGACGCCTTCCTGAAGGCCTACAAGCAGTGGGATACGGTCGGTGCGTACGACAACCCGGGCGCGTGGGTGCGTCGGGTTGTATCGAACGGTTCCGTGTCGGGATTCCGTCGTCGTACCGCTGAGGCCAAGGCACTTGTCCGTGTCGGCGGGTCGGGATTCGTCGTACCGGAGATGTCTCCCGATGCAGTAGCGACCTGGGCTGCGGTCCGGCGGCTCCCGAAGCGCCAGGGGCAGGTGATCGCTCTTCGCTACTACGACCGGAGTTCGGTTGCGGACATCGCTCGCATTCTCGAATGTTCAGAGAACACGGTTAAGACACACCTACAGCGAGCGAAGCAGGCGCTCGAAGCACGGCTCGACGATGGAGGGGATCACTCATGAACAGGCTCGAAGACCAACTCACCAGCGCAGCCGAGGAGGCCCGGAGACAGGTCGCACACATCAACACCCGGTCGCCCGCCACAGTACGTGCTCGGCTGCATCGGCACAGGGCGTTCGCGGGAGCCGCAATCGCGGCTGGAGTCTTCGGTCTCCTTGGAGCAACCGCAGTCATCGCGAACAACGATGGAACATCGGACTTCGCAGCCGCGCCGGTGGCGATATCGCCAACGACGTCAATCGTTACCGCGGAACCGATCGCACCGTCGACGCCAGTGGATCTCCCTTTTGATTCCCGTGGCGATGCAGACTGGACTTGGGACTGGGTCGGACAGGTCACTTCTATCGAAGCCGGAGAGAGCACTTGGCACAACGACCTGAACGGCATCCGCCAGAAGCTCATTCATATCCAGGAGACGGTTCCAGAGATCGGAGCAGCGAACGGCCTGATGTTCCGGTCGACGGAGTGGTACGAAGATGCGTTCTTCCTCCTCGGCGACGGCTCCGACACGATGGTGTACATCGGGTGGAACGAGCTCGAGTCCACCGATCCGGTCTCTGCAGACGCCTGGCAGGAGATCAGCAGCAGCGGCATCGACCCGGTCGAGATCGTGCTCCCGCAGATCGACCCGTCGATGGGTCAGGGTCTCACGGACGACGTCCTTGTACTGGTGAGAATGACCGACCGGGCGACGGACTTCGTTGCGGACACAGCCACCGTCGTCGCGACGGTTCGGTTCTTCCAACTCGCCGACTCCTACGCAGCACTCCCTATCCAAAAGACAAGCGACAAAATGACCCAAATCGCCGATGCGATATTCGCAGCAATGAATCTTCCGAAGGGCGAACCCGGCGATCTTGCTCCACCGACCAACGTGGTCGTTCCTCCCGTCGACATGGCGACACTGGTAACCGGGGTCGCTCAGGGTGACGAGCTTCCGACTGTGGTCGTATGTGCGCCGGATCACCCGCCCGTGAGCAGTTCGTCTGGTGATGGCATCGTGTACGACTCGCCGATTGCAGCACTTGCCGGGTTCCTCGACGGGGCGCGCAGCGGCGCCGACTACCTGCCCCTCCCGCGGTCCGGCTACACAGAACTTCACCTGCCGGACGGGTCGATCGCGTTTGTGGACACCTTCGAATCTGACCCGCCTCTGGCTGTCGCCTGGATCTCCATCACCGAGTCACCGGCCGGGTGGGTCGTCAATGAATGGAAGTCGGCCGGCTGCTGACAGGAGCGCACCGGATCGCGACTGAGCCGGACGCCCCGACAATGGGCGGGGAGGAGCAATCGGGGCGCGGTCGAGCCAGCGAGCGACGGACATCCGCGTGCACATCGCGTGCACAAGAGAACGAGAAACAGCCGGAAACGACGCGAACTGGTGAGTGTTCAAAACCGTTGACCTGCAAGGGTTTCCGGCGATTCTTCAAGTCCCGCTTGACCCCCTGTTCATCCCTGATAAGGATGAGGCCGCTGGTTCAAATCCAGCTGGGCCCAC
>CAZMSN010000061.1:0-9392 GCA_964569015.1 uncultured Acidimicrobiaceae bacterium | reverse complement strand
CGGCGCCATCCTGCGGCTCGGCGCCAAGGTGAGGCTGCGGGACGCCTGGAAGGCGACCGAGTAACAGGGCGCCCCTCCCCTCGGCTCAGAACATTTGCCGTGAGTGATCAGGTCTCGTCGTCGGTTTCCTGCTCCCCGGTGAGGTTCTGCTCGCGCTCGTGGACCTTTCGGCGTCTCTCCAGCCGCTCCTCGTAGTCTCGCGATGCCCTCGAACGGTGGACCCGTCCACCCTCGAAGTGGTGGGTGAGGTCGCGGCCGCCGCGGCGGAATCCACTCACGTGACCCATGCAGTCAGCTCCTCTCGTCGCTCCTGTCATCATCCCCCCGGCCGGGGAATATGTGAAGGTCGCGCAAGACCGCCGCCCGCAAATGCCGCTCCTGCTACCAGGCCGTGAAGGGATGAGCGATGAGGTTGGCGTTGAAGTAGCGGGGATCGTGGGTGACTTCATCCCCGATCCATTCCGGGAGCGCGATCGCCTCGTCCTCAGAGTCCAGCTCGACTTCGGCGACCACCAGCCCCGCGTTCTCGCCGGTGAACTCGTCGATCTCCCATTCGTGCCCGCCATGGGTGACGAGATACCTGGTCTTCTCGATGAGAGGCCGCAGGCACAGCTCGTCGAGCATACGGTCGGCATCATCCAGTGGAATGGCGTATTCGAACTCCGTCCGTGTCGCCCCCACCGTGATTCCCTTGACGGTGAGGAACCCCCGATCGCCCATGGAGCGGACCCGTACGGTGCGTTCCTTGACCGTCGACAGGTAGCCCTGGCGGTAGACGGTTCCCTCTGCCAAGTGGCGCCAGGCGTCGCCGCGAACCAGGTACTTGCGCTCGATCTCCTGACCCATGTCATGTCTCCGAACGGTGCAACCCACCGACGCTGTGGAGCCGGCGGATCTCTTCCGGGTAACTCACATTCTCATAGACGTCGATGCCGATCTGCGATCCGACCGCGACGACCTCGGCAGCGTCCTCACCCTCGATCGCCACGGTTTGCAGCGATCGATCGGGAAGGGCCACGGCCGTGATCTCGGCGAGGCAGCCTTCGAGGACGAAGTCTCGTCGGTGCTTGCCCACCTCGACCACGACGAGGCCGGGACAGATCGAGATCACCTCGTCCACCAGTTGCTGCGGGGTGTATTCGATCCGATCCAGGGCCGGGGGATCGAGGCCGAGCAATGGGAAGAACGAGCGCCGCACCGCGGCGTCCGTCAGCGGGAAGCCGCACTTGAGGCGGGGCTCCCACTGCTGGAAGCCAGCGTGGACGCGCACCAACACCTTGACGTCGAGCAGCTCGTCACGGATCTTGGAGTTGATCGATGGATCGGCCGGACTCACGATGTACGTCTCCCGGCTGTCACGGGTCCCGCTGCTCCGGCCGACCCGCACGATCTGCCCCTCGAGCGCGGTCAAGGCCTCCCCCCAGGCCCGATACTCGAATCGGGCAGCCGAACCATTGCTGCCACCGTTGCCTGCCACGGAGCGCCGATGCTAGCGATCGCGACCACCCCCCGACCCGGTGCCTATCCTTGACAACTCCGAGGACGGGCTGCCATAGTCAACGAAGGCCGTGAGCACAGACCATTGTGTCGCGGCCGCTCGTGTTTGTGCGACCGGTGTCCGGTCAGAGAGGACGAGAAGAGGTGACGATGTTCTGCCATCCAGATGACATCGTCACGCGTCGGCTCACCGCGTGACAGCCTGACCCTCACGGGTCACTGAGCCAGTGCCGGCGGCTTTGCCGCCTTCTTCGACACGTTCCTCCCCGAGGCTCCGCCTCACCGACGGAAAGCACTCCATGATCCCGGTCCGCGCCTACTTGCGCCTGCTCATCGACTACCTACGGCCACAGCGTGCTCGCGTGCTCTGGCTGACGATCCTGCTGATCGTGGGCATCACCCTCCAGCTCGTCAATCCCCAGTTCATCCGGACGTTCATCGATCGCGCCACCAGTGGCGGAGAAAGGGGTGAGCTGATCCCGCTCGCCATCTGGTTCATGGTGATTGCCGTCGCCCACCAGGGCATCGGCGTCGTGGCCACCTACCTGGCCGAGCACGTCGGATGGATCGCCACCAATGAGATGCGGGCGGACCTCGCCGCCCACGTGGTCGGTCTCGACATGGGATTCCACAAGAGCCACACCCCCGGCGAGCTCATCGAGCGCATCGACGGCGACGTCACCTCGCTGTCGAACTTCTTCTCGGCGTTCACCATCCGGGTGCTCGGCAACACGGTGCTCATCGCCGGGATCCTGGCGCTGCTGTGGCGCGAGAACCGATGGGTCGGCCTCGGCCTCACTCTCTTCTCGGCGGTCGCCCTCTTCGGGATGCTTCGCATCCAAGCGTTCGCGGTTCCGCTGTGGAAACAGGTTCGCGCCCGGAGCGCCCAGTTCTTCGGCTTCGTCGGCGAGCAGCTCGACGGCACTGAGGACATCCAGGCCAACGGCGGAGCCCCCTACATGATCCATCGGTTCACCGAGATGCACCGGGCTTGGCTTCCCGAAGCGGTGCGAGCTCGCATGGGCTTCGCAGCCCTTTGGGGAACCAGCATCCTGGTGTACCTCGTCGGTACCGCTCTCGTGTTCTGGCTCGGATCGCTGTTCTTCGCCAACGGGACCCTCACGCTCGGATCGGTGTACCTGGTCTTCGCATACACCGAGATGATGCGGCACCCGATGGAGCAGATCCGCACCCAGATGGAGGACTTCCAGAAGGCGGGGGCCGGAATCGCTCGCATCGAGGCCTTGTTTGCTCGCGTCCCCGATCTCGACACGTCGGGGACCGCCCGCCTTCCGTCCGGGCCTCTCGCCGTCGAGCTGGACGATGTGAGCTTCGCATACGAGGACGAGACAGTGCTGCACGAGCTGTCACTCCGTGTGGAGCCCGAGCGCGTGCTTGGCGTTCTGGGACGCTCCGGAAGTGGAAAGACCACCCTGGCCCGGCTCCTCACCCGTCTCTACGACCCGGTCATCGGCGAGGTCCGCCTTGGCGGGGTTCCGGCCACGGATGCAGTCGTCGGCGACCTGCGGCGCCACGTCGGAATGGTCACCCAGGACGTGCAGCTCTTCGGGGCTTCGATCCGCGACAACCTGACGTTCTTCGACACGGAAGTCTCCGATGAGGACCTCACAGCCGCGCTCGACGAGCTCGGCCTCCTCGAGTGGGTGACGACGCTCCCCCACGGGCTCGCCACCGAGCTCGATGCCGGGGGAAGCGGCCTCTCCGCCGGCCAAGGGCAGCTTCTCGCCTTCACCCGGATCTTCCTCGAGAACCCGGGACTGGTCATCCTGGACGAGGCATCGTCACGCCTCGACCCGGCCACCGAGCATCTCATCGAGCAAGCGGTGGACCGGCTCCTCGCCGGCCGCACCGGGATCATCATCGCCCACCGCCTCGCCACCGTGAACCGGGCTGACGACATCCTGATCCTCGATGACGGGCGCATCGCCGAATACGGGGCCCGAGCACGGCTGGCCGCCGACCCCGATTCGCGGCTGTCTCGATTGCTGGTGACCGGCATGGAGGAGGTGCTGGCATGACGACGACACGACGCTCCTCGGTTCCCGTCGGCCGCATGATGGGCAAGCTCGTGCGCGCCGCCGCCGTTCGCTACACGGTGAACGTGCTGGTGTGGACGGCGATGTGGGTAATGCCGGTCGTGCCGGCGCTGATCACCCTCCGCTTCTTCGACGGTCTCGGCGAAGCCGGCTTCAATGCCGCGACGCTCATCGCGCTGCTGGCCGGCTACGCCGCGGCTCGGCTGGCGGTGATGGCCTTCGGCCTGTGGAACGACGTGCATTTCATGTTCCGCGTCGGGAGCCTGCTGCGCCGCAACATGCTCGAACGCGTCCTCGACCTCCCGGGCGCACAAGCAGTCGACGAGGCACCGGGAGCAATGATCTCCCGGTTCCGCGAGGACGTCGAGCACACCGAGCAGGCGATGAGCTGGACGGTCGACATGATCGGCTCGCTCGTATTCGCCGTGGTCGCGGCGTTCATCCTGGTGTCGATCGACGCCCCGATGACAGTGCTGGTGTTCGCCCCTCTGGTCGTGGTCGTGACCGTGGCCGAGCGGGCCGGCAACAAGATCCGTGGCTACCGCACCGCGGCCCGGGAGGCAACAGGGCGGATCACCGGAGCCCTCGGCGAGATGCTCGGCTCGGTGCAGTCGATCAAGGTCGCCGGCGCCGAGCGACCGGTGATCGACCACTTCCGGCGTCTCAACGACGCCCGGCGCACGGTGATGGTGCGCGACAAGGTCCTCACTGCCGCGCTCGAATCGGTCTTCTGGAACACCGTGAACATCGGGACCGGGCTCATCCTCATCCTCGCCGCCGGCAGCATCGGACCGGGGAACAGGCTCACCGTGGGCGAGTTCGCCCTCTTCGTCTACTTCCTCGATTTCATCACGGATGCCGGGTACTTCGTCGGGCTCTTCATCGCCCGGGTCCGGCAGGCGGGAGTATCACTGGAACGCATGATGAGGCTCATGCGAGGCGCCCACACGGACGACCTGGTGAGGCGCCGCGACCTGCATCTCACCGGCGACTTCGCCGCGCCCGCGCCCCCTCCCCGAATCGCCGGCGACCGACTCGAACGGCTCGAGATCCGGGATCTGACGTTCCGCTATCCGGGCACCCCCAACGGCATCGAAGAGATCAATCTCACCCTCGACCGCGGCAGCTTCACGGTGGTGACGGGACGCATCGGCTCGGGCAAGACCACGCTGCTGCGCGCCATGTTGGGGCTCGTCGACATCGAGTCCGGCGAAGTGCGATGGAACGGCACACCCGTCGACGACCCGGCCCACTTCTTCCAGCCGCCACACTCGGCGTACACGCCGCAGGTACCCAAGCTCTTCTCCCTCACCCTGCGGGAGAACCTGCTGCTGGGACGGGATGAAACGGACGGCGAGCTGGCACAGGCCATCCGCTCAGCCGCGCTCGATCGGGATCTCGACCAGATGCAGCATGGCCTCGAGACGATGGTCGGCCCCCGCGGCATGCGCCTGTCCGGAGGCCAGGTGCAACGCACCGCGGCTGCTCGCATGTTCGTACGACGACCCGAGTTGCTCGTGTTCGACGACCTGTCGAGCGCGCTCGACGTGGAAACGGAGAACGTGCTGTGGGAACGACTGTTCTCTGACAACGGAAACGTCACAGCCCTGGTGGTTTCACACCGCCGCCCCGCCCTCCAGCGGGCCGATCAGATCGTCGTGCTCGCCGAGGGCCGGATCGAGGCCCGAGGCACCCTCGAGCAGGTGCTGGCCACCAGCGACGAGTTCCGACGCCTCTGGGTCGGCGAGGAGGGATAACGCCAATGCTCGTCCCTTCTTGTCGAAGGGATACCGGCGAAGCGCCACCAAAGGAGACGGCGTCTGGGCCGAGGGGGTGCGAGAAATCGAGCTTCCGTGCTTCAGGCCAGCCGGGGCGCTGCCGCGTCCACCGCCGCTGCGAAGTGGGCCGCGGTCGTTCCGCTGAAGCCGACCAGCCGGACCTCCTCGATCTGGCCCTGGTGATCCCTCAGCCAGTCGATCACGGCGAGCACGATCACCGCAGTCGCCTCGGCGACTGGGTAGCCGAAGATCCCCGCCGAGATGGCGGGGAACGCCACGGAGCGGACACCCACAGATGCGGCAGCGTCGAGAGCGGCGACGACGGCCTGGGCGAGCAGCGCCTCGTTGTCGCCTCCCTCCCGATACCGGGGACCGACGACGTGAACGACGTGGGAGGCCTGGAGGGCCCCGCCTGTCGTCACCGCCGCCTGCCCGGGGCCCACCGGCCCGTGGTCACGAACCCATCGGTCGGATTGCTCCTGGATGACACGGCCACCGGCTCGCACGATGGCGACGGCGACCCCTCCTCCATGCGCCAGGTTCTCGTTGGCGGCGTTGACGATCGCTTCGACCGGCTGCTTGGTCAGATCGCCCTGGATGACGAAGACGTTGGCATGCCCCACGCGGCAGGAGGTGGTGCTTTCCATCGCCTCACGGTACCCGACGCAGGCCGGGATCTCCACGCCGGGTGGTCACAAATCGACCCGGCGTGCCTGCGGGCTCTCACCGAGCAGACGTTGCACCTGTGTCGCGAAGACGGCCGGGTCTCCCGTCGTGAGGAACTCCGTACCCGCTTCGGCGTCGGCCGACGCCCGCTCCCGCTGTTCGAGCACCCGCCCTACCTGCCTCGCCACCGCCGGCGACGGGTCCACCAGCCGCACCCCATCGCCCACGATGTCCTCGATCAGCGGGATGAGAAACGGGTAGTGGGTGCATCCCAGCACCAAGGTATCGATGCCCGCCCGCTGCATCGGTTCCAGGTGGGCCACGAGCAGCCGGCGCATCTCCGGTCCGTGCACTTCGCCACGCTCGATCAGGTCGACGAGGCCGGCCCCAGCCTGCTCAACGATCCGGACGCCGCTGGCGTGGCGATCGACCGCCGAGGCGTACAGCTCACCCTGAAAGGTGGCGGTGGTCGCCAGCACACCGACCACTCCCCGGCCGCTGAGTGCCGCGGCAGGCTTCACCGCGGGTTCCATGCCAACGAAAGGCGTCCCCGGGAACAGCTCCCGAAGATGATGCAGCGCGGCCGCCGAGGCGCTGTTGCACGCCACCACGACGAGCTTCGATCCGCGTCCGAGCAGCTCCTCGACGACGCGGATCGATCGTTCTCGGACTTCGTCGAGGGTCCGCTCGCCGTAGGGGACCCATGCCTGGTCCGCCAGGTAGACAACCGACTCGCCGGGAAGCAACCGCCGGATCTCCCGCAGCACGGACAGTCCGCCGACTCCGGAGTCGAAGACCCCGATGGGTGCCTGATCGCTCACGATGCCTCGTCGTCGCCTTCCAGGCCCATGTCAGCAGATCGCGACCCGACCGAGTCGTCTTTGCGTCCGACTGCCCGGCGCGCCGCGGTGAGACCCGGCTGTCGGTGCCGGATCGACAATCCGCAATCCGTACGACTCACGGCCCTTCGCCGGCGAGCGTGTGGACCAGGTGCGGCCGAAACAGGGCGGGTTCGAGCAGGAACGAGTCGTGACCCTTGTCGCTGTGAACGGTGACCCGCTGGAACGGCACGTCGGCGAGCTTGAGATAGCGCGCCATCTCCTCCTGCTCGTCCGGGTAATAGCAGACGTCGGAATCGATGGTGAACAGCATGTAGCGCTGGTGCTTGCACCGCAGGAACAGGTCGCTCAGCTCGACACCCGCCTCGGCCGCGAGGTCGAACGTCTGCCAGGCCTGCGAGATGCGCAGGTAGCTGTTGGCATCGAAGCGCTGCACGAACTTCTTGCCCTGATGCCACATGTAGGACTCGAGGGGATTCCCGATGCCGTAGGTGCCCGGCCCCTCGTCATGGCTGACGACCTCGGTTCTCGCCCGTTCCTCCATCGCCGCCAGCGACACGAAGGTCTTGTGGCCGATCATCCGCGCCAGCGCCAAGCCCCTCACCGGGCCGGGCCCGTCGTAGTAGTCG
This sequence comes from uncultured Acidimicrobiaceae bacterium, assembly GCA_964569015.1. Lineage (GTDB taxonomy): Bacteria > Actinomycetota > Acidimicrobiia > Spongiisociales > UBA5794 > CAYQEC01. The sequence goes on along the minus strand of CAZMSN010000061.1, from coordinate 1,926 downwards.
CCCCCGCGGAACTCGGGATCGTTCTCGATGGCGGTGATCTGCTCGAAGTTGTGGATCACCTGGAGAGCGGTGACCCGGACTCCCGAGGCGATCGGGATGACGATGTCGACGAGGTCCGGATAGCGGGTTGCCAGCGAGAGACCGAGCACGCCGCCGGTGGAAGCCCCGATCACGGCGTGCAGCTGCTTGATGCCGAGATGCTCGAGGAGCCGCACCTGCACGTCCACGATGTCGGCGAAGCACACTTCGGGAAAGCGTGATCCATACGGCTTGCCGGTGGCCGGCTCGATCGATGAGGGCCCGGTCGATCCGTAGCAGCCCCCGAGGTAGTTGGCACAGATGACGAAGAAGCGGTTGGTGTCGATCGCCCGACCCGGCCCGACGAACAGGCTCCACCAGCCGCGCTGGCACTCCTCGGTCCAGCGGTCCTCCACTCCCGGCACCGCAGGATTGTGGCCGGCGGCGTGCTGGCTTCCGGTGAGGGCGTGAAACACGAGGATGGCGTTGCTGCGATCCTCGTCGAGCTCACCGTACGTCTCGTAGGCGACGGTGACCCCGTCGAGGGCGCCGCCGCCTTGCAGCAGGAACGGGTCCTCGGCGCTGCCGAAGGTGAAGAATTGGGTTTCGACGAGGCCGACCGACATGGTCCCTCCCTCAGGTCGCATCACCCTAGGCACCTGGAGAATGCCGTCAATCCGGCGGGGCCGCGTGAGCGAACCATCCGGGGCCCGAGAGGCGAGTGACGGGACCCGGCCCGAGGCCGTCTATCGTCCGCACATGCGCATCGGTTACCAAGGCGAGCCCCACTCCTACAGCCACAGGGCCACCACCGAGCTGTTCCCCGACGAGGAGCATCTCGGCCATCCGTCGTTCGTGGCGGCATTCGTGGCCCTCGAGAGAGGGGAGGTCGACCGGCTGGTGCTGCCCGTGGAGAACTCGACGACCGGGAGCGTGCTCCCGGTGCTCGATCGGCTCCCCGGGTACGGGGATCATGGCCCGATCTCGATCGTGGCCGAGCATCTCGTCGAGGTGCGCCATGCCCTCCTCGGCCTGCCCGGCACTTCCTTGGAGAAGATCTCGACGGTCAAGTCGCACCCGGAGGCCTTGGCTCAGGCGGCCGAGACGCTGCTCCGCCTCGGCATCCGCCCGGTGCCGCGGCGCGACACGGCGGGAGCGGTGCGAGAGGTGGCCGAGGGCGGGGACGAGACGGTGGCGGCGCTGGCGCCACCCGAGGCGGGGCCTCCCCACGGGCTGGTGGTGCTGCGCAGCGACGTGATGGACCGCGAGCACAACACAACACGCTTCGTGGTGCTCACCAAGGGCAACGCCGAAATCGGGCCCGAGGACGACAAGACCACCCTGGTCTTCACGACCGCCCACACCCCTGGTGCCCTGGCTCTCGCCCTCACCGAACTGGGACTGCGTGGCGCCAACCTCACCCGCATCGAATCGCGACCGAGCGATGAGGCCTGGGCCTACCGGTTCTTCGTCGACCTCGTCCATCCTCCCGGCTCCCAGGGCCTCGCCAGGGTGATAGACCCTCCCCCGGCCACCCTCGCCCACCTCCGCATCCTGGGGAGCTACCGGGCCGTTCAGTGAGCGGTGCCGGCAACCCGGATGACGGCGGGCCGGCGCAGCCCATTCCAAGTTCTCGGCCTATGCGTAGGCCTTGTGCATTGCTAGCCTTCACCGCCAATCTGGCGGCCCGGTGCGAATCGAAGGGGAGCAGGGGGCTGATGGGAAGACGACACGGTTTTCGTGCACCCCGGTGGGGTGTCCTGGCGACGGTCCTGACGCTGGCGCCGACCGTGCTGGTCTCGGCGGCCGCGGAGGCGCAGACCCCGCACTACGAGTTCAACGAGACAGCCGACTCGACCTGGATGACCAACGGCGCCGGCTCCGGCGAACCGTGGGTGCGGGCCTTCG
>CAZMSN010000060.1:0-9687 GCA_964569015.1 uncultured Acidimicrobiaceae bacterium | reverse complement strand
CCGATCTGGCCGAGGCGATGGCCGACGTGGTGCGCATCCAGATGCGGGCGATGGGTGCCCATCAGGGCCTGTCGCCGGTGCTCGACGTGTGCCGTGATCCCCGCTGGGGACGCGTCGAGGAGACCTACGGGGAGGATCCCCACCTGGTGGCCCGGATGGGGGGCGCCTTCGTGCGCGGGCTCCAGTCCGACGATCTATCGGGCGGGGTCGTCGCCACCGCCAAGCACTTCGTCGGCTACGGGGCTTCGGAAGGGGGCATGAACTGGGCTCCGGCGCACCTCCCGGCCCGCGAGCTACGTGAGGTGTATCTCCACCCCTTCGAGGCGGCGGTGCGGACCGCCGGCCTGTGGTCGGTCATGAACGGCTATCACGAGCTCGACGGGGTGCCCTGCGGCGCCGACCAGAATCTGCTCACCGGGATCCTCCGTGACGAGTGGGGGTTCGATGGCTGTGTCGTCTCCGACTACTTCGCGGTTCGTCAGCTCGCCGAGTACCACCGGCTGGCGGCCGACGGGGAGACCGCCGCCGTGATGGCGTTGACGGCCGGGATCGACGTCGAGCTCCCCGGCACCGACTGTTACGGGGAGCCGCTGCTGGCGGCGCTCGCCTCCGGCGCGATCGACGAGAAGGTCGTCGATACCTCGGTGCGACGGGTGCTTCGCACCAAGTTCGCCCTCGGCCTGTTCGAGCAGCCGTTCGTCGAGGTCGAGAAGGTGGCGGCGGTCACCGACTCCGCATCCCACCGGGCCCTGGCCCGTCGCGTCGCCCACAAGACGATGACCCTGCTCCGCAACGACGGGACCCTGCCGCTGCGGCCGGGCCTCGGCTCGTTGGCGGTGATCGGGCCCAACGCCGACGCCGCCCGCCACCTCTTCGGCGACTACACCTACCCGGCCCACATCGAGTCGCTACGGGAGATGCGGGCCGACGACAACGTCTTCTCGATCCCGATGCCCGAGGGTGTCGAGTTCAGTGCCGGGTCGGTGCCCGCCCTCTCGGTGTACGAGGTGCTGCGGGAACGGCTCGACTGCGACGTCCGGTACGCCAAGGGGTGCGACGTCAACAGCGACTCGACCGAGGGTTTCGCCGCCGCGGTGGCCCTCGCCGCCCGGGCGGACGTGGCGGTGATGGTGATGGGCGACAAGTCGGGCCTCACCACCGACTGCACCTCGGGTGAGAGCCGGGACCGCGCCTCCCTCGACCTACCCGGCGTGCAGGAGGACCTGGTGCGGGCTGTGGTCGCCACCGGAACCCCGGTGGTGCTGGTGCTGGTGGCGGGGCGTCCTTGCGGGAGCGAATGGGTCCACGAGCACAGCGCCGCGGTGCTCATGGCATGGCTCCCGGGGCAGGAAGGCGCCGCAGCCATCAGCGACGTGCTGGTGGGCGACGTCAGCCCGGGCGGCAAGCTCCCCATCTCGTTCCCACGCACCTCCGGCCAGATCCCTACCTATTACGGGCACAAGGTGTCCGGTGGCCGTTCCCACTGGAAGGGCGACTACGTCGATGCCCGTTCGAGCCCGCTCTACCCGTTCGGTTTCGGCCTCGGCTACACGACCTTCGCCCTCTCCGAGAGCGCCGTCGAGCAGAACGAAATGGCCTGGAACGGGACGGTGACGGTGCGGGCCCGGGTCGCCAACACGGGCGACCGGAATGGCGACGAGGTCGTCCAGCTCTACATCCGGGACCCCGAGGCCAGCGTGACCCGCCCGGTGCTGGAGCTGAAGGGCTTCGCCCGTGTCGAGCTGGAGCCGGGGGAGTCGAAGCAGGTCACGTTCGAGCTCCCGGTGGCGCAGATCGGCTTCTACGACCGTGACCTGTGCTACGTGGTCGAGCCCGGCGTCGTCGAGGTCTTCGTTGGCACCTCGGCCCGCGACCTACTCGAGGCGGGTTCCTTCACCGTGGTCGCCGATTCCTCCGACGGTCCGGTGACAAAGGCCTTCGACGGGACGGTCACGATCACCTGAGGCGTTCCCGGCTCACGGGATCGGGTCGCCGCCCTCCCAACGCTCGCGTGCGGGATTGGTGCACGAGGCGGGCCGATCGGCGCCGCTGCTGGGCCACGACATGGCGCCGTAGAACGTCGGCGCGTCCTCCAGGTAGTCCGAGTCCGGGATGACCCGGACGGTGACGCCGGGGTCCCATACGACGGTGCCTGCCTCGTAGTTGCCGTGGGCCAGCGTCCCGTCGACGGAGGCGTCGATTTGGATCGTGTCGGGCGAACCGTTGAGCACGTTGCCGATCAAGCTCTGCCGATGGGAGGAATCCCGCACGAAGACGCCCTCCACCTCGACGCAGTTGCGGAGCAGAGTGTTGCCGGGCCCGACCGGTCCCCAGTAGTCGCTGATCCCGATCTCCTCGACCACGTTGCCCTCGAAGAGATTCATGGACGGGAAGTGACCGTGCAGCGAGATGTCGGGCAGGAGGTTTCCCGAGTTGTCGTGGGAATCGGTCGAGGAGTTGTAGCCGAACACGTTCCCGTTGGCTCCCAACTGGATGATCATCGAGTGCCGCAGGGACGCGAACACGTTGTTCTCCACCAGGCAGTTCGTGACGTGGGTGCCGAGGCTGGCTCCGTAGCCGTGCCCGCCGCCCCCGTAGTCGTGCGAGTGGTGGAAGTAGCTGTCGCGGATCTCGCAGCCGTACACGGCCGTGGCTCCGATGTGTGCCCGGACGGTCATCTCGCTCTCGACTTCCCGCACCCAGGTGTAGGCGGCGTTCTTCATGGCGATGGTGTCGCCGTCGCCGCCGTCGAGGCGTTCGATGTGGAGCCGCTCCACGCCCGCTCGCTCGACCAGGCCCTGGGTGCGGAAGACCGGATCCAGGTCTGCCCGGTAGCTGTGGTGCAGCGGCTCAGCCAGCGTGACGGTGTTGCCGGCGACTGCGATCACCCGCACCATCTCGCCAACGGAGTCCTCGGCCCAGTCGGCCTCCCATTCCGGCTCGGTGTACATGACGGCGGGGTCGTTGCTCTGCTGGATCTCGGCGAAGGTGGGCGCCACGATTCCGGCGGCGCCGGCCAGAGTGAGCGTGGTCGATCCCTTCTCGAAGCCGTCGGAGATCGCCACCCAGTCGCCGCGCTCGTAGGTGATCATCTCGATCGCCGGGTTGCTCGATCCGCCGAGGTCGAAGCGGAGGAAGGTGGCATCGGAACCGGCGCCCCGCAGCACCTGGCCGTCGCCGAGGCTCAGGGTGGAGTTGAGCCGGTACGTGCCCGCCGGGGCGTACACGACGCCTCCGCCGTCGGGCAGGGAGTCGATCGCTTGCTGGAACGCCGCGATGTCGTCGGCGGTGCCGTTCCCCGTCGCCCCGAAATCCGAGACCGACACCGTGACCGGGTCGTCAGGGATGCCTCCGGGGATGCCCGGGTTCCAGTCGATGCGGCGCGAGTCCGGCAGGATCACGGGGGACGGGTCGCTGCCGGTGACGAGGGCGCGGTACAGGAACGCCGCCATCTCACCCCGAGTCACCGAGCGGTCCGAGCAGAAGCGGTCGTTGGCGGGAGGGTTGCAGCCGCGGGTGATCCCGGCAGTTGCCAGGCGTTCGATGTCGGCTTCGAAGATGGATCCGTCGTCGTCGAGGAATTGGTCGCCGCTGCGGTCCGTGAACCCCAGAGCCCTGACCAGGAACGCCGCCATCTCGCCTCGTGTCACCGGGTCGTCGGGGCAGAAATGGTCGTTGGCGGGAGGGTTGCAGCCGCGGGTGATCCCGGCAGTTGCCAGGCGTTCGATGTCGGCTTCGAAGATGGATCCGTCGTCGTCGAGGAATTGGTCGCCGCTGCGGTCCGTGAACCCCAGAGCCCTGACCAGGAACGCCGCCATCTGACCTCGTGTCACCGCGTCATCGGGGCAGAAGTGCTCGTTCGCCGGGGGATCACACCCCTTGGTGATGCCCTGCTCCTCCAGCCAGGTGATCTCGGACACGAACAGGTGCCCGTCGGGCACGTCCACGAAACCCGGATCAGCCTCGGCAGGTGCGGCTGCCACCGGCAGCAGAGCCGCGAGCACGACGAGGGCGACTGTCGTTCTCCCGTTCATCATGGTCATCGTCCCACAATCGAGCGCCGGTCTCCATCTCCGATGTCGGGCCGTTTTCGTAGCCGGCTCGGTCAGCTATGGTCGCCCGTCCGGATTGCCCCAGGATCGAGCCATTCACGCGATAGGGTCTGCGAACCCGGAGGGTCAGATGCCGAGACGACTGCTCGCCACCGATATGGACGGCACCTTCCTCGGCGACGACGCCACCATGAACGAACTCTGGGAGGCGCTCGACGCCGCCGGCATCATGCTCGTGTTCTCCACCGGGCGGCATCTCCCCTCCATCCAGTCGTTCTATGCAGAGCATCACGCGGCGCGTCGCGCCGCGGCGTGCGTGTGCATGGTGGGAACCGAGGTCTGGTTCTGGCGAGACGGGCGCTACGAGCGGGACGAAGGCTGGAGCCGGATCATCTCCGACGACTGGGACAAAGTCGCCGTCGAGGCCATCCTCGGCGACATCCCCGAGGCATGGATGCAGGAAGAGGAGTGGCAGTCGGAGTTCAAGAGCAGCTACTACCTGCAGGAGAACGTGGTCGAGCACCTCGCCGAGATCGAGCATCGGCTGGCGGCGGAGGGGCTTCGCGCCAAGGTCATCCACTCGGCCGGGAAGTACCTCGACCTGCTGCCGCTCCGATCCGGCAAGGGTGGCGCCGTGCGCTACACGGCGGAGGCGATGGGCATTCCTGCAGACCTGGTCGTCACCGCCGGCGACACCGGCAACGACCTCGACATGATGCGAGCCGACCTGGGGTTCCGCTGCATCGCCGTGGGGAACTCCACCGAAGAGCTGCTCGATCTCGACGAGCCTCACGTCTACCACGCGGCAGCTCCCTACGCGGCAGGGATCCGAGAAGGGCTCGAGCGCTTGGGGTGGCTTCCGGCCGGACCCCTTGATTCCGCACCGGAATCTGCCGACGCATGAAGAGAGCCAGCGTAGGGAAGAAGGGCTCAGGAGGTCCGGTGAACGGCGGCCAGGGATTTCGAGATCCGGCGCGGACGCACACGCTGATGATCACCAACCACGGCGTGCACGAGTGGGAAGTGGTGCCGGGGCTGCCCGACACGGGTGGGCAGAACGTCTACGTCAACCAGTTCACCGAGGCTCTGGTGGCTCAGGGATATCGGGTCACGATCGTCAACCGCGGGGGATACGCCCATCCGGCGACCGGGCGTCCCCAGGTGGGAGTGCGGTATCACCCGAGCGGGCATGCCCGCATTCTCTACCTCGAGGACGGCTGCCCCGAGTTCGTCCGCAAAGAGGACATGGCGGCTCAGATCCCCGAGCTGGCAGCGGATCTGGAACGCAAGCTCACCGCCGATGGTGACACTTACGACCTCGTCATCTCCCACTATTGGGACGGTGGGGTGCTGGGAGCCGCCCTCAACGATCGTGCTGAGCATCCCTCTCCCCACGTCTGGGTGCCGCACTCGCTCGGTGCGCTCAAGAAGCGGAACATGGACCCCTCCACCTGGGCCGACCTCCGCATCGACGAGCGCATCGCCCACGAGCATGATCTGCTGGGCCGCATCGACGGCGCCGTCGCCACGTCGACCGCCATCCGGGAGACGTTCGTCGACGACTACGGATACCAGCCGAAGTACTTCCTTCCCCCCTGCGTCGACGTCGCTCGTTATCGGCCCCGTGCCGTCGACGAATGTGACGACATCTGGGGATTCCTCGCCGCCCACACCACTCGTACACCGATCGAGCTGCAAACCCGGCTGATCGTCACCGAGATCAGCCGCACCGATCACACCAAGCGAAAGGACGTGCTGATCCGGGCCTTCGCGGCGGCTCGTCAACGGGTGCCCGGCCTGTTCCTCGTGGTGGCTCTCGACGAGCGCGCCGGCGATCCGTACCGGAAGGCGTTGGCGCTCATCGACGACCTCGGCCTCGGCGACGACCTCGCCGTCGTCGGCTCGGTGTGGGATCGGCTCCCGTGCCTCTACGCCGTTTCCAGCGTGTACTGCACCCCTTCGGTGATGGAGGGATTCGGCATGAGCGCCCAGGAAGCGGCTGCCACCGGAAAGCCGGTGATCGCCTCCGATCGCGTTCCCTTCGTAACCGAGTACCTTTTGGGGCCCGAGCCGAGCCGGATTCCTCTCGATGGAGCTGGCAGCGGGCGGGAGCTCCTGGTCGGTGACGGAGCCGTGGTGGTTCCCGCAGACGACGTCGACGGGTTCGCCCACGCGTTGGCCCTCGTGCTCTCCGACGACGAGCTGCGCTCCACGATGGGCGACCGGGCGCTCCACATCACCGTTCCCTACTTCACCTGGGAGCAGCGCACCCGAGGTCTCCTCGACGACCTCGGGGTCTCGCCGACCCGGCGGAGCGCGCCATGACCGTGACGATCGATGGACTCGTCGAGCTGCTCAACGACACCTGGGATCAACAGGGCCGGGAGGGCTTCCTGCTGTGCGATCCCGATCCGGCCGGGATCGAGGAGAGGATCCTGCCCGACCCGGTGGCGGGCATCGCCTACCGGCTCCGCTGGATGCCCCATCGGGAGCTCCGCTCCGACACCCAGGAGCTGGAGCGACGTGGGATTCTCAATCCCGATAGGGATACCACCAAGCTCTTCCACGATCCCCGCGATCCCTCCGGCCGGCACTGCTTCTTGTGCATCGACAACATCGTCGAGTGCTATCCCCTCGAACGGCTCATCCCGGTCGAGCTTGCCGGCCGCCGCTACGCCGCCGGCGCCAACTTCGCCTGGATCGAGCGGAACCACTTCACGGTGATGTCTGCGGACCACGTTGACCAGGATTTCACCCCGCACGTGCTGGAAGCCATGGCCGAGCTGCACGCCGCCACTCGGGGCGAGTACCGGGTTCTGTACAACGGGGCCCAAGCCGGGGCAACGATCCCCTGGCACCTCCACTACCAGATCACCACGGAACGGCTGCCCGTCGAGGACCTCCCGCCGGACGGGGAGGACCGGTACCCGGCGGCGCTCCGGCGTTTCGAGATCGACGGTCACGGAACGGCCGAAGCCCTGGCCGCGGCGAGAGGCTGGATCGATCGCGATCCCCGACACCACCGGGTCAATGTTCTCGTCGCCGGTCCCGCCGCCCGGCCCGTCGTCCACGTCTTTGCCCGCGACAGCCGTCTCACCCACGCTGTGGCGAAGGGCCTGATGGGCGGATTCGAGATCTGCGGCGACCTGGTCTACAGCGAGCCCGGCAAGCGCCACATCTTCGAGACCGCCACCGCCGAGGTGGCCCGCGCGGCGATCGCCGAGGTCCGGCCGTCCGGGGCGTGACGACGTGCGCCGGCTTCCGAGCGAAAGCCGGCGCGGTCTCGATCGGTTTGGCGTCTGCGATCTACGCCCGCAGGATCTCCTTCGCCTGCTCGTCGGAGGCGTCTGTGACGTAGGTGATGCCCGTCTCGGCGGCGGTTTCCCGGTTGGCGGCCATGAGATCGGTGCGGGCCATCTCATCGAGGCGGAACTTGCGCGCTCCCGCCATGAACTGCTGCAGTCCCGCCGACAGCTTGTCGAGGTATGCCACCAGCGCGATCGCCCCATAGGGCACGTCGTCGATCCCGGCGTCGCCGACCTTGGCGTGGACTGCTTCCCATCCGGCGAAGATCTCCATGGGATCGTCGCCCATCTGGGCGACCGCCGGCGGGAGTGTGTCCCAGTGCCCGTTGACGTCCGCCTTGCGGTCCGGGTGGAGGACTCCTTCGATGTTGCTCCCGACGAAGCCGGGGATCATGAGCGCTCGGCCCATGCAGACGAGCTTCGTGTACGGCGCTCCGAGAGCCAGCGCCTTGAAGATGTGGTCCTCCCTGGCGAAGCCTCCGGCGAAGGAGATGTCGGGCGGCCGGATGCCACGCTCTTCGAGCACCCGGCAGTACTCGTGCGCCTTGGCGTGTAGCAGCAACGGCGGCACGCCCCAGTGCTCCATCATGTTCCAAGGGCTCATTCCGGTGCCGCCGCCGGCCCCGTCGATGGTGACGAGATCGAGGTCGGCGTCGGCGGCGAAGCGCAGCGACATCGCCAGCGCCGCCATGCCATAGGCGCCGGTCTTGAGCGTGATGTGCTTGAAGCCCAGGGCTCGATACTGCTCGACGGCGGTCATGAGGTCGTCGCGCACCTGCTCGGTTGAATCGAGATTCGTTCCGCCGAGGCGGCTGTGCCGGGCGAAGAACTTGACGGCGGCCTTCGAGTAGGCGTGTTGGACCTCGGGATCCGTCGGATCCGGATCGAGGAAGTAGCCACGCTCGGCGAGGAAGCGGGCGTACTCGATGTCCTCGACCTGGATCTCGCCGCCGATGTCCTTGGCCCCTTGGCCCCACTTCACCTCGAGCACGATCTCGTCGCCGTGCTTGTCGATGATGTAGCGCGGCACGCCGTTGCGGGCGTCCTCGACATTGACCTGGACGATGATGGCGCCGTTCCCGTCGTGGTAGCGCCGGTATCCCCCGATGCGCCGATCCATCTCAGGGGAGGAGACCAGGGTGCTGTTGCGCATCTCCGACTGGGGGTCGATGCCGGCGACGTTCTCGCCGACGACGATAGGAATCCCGGCCAGGGCGGCTCCGGCGGCGAACGACGGCCAGTACTTGCGAGCGATGGCCGTCGATCCCAGAGCGCCGGTCATCACGGGGAGCCGGCAGTCGATGGTTTCGGTGCGACCGAAGCTCGTCGAGATGTCGACGTTCTTGTAATAGCAGTTGTCGGGGTCGTGGTCGACGTCTGCGGGGAGGCCGTGTGCTCCGTGCAGGCCGCCGTTGATGCGCAACGCGTGGTATCCGACGCCGACGGCCGTCAGATTGCCCGATCCGGCGGTCGTCTCGCCAAAATCGCGCGGGTAGAGCATCTCGCGGCCGCGCAGCGAGGACATCCACACCTCACACTTGCCCTTGCAGTCGGCCCGGCACAGCGTGCAGAGGCCCGATTCGGCGGCCTGGCCGCGGTTCACCGTTCCCAAGGCGTCGATTTGCTTGTCGCGCTCGGCCATTTGGTTCCCCGTTCGCGTGTTGGTGAGTGATGTCATGACAACACGGGCGGGATGGTCATCCCAGTCCCGCCCGCTGGTGCCGGGGATAGTAGACGAAGGACCGCACCGCTCATACTCCAGGGAGAGCGACGGCTCGATGAGCCGATCGCGGGGTTCCTCGAGGGCCGGCTCGTGTCACCGAGACGGGGGGGGAAGGCACTCGCGAACGGGTCCGCTCAGCCCGTCGTCACCTGCCGCAGCGCCTCTTCGTACACGTCCACGATCCGATCCCAGTGGGTGTTGGCCTCCTGATCGATCTCCTGCCGGGACGGATCGGCATCGAACCAGGCCACCGTTTCCTCGATTCCCTCGGCGAACGCCGTCGTTGCCTCGAAGTCGGGAACCAGTAGCCGCAGCTTGGTGTTGTCGAACACCGTGCTGTGCACTTTGTCGCCCCACAGGCTTCCCTCCTCCTCGGCGTCGGCGGCGATGAGGGCATCGGTGGGGACGTGCAGGATGTCCGGCTCGGCGCCGGCCGCCTTGCCCACGAGGGAGTAGATCTGGTTCCATGTCAGCACCTCGTCGGACGTGATGTGAAAGTCCTCCCCGATCGCCGCCGGATGGCCCAGCAGTCCGTTCAGCCCCTTGGCGAAGTCGGTGTTGTGGGTGATGGTCCACAGGCTGGTGCCGTCGCCGGGCACGATGATCT
>CAZMSN010000059.1:0-9994 GCA_964569015.1 uncultured Acidimicrobiaceae bacterium | reverse complement strand
CCCACGGTGTGCTCTCCGAGCCGGCGGTCGACCGCATCAAGAACGCCCCGATCGAGCAGGTCGTGATCTCCAACACGCTGCCCGTGCCCGACGCCGCCGCCGACCTCGACAAGCTCACCGTGTTGTCGATCGGCTCGCTGTTGGCCGGCGCCATCAACGCCATCTTCACCGACGCCTCGGTGAGCGAGATCTTCGCCGGCGAGAACATCTGACGCCGCCCGCGTGCCGCGGCTCACATTCGGCAGGGAAGGACCATGGACACCACGCTCATCCATCTGGACACCGGCCGGCGACGCGGCGTGATCGACATCACTGCGGAGATCGTCGCTTTCACGGCGGGCAAGGGCGACGGACTGCTGTCGATCTTCGCCCCCCACGCCACTGCCGGCCTGGCGATCATCGAGACCGGGGCGGGCACCGACGCCGACCTGATGGACATACTCGACGAGCTGATGCCGCGAGACGACAACCGTTATCGGCACCGGCACGGCTCCCCGGGCCACGGCGCCGATCACATCCTCCCCGCCCTGGTCCCGCCCACTCTCATCGTGCCCGTTGTCGAGGGCCGTCCTGCACTGGGGACGTGGCAGTCGATCGTGCTCGTCGACCCCAACCAGGACAACCCGAAGCGGTCGATCCGGCTCAGTTTCTTCCCCGGCTGAGGGTCATCTCTCCGGGCGCCCTTTGCTCCCAGCGGTGCGACGGCGCATAATGTGGCCACTCCCGACGATCCGGACGCCCGATACGCGACCGATCCGGGCCTATCAGCATCCAAGAACATACGAGGAGTCGTCAACGATGGAGCAGGTGACGTTGTGCGCGCACAAGCGCGTCGGAGCCGGAACGCGGCCGTCTCGGCGCCTTCGCCGTGAGGGCATGGTGCCGGGTGTGGTCTACGGGAGGGGCACCGACGCCGTCCCGGTGGCGGTCGACGGCCGCGATCTCTACACGGTGCTTCACACGGATGCAGGGCTGAATGCCCTCATCAACGTCGAGGTGGAAGGCGGGGACACGGTGCTCGCCGTCGCCCGAGAGCTTCAGTACCACCCGGTGCGGGGTGACATCACCCATCTCGATTTCATCAAGGTGTCGCTCGACGAGGTGATCGAGGCCGACGTCGCGCTCAACTTCGTTGGGACACCGCCGGGCGTCACCGAGGAGGGCGGCTTCGTCGAGATGATCGCCAACAGCATCCTCATCGAGGCGTTGCCGACGGCGATCCCTTCGTCGATCTCGATCTCGATCGATGAACTCCGCATCGGCGATACGTTGAAGGTGTCGGATCTGCCCGAGATCGAAGGGGTCGTCTACATCGACGACGTCGATCGTCCCCTCGTCACCGTTCTCGCCCCGCGTGAACTCGAGGAAGAGCTTCCCACCGAGGCCGAGTTGGAGGAAGGCGAGGAGATCGAAGCCGAGTTGGAGGAGGGCGCCGCCGAGGAATCGGTGGAGAGCGAGGAAGGCTGAGCCGTCACGGATCGCCTGCCGCTCATCGTCGGGCTTCGCAATCCGGGGTCCTCCTACGAGGGCTCGCGTCACAATCTCGGTGCAGAGGTCGTTGCTGCCGTCGCCGATCGTCACGAAGGTAGGTTTCGGAGGGCGCGCCGGTTCATCCAGGCGGACGTCGCGGAGATCCGGATCGCGGACTCACGGGTGATCCTGGCAATCCCGCGAGCGTTCATGAACGAGTCCGGAAGAGCCGTGGCCCCGCTGGTGCGCTATCACCATGTCGATCTGAACGATCTGGTGATCGTCCACGATGACATCGATCTGCCGTTCGCCAGACTGCGGTTTCAGCACGATCGTGGTTCGGGCGGCAACAACGGCGCCCGCTCCGTCATCGGGGCGTTGGGCACCTCGGCGTTCTGGCGGCTCAAGTGCGGTGTGGGACGCCCACCGGGAAGCATGGACCCGGCGGTCTTCGTGCTGAAGCGATTCACGGCGGCAGAGCGTCCCGAGATCGAGTTCACGATCGCCGGCGGCGCCGATGTCATCGAGCGATTTGTCGTCGGCGGCGGCGAGGCAGCTCGGCAGGCGGCAGGCGAGGTCGGTCCGATCGAGTGAGGAGGCGTCGTGGCGTACATCGGAGCGATCGACCAGGGGACCACGAGCACCCGGTTCGCCGTCGTCGACCACGCCGGAGCCATCGTTGCCAAGGCTCAGCGGGAGCACTCCCAGATCACCCCGCAGCCGGGATGGGTCGAGCACGACGCCCACGAGATCTGGGCAAACACCGAGAGCGTGGTCGTCGAAGCGCTCGACGCCGCCGGAATCGAGCCCTCGGACCTGGCGGCGGTGGGGATCGCCAACCAGCGCGAGTCGACCGTCGTCTGGGACCCGGCGACGGGCGAACCGCTGGCGCCGGTCATCGTCTGGCAGGACACCCGTACCGCTGACCTCTGCCGGCGGCTGGCGGGTAGCGAAGGCCCGAACCGATTCCGCGACACGACCGGCCTTCCGCTCGCCACCTACTTCTCGGCGCCGAAGCTGCGCTGGCTCCTCGATCACATTCCCGAGCTGCGGCAGCGAGCGGATTCCGGCTCAGCGATCTTCGGGACGATCGATTCGTGGATCGCCTGGAACCTCACCGGAGAGCACGTCACCGACGTCACCAACGCCAGCCGCACGATGCTCATGGACCTCGAGACCATGGGATGGGACGAGATGCTCCTGGAGGCAATGGAGATCCCGAGGGCGATGCTGCCCCGCATCGTCCCTTCCGTCGGGCTCATCGGCCAAGCCCGCGGCATCCTGCAAGGCGTCGCCGTCGGAGGGATCCTCGGCGATCAGCAGGCTGCCATGTTCGGCCAGGCGTGTTTCGGCCAGGGCGATGCGAAGAACACATACGGCACCGGCTGCTTCATGCTGCTCAACACCGGTCTCCGCAAGGTGCGATCCTCCCAGGGCCTTCTCACCACGGTTGCCTACCAGGTCGGGACCGGAAAGCCCCACTACGCACTGGAGGGCTCGGTCGCCGTCGCGGGCGCCGGGGTCCAGTGGCTGCGCGACAGGCTCCGCCTCATCACCGACGCCGGAGACGTGGAGGCGCTCGCCTCCCAGGTTCCGGACAACGGCGACGTGTACTTCGTGCCAGCCTTCTCCGGCCTCTTCGCTCCCTACTGGCGCTCGGACGCCCGGGGCATCATCGCCGGGCTCACCCAGTTCAGCGAGGCCGGCCACGTGGCCAGGGCCGTGTTGGAGGCGACCGCGTTCTCCACCAGTGACGTGCTCGAGGCAATGGAGGCCGATGCCGGGATCGAGCTGCGGGAACTCAAGGTGGACGGCGGCATGGTCACCAACGAGCTGCTCATGCGGTTCCAGGCGGACATCCTGGGAGTCCCGGTGGTGCGTCCGGCGGTGACGGAGACCTCGGCTCTCGGGGCAGCCTATGCGGCGGGCCTCGCCATCGGGTTCTGGTCCGGCATCGACGAGGTGCGAGAGCACTGGATCGAGGAGCGGCGCTTTGAGCCCGCGATGGATCCCGAAGTGCGGCGGAGGCTCCGGTCTCGATGGTCGAAAGCCGTCTCGAAGAGCTTCGGCTGGATCGACTGAGCAGATCAGTGCGGCCGCGCCGCCAACTGGGCCGCTGCCCCAGTGTGTGCTCTGGAGCGGCCCGCCGGCGGGTCGATCTGAAACGGCCGACCCGCGGCGTTAGCATCGCTGCCGTGGTATCGCCGACGGATCAGACATGAACGTCCCGAATCTCCTCGCCTACGTGCGCATCGCTCTGACGCCGGCGGTGATGGCGTTCGTGCTGCTGTCGGAGCACATCGATCACGCCTTCGGCATCGCGCTGGCAGTGTTCGTCGTGGCCGCCGTCACCGATTTCGTCGACGGCTACCTGGCGCGGCGCTGGGAGATCACCACGGTGCTCGGAGCCTTCCTCGACTCGGTGGCCGACAAAGTGCTGGTGACCGGGAGCCTGCTGGTACTCATCGAGGTCCAGCGCGCCTGGTCGTGGGCCGTGTTCGTCATCATCGGGCGGGAGCTGGCGGTGATGGGGCTGCGCGGGGTGGCCGCCCTCGGCAAGTCGACGGTCCCCCCGAGCTTCTGGGGCAAATGGAAGACCATGTTCCAGTTCACTGCGATCGGGCTGGCAATGGTGCGGTCGAGCTCGGAGCTGGGCCCGTTCTTCCTCGACGAGTGGGCCATGCTGGTGGCAGTGGCGGCGACGTTGCTCTCCGCCTGGGACTACTTCAGGCGCTACGGCCATGCCTTCCGGGAGGCCCGCGCCTAGCCCTCCTCGGTTCGATCGGCAGGTCGGCGATTACGATGACGTGCTCGTGACTGCCCCCCTCCTCCCGCTCGTCCGGCAATGGCCGGCAGTGTTCCATCCCGGGCCCGGTGAGCGGCTCGTGGTACCGCCGCCGCTGCGGGCCGTCACGCTGGCGGGCGTCGCCGCGAGACTCGACGTGCCACTGGTGGCGATCGTTCCCGGCGAGCGGACCGCCGAAGAGCTGGTCGACGACCTGGCGCTGTTCACCGATGACGCCATGCTCCTTCCGGCCTGGGGCACTCTGCCCTTCGAGCACGTGTCACCCAACGTGACGACGATGGCCCACCGCAGCGAGGCGCGGCACCGGCTCGCCACCGGGACCGCGGGCACGATCATCGTCGCATCGGTGCGAGCCGCCACCCAGCGTCTCGGCAGCTCGCCACCCGACCCGATCGTGGTCACTGCCGGGACCGAAGAGCCGTTCGAGGCGTTGGTGGAGAGACTGGTCGAGGCCGGATACCACCGCACGGATCGAGTGGAGGCCCGGGGCGAGTATGCGGTCCGAGGCGGCATCGTGGACCTGTTCCCGGCCCAAGGCGAGGCGCCGTACCGGATCGAGTTCTGGGGTGACGAAGTGGATGGGATCCGGCGCTTCGCCGTCGGCTCACAACGCTCGATCGACGAGGAACCCCAGGTCGTAGCCTTCCCGGCGCGCGAGCTCCGTCCCAATGGTGAGGTGCGAGCACGGGCGGCAGAGCTGGCCGAGTCGGAGCCGTGGGCGGTCTCGACGTGGGATCGCATCGCCGCCGGCATTCATTTTCAGGGGATCGAATCCTGGCTGCCGTGGCTCGGTCCGGCGAGGACGTTCGTCGACGATGCCGCCGAAGCCCTCGTCGTGCTCTTCGACCCGGTGCAATCGCGGGCGCGAAGCGAAGAGCTGCGCCGTGAGGAGGCGGATCTCGCCGTCACCCTCGCCCCGACCTGGGGCCGGGGCGCTCCGCCCGCCGGGGACCATCCGGTGCTCTACCTGCCGCTGGGCGACCACGAGGTGGTCGAGGCCCCACCGGCGGCGGCCGGGCCCGATGATCCGGTGCTGGAGCTGCGGGGCCTCGATGCCGTCGCCGGTGATGCCGAGTCGCTGGTCACCGGGCTGAAACGCTGGCAGGAACGGGGCGTCGACGTCATCGTGGCGATGGACGGCGAGGCTGCGGCCACCAGGGTGACTCGGGCCCTCGCCGATGCCGGCTACGGCCTTTCGGTGCGCGACACGCTGGAGAGGGTCGAGCCGGCGGTGCTCGCCCTCGGCATCCACCACGGGTTCATCTCGCCGACGCTGGGGTTCGGCGTCGTCGGCGAGCGCGAGATCGCCGGCAGGAGGAGGGCCCACCGCCGCCCCCGCCACGTCGCGGCCGGCAACACCGAGGCGGCCTACCGCGACCTGGTTCCGGGGGACTTCGTCGTCCACTACCACCACGGGATCGGCCGCTTCGAAGGCTTGGTGCACCGCGAGATCGCCGGTGTCGAACGTGACTACCTGCTCATCGCCTACCACGGCCAGGATCGCCTCTACGTGCCGACCGACGCTCTGGCGGCGGTGCGCCGCTACACCGGCGGAGAGACACCACGTTTGTCGCGGATGGGAGGAGCCGATTGGGCGACCACCCGAGGCAAGGTGCGCAAGGCGGCGGCGGCGGTCGCCGAGGAGGTCGTCGACCTGCACCGTACCCGAGCGCGAGTGACGGGACATCCGTTCGAGGCGGACGCCCCGTGGCAGCGGGAGTTGGAGGCGGCGTTCCCGTTCGAGGAGACGCCGGACCAGATGACGGCGATCGCCGACATGAAGCGGGACATGGAATCTCCGTCGCCGATGGATCGCCTGATCTTCGGAGACGTCGGCTTCGGCAAGACCGAGGTGGCACTGCGGGGCGCCTTCAAGGCAGTGCAAGGGGGCAGGCAGGTGGCGATGCTGGTGCCGACGACGCTGCTCGCCCAGCAGCACTTCTCGACGTTCGAGGAGCGCCTCGCACCGTTTCCGGTGCGGGTGGAGATGCTGAGCCGGTTCCTCACCGCGGCGCAGCAGAGGAAAGTGGTGGCGGGGTTGGCCTCGGGCGAGGTCGACATCGTCATCGGCACCCATCGCCTGCTGTCGGAGGACATCGCGTTCAGGAACCTGGGGCTGCTCATCGTCGACGAGGAGCAGCGTTTCGGCGTGGCGTCCAAGGACAAGCTGAAGCGGCTCCGCACCTCGGTGGACGTGCTCACGCTGACGGCGACGCCGATCCCACGCACCCTCGAGATGACGCTCACCGGGATCCGGGAAGTCAGTCACATCCGCACTCCTCCCGAAGATCGTCACCCGATCCTCACCTACGTGGGGCCCTTCGACGAGTCCGCGGTGTCGGCGGCGATCCGCCGCGAGTTGTTGCGCGAAGGCCAGGTGTTCTACGTGCACAACCGTATCCAATCGATCGATCGGGCGGTTGCCGGGCTGCGCGAGCTGGTGCCCGATGCCCGTTTCGCGGTCGCCCACGGCCGGATGAGCGAAGGGCAGCTCGAGCAGGTGATGTTCGACTTCTGGAACCATGACTACGACGTGCTGGTTGCCACCACCATCATCGAGTCAGGGCTCGATCTTCCCCAGGTCAACACGCTGTTGGTGGAGAGGGCCGATCGTCTCGGCCTCGGCCAGCTCTACCAGCTCCGCGGCCGGGTCGGGAGATCGAGTCAGCGTGCCTACGCCTACCTGTTCCATCCCGAGAGGCAGACGTTGGGGGAGAGCGCCTACCAGCGGCTCGAGGCCATCGGTGAGTTCTCGGATCTCGGCTCGGGATTCGAGCTGGCGATGCGCGATCTGGAGATCCGGGGCGCCGGAAGCATCCTGGGCGAGACCCAGGCGGGACACATCGCGGCAGTCGGCTTCGACCTCTACGTTGAACTCGTCGCTGATGCCGTCTGCGAGCTCAAGGGGGAGGCGGCGCCGGTGGTGGAGACTGCAGAGGTGAGGATCGATTTGCCGGTGGACGCCCACCTTCCCAAGGATTACGTCGACGGTGGCAACGAGCGGCTCGAGGCCTACCGCCGGCTGGCGGCGGCCACGACTCCCGCCGAGGTGGAGGATGTCGCCGTCGAATGGCGTGACCGGTACGGCGAGCCGCCGCCTCCAGCCAGTGCGCTCCTCGACGTCGCCCGGCTGCGAGTCGAGGCCCTGCGAGTGGGCCTCACCGAGATCGTCAAGGTACGCAACGAGATCCGCATCGCCCCGGTGGCGTTGCGGGAGTCGCAGCAGGTCCGGCTCCAACGCCTCTCCCGGAGAGCGGTGGTGCGAGCCGACAAGCTCTTCCTCCCGGTGCCCCGCGGCCCCCTGCTGGATTCACAGCTCGAGTTCATCCGTAGAATGTGGCCTTCCGCCGAGGAGTAGACAACGTCATGTGTACAGCCCGACGCCTCCTGCTGATCGTCGCCGCGACCGCGCTAGCGGCGTCGGCGTGCTCGTCATCGGATTCGCTCGCCACCGTCAACGGCACCGACATCACCCGCGACGACCTGGTCAGGCTCCGGCCCAGCTACGACGACGCCCCGAGCGTGGACAGTGAGAGGATGCGCACCGACCTGACGACGCTGATCGTGCTACGGGCGGTGCAGGACACCGCCACCGAGCAGTTCGGGTTGGCCTTCACCGAGGAGGACATCGACGAGCGGCTCGCCAACCCCCCGGCGCGCTACGCGGCACTGCTCGCCTCCCCGACGGCGGCCGATGATCTGGGTGAGTACGCGATCCGGGCCGATGCGCTCAACACCCTTCTTCGCGATACCGTGGTTCCCAACCTGCTCGACCTCGATCCGGCCCGCATCGAAACGCTGCTGGAGAGCAGCCCTCAGGAACTCGCCAAGGTATGCGTTCGCCACATCGCCGTCGAGACGTTCGAGGAGGCCCAGGAGGTGATGGAGCGGCTCGACAGCGGGGAGGACTTCCTCGATCTCGTCGACGAGGTCTCACTCGATACGATGAGCCCGGGAGGATTGGTGTCCAGCGACGGGACGTGCCCGATCTCGATCGCCAGCGCCGGCATCGACTTCTCGACTCTCGCCGCCAGGGCTCCTCTGAACGAGCCGACAGGTCCGGTGGAGGCGAATGAGCTGTGGCATGTGATCATCGTCGAAGAGCGGCTGTTGCCGGCCTCCGCCCAGGAGTTCATCGACGATCCCCTCGAGTGGCTCGACGGTTCCTTCGTCACCTCGCTCTACTCGGAGTGGTTCAACGCCGCGATCCTGGACGCCGACATCGACGTCTCACCGACGGTCGGCGTCTGGTCGGGCGCCGCCAACGGCATCACCCCGCCCAGTGAGTGAGCCCGATCTGATCATTGTCGGGCTCGGCCCGGCGGGTCTCGATCGACTCCCGGGGCCGACATTGGGGATCCTGGTATCGCCGGGGACCACGGTGATCGCCCGCACCCTCCAGCATCCTGCCGTCTCCGAGCTGGCCGCCCTGAGGGAGGTAGTGGCGTGCGACGACCTCTACGACCAGGCCTCCGGCCTGGACGACGTGTACGAGGCGATCGCCGGGCGCGTGCTGGAAGCGGCCGCCGCCGGCCCGACCGCCTACGTCGTGCCGGGAAGTGCCGTAGTGGGGGAGCGTGCGGTCGGTTTGGTGCGGGAGCGCGCCGAAGATGCCGAGCTCACGGTGGCGGTGATTCCCGGAGAGTCGTTCCTCGACCTGCTCTTCGAGCGGGTCGGGCTCGACCCGATCGCTCGCGCCGCCCAGATCCTCGACGGGCGTGACCTCCCCGACCCGCTGCCGCTCCATTGCGCCACGATCGTCACCCAGGTCGACCGGCCGGTGGTGCTCGCCGACGTCGCCGTCGAGCTGGCGAAGGTGCTGCCGGACGACACGCCGGTGACGTATCTCGACTCGCTCGGGGCGAGGGACGAGACCGTCATCACGGTGCCGCTGAGCCAGCTGGCGCGACTCGAGCCCGGGCCTCGCACCAGCCTCTACCTGGACCCGCCTCCGGTGGGCTGGCACGGCCTGGTGAAGACGATCCGGCGCCTTCGCCGCGAGTGCCCCTGGGATCGGGAGCAGACCCACCACACGCTGGTGCGCCACCTGATCGAGGAGGCATACGAGACGGTGGACACACTCCTGGCTCTGCCGGGGGAGGCGCCGGGAGGGGAGGCCGATTATGGGGCGTACGCCGAGGTGGAGGGGGAGCTGGGCGACCTGCTGCTGCAAGTGGTGCTGCACGCCACCCTGGCCCGCGAAGCGGGCGCCTTCGACGTCGAGGAGGTCGCCGAGGGCATCCGCCGCAAGCTGGTGCGCCGCCATCCCCACGTGTTCGGGGACGTGGTCGCTCCCGACAGCGACACCGTCAAGGCCAACTGGGAGGACATCAAGGCCGGGGAGAAGGAGTTGGGCTCGCTCATGGACGACGTGCCCGAGGCGCTTCCCGCCCTGGCCCGGGCCGACAAGCTGCAGCGCCGGGCGGCGACGGTCGGTTTCGACTGGGACGAGGTGGCGCCGGTGCTGGAGAAGGTGCAGGAGGAGATCGCCGAGCTGAGCCGGGCGATCGGTGACAGCGCCGAGACCCGGGCCGAATTGGGAGACGTGCTGTTCGCGGTGGCCAACCTGGGGCGGCATCTCGGGGTTGACCCGGAGCTGGCGCTGCGCCAGGCCAACACCCGGTTCGGGGCGCGGTTTCGGGCGATGGAGGAAGCTGCCGCTGCTTCCGGGGTGTCACTGGGGGAACTCTCGCTCGCCCAGCTCGACGAGCTGTGGGA